>PAIW01000102.1 GCA_002710885.1 Chloroflexota bacterium | reverse complement strand
AGGCTCAATTCGTCTCTTGCAAACACCGGAATCAGAGTCTGGTGCGTGAAGCCTAGCACCTCCGTCACCGCCGCCAGAATCATCAGAATGAGCAGAATCCGGTTTGTGCTCAGAATGTGAAAAGTTCCCTTGAGATTTTGCCAGACGGACTGAGGCTCTGAAACGGCGGCCTGTCCCGATGACCGAGTCAGCATCAACAATGCTCCGCCAATGACGTAAACCACGGCGATCGCCACGTACTGGCTCGCAACACCCACCCAGGCGATTATGAGACCCGCCACGAGAGCTCCAAGCACCCCGCCAACCCGCTGGCTCAGTGAAGTCAGCGCCAGGCCGTTCAACGCTGCCTCGGGGCCAACGATATCGAAAGTGTACGCCTGCCTCATGGTCATCGTGAAGGCCCAGACGCACCCCATGCTCATCGCCAGAAGGATGATGGGCCAGACTAATCCGATCTCCTGATACAGGACCAGGGCNGTGAGGCCAGACACAATCGCTCCGGCCAGGGCCAGCATTCGGAGGAACATCCTACGTTCAACGCGGTCCGCAACAGCACCGGAGACGATGCCCAGGAAGAAGAACGGAGCCATACGAGCCGCAGAAGCCACGCCCACCATGAAGGCGGAGTCAGTCAACTCCAGCACCAGCCAACCTAACGCAACGTGTTCCATCCCCATGCCCACCGACTGAAACACCGTGGCGACCCAGAGCAACCGATAGTCCCGATACTTGAAGGATGCGGCCCAGGTGACGTTTCCCGAGAAATAGGATAGCAGGGCCATTTGTGTTGTTTAACTCACCGTCAGATTGCTGNGCGGAATTGTATCACGGCGAATGGCAAATATGAGACTGGATTGCTGACTGTCATTTCCAGAAGTTTGGCTCACGTTTCCGAATGCATTTATATCCCAACCCAATCATACTCTGATAGACTTTCCTCGATGCGAATTCCGTCCCTATCAACCATGACCCCTGCCCACGCCCTCCAACAGGCCAGGGGCATATTCTATGGTTGGAGATTGGTTGGCGTGGGCACGTTCCTGCTGACCCTCATGGCCGTCAGCGTGTTTCAGGGGCTGGGGACTTTTCTGGTGGCCCTGGAGACAAAGTTCGGGTGGAGCCGGACCGCCATGTCAGGAGCTTTCACGTTGGCCCGTGCCGAGGGTGCGGTGCTTGGCCCGCTGGAAGGCNTCCTCATCGACAAGTTCGGCTCCCGCCGGTTGATACTCATCGGCTACTGCATTATGGGCCTGGGGTTCATCTTCCTGTCGATGATCCAGAGCTTGTGGCAGTTCTACCTGGCCTTCATCATTATCACTCTCGGCTCTGGCGTTGGCGGTTGGCTGGCGGTCATATCCATGATTAACAACTGGTTCAATCGCAAAAGATCCATGGCGATGGCAACCACCATGACGGGAATTCACTTNGGCGGCTTCCTCGTGCCTGTGCTGGCCCTAGGCGTCGANACCCACGGTTTTCGATGGGCCACGTTTGGCATCGGAGTGTTCATGCTTGTGATGATCGGGCCTGTGTTCAAAGTCGTCCGCAACCGCCCCGAGGATATGGGACTAAAACCTGACGGGATCACAGCTCCAGTTCAGTCAGCCGCAGACAANAACGGTGGCAAGGCCCAGNGCGTTCAGGACGAGGAAGANGACTTCACGGTCAAACAGGCGCTGATGACGTCGGCGTTCTGGATTCTTACTATAGTCCACATCTCCTCCACCATCTCCATAGTCACGTTGTCCTTGCACCTGATCCCGAAACTGACGGACATGGGAATGTCGCTCAGCGCCGCCGGGCTGGTAGTGTTGACCTACACGGCCACGGCCCTGCCGTCCCAGATGCTCGCCGGCGCCATNGCGGATAAACTGCCCAAGCCGCCTGTGCTGTTCTTTTTTCTGTCCCTCCANGCNTCGGCCATCATGATACTNGCCTTTACTGAAGACNTNCGAATGGCCTTCCTNTTCGCNATAATCTATGGAATCGGATTCGGAGGCAGAATCCCGCTGTTGACCGCCATCCGAGGCGAGTACTTCGGACGAAAGGCCTTCGCCACAATAATGGGGTTGTCTCAGATGCCCAACAACATCGCCATGATGTTTGCGCCGCTGTTCGCCGCCTACATGTTCGACACCACCGGGACCTACCAGACCCCGTTCTTCACCTTCGCAATACTGAATTTCCTGGGAGCAATCCTCGTGCTGTGGGTGCGGAGACCTAAGTCTATCAGCCAGCCAGTGATTTAGGCACACAAGGATCAGGCGCTTCCCTACCTGAAAACCTGATACGCCGAAGCCTGACAACCCGTCAAACGAGGCGCTTTTAAAGGCAAACACCAAAACGACTCTATGGATTCTGCTGGGCCTCTCGATCGCCATCGTGGGATGCGAACTGGCATCACCAAATCCAGTCTCGACCCCGACTACACTGCCGCCACCGGTCGCTGCCGGTTTCACAATAGATTTCATCGACGTAGGACAGGGCGACGCCACGCTCATCACTGCCATCACCGGCGAAACTCTTCTAGTAAACGGAGGGTGAAGCAAGGCCAGAATTCGTGATCGGTTGGAATCAATGGGCATCAAGGACCTGGACGCAATCACGCTAACGCCTCCCGATGCCGACCATGTGGCAGGGCTTGTGGAGGTTCTGGAGATGTTTCTCTTGAGCGTATCTATCTCAACGGAGGCAACAACACAGGCGCTGACACCCCTGTTGGAGATGACTGTGGAAGAGGTCAAAGCCGTGGTTAAAGCAACGCCAGTTTCTCTGGCCTCACCTACTGTTGACTNACATTGAGACATACCAACGATCGCCAACCTGGAAGCCCGCTAACTTTCNCTTCATGATACGGCGCATCTCTGAATTCCCGCTGGTCCCCATGATGCTCCGTTCGACCTGGAATGTGTGGGCGTCTATCGGATTAGGTTCACGGTNTCTCGATTACGNTAACGCCCTCGTCACCCACGATGAACCCCGCGTCGGTGGCGCAGTTATGCTGAATAAACNCGTAGGCGTTNTCCGNGACTTAGNTTACCCCCNATTTATAGGATGTGGTTGTCAAGGATTACTCCTNTAGGGTTTCGGNTATCAGGTTTTCAGGTGTCANGGCTGGTCGTCAGATCATCACCATACTGAGTTCGCAAACGAAAAATCTGGTCGTCAACAACAGACGTTGTTCCATGCGCGACCAGATGCTTCGCTCCGCTCGGCATGACAAGGGTTGTTTGTTGNCGGACTCTCAGGTATCATCCCGTACNGCTGACCTGAATCAGGTCGGAGGAGATTAGTAGTTCAGCCTCGGTCACCGCCTGCACGTCCTCCGGCGAATAACCTGGTGCGATCTCTCGCAGGACGAAGCCGCCGGGCGTTACGTCAAACAGTCCCAGGTTGGTCATCAGTAGTNTGACCACTCCACGGGCTGTTGCTGGCAGGGCGACCTCCTTNAGCAANCGAGGTTTGCCGTCGCGAGTGGTGTGTTCCATGATNATGAACACTTGNTTCGCTCCTACCGCCAAATCCATCGCGCCGCCGATACCGCCACCNTTGCGGCCTGCGGTCTTCCAGTTCGCGAAATCGCCATTNTCGGCAACTTCATAGCTTCCCAGTACCGAGACGTCAAGGTGCCCCGCTCGAATGATAGCGAAAGCGTCGGCGTGGTGAACGATAGAGCCGCCGGGAAGCAGGCTAACGTGCTGGCCTCCCGCGTTCACCATGTTGATGTTCTCCTCGCCCTCAGCAACCTGCGGGCCGTATCCGATCACCCCATTTTCNGAGTGAAAGATCACTTCTTTCGCGAAGTTGGAGCAAAGCGTCGGGATGCCGATTCCGAGGTTGACCAGCCAGCCTTCCTGGAACTCCTGGGCAACACGGGCGGCCATCTGGCGTCGGTTCAGCGGTGTCTTTTCTGTCAATATGTTTGCTCTCCGCTATCGCTGCGGGACGGAATCCCAGATGCCATCCTCTGGGATTTTCACAATCCGGTCAACAAATATGCCAGCCGTGTGAACGTGATCCGGGTCGATGGCTCCGGCCTCCATAATGTCCTCTTCGACTTCGACAATGGTTATCTTGGCAGCCATCGCCATGATGGGGTTGAAGTTGCGTTGCGCCAGCGTGAACTGGAGGTTACCCCAATTGTCGGCCCTGGTCGCCCGAATGAAAGCGTAATCGGCATGGAACGGGTATTCCAGCACGTATTCTTTGCCGTCGATCGTGCGATGCTCCTTGCCCTCGGCCAACTCCGTTCCGACACTCGCCGGAGTGTAGAACGCGCCGATGCCTGCGCCGGCGGCTCGTATCCGCTCGGCCATCGTGCCTTGAGTGACAAGTTCCGCCTCAATCTCCTCGGCCTCGTACAACTCATTGAAAATGGTGGCTCTGGAGGGATGGGGGGACGCCGTGAAGGCCATAACCAGCTTCTTGAACTGACGGGCGCGCACCAACACTCCGATGTCTATGCGATCATCGCGGCCTCCTGACCCGTTGGAGATGCCTATCAGGTTCTTTGCGCCCTGAGTCAGAAGCGCAGCCATCAAGTTACGGGGAATCCCAGTGTTTCCGAAACCAGGGAACATAATGGTTGAGCCATCGGAAATATCGGCGACCGCCTCATCCATGCTGGAGAATATCTTGTTAATCAATAGCGCGCTCCTGTGCCACATGATGTAGCGAGACTATACCCTTTGCCATATTCTGACAACGCGTTAGCTATCTGCCGCTGTCCTCAGTGGTTTTACCGAGGTCTATCCGGTGACACTAGCGGCGATAGTGGCAGATAAATGTTATTCGACGGGCATATCCTGAGGCGTCGACCCACCAGAGCGCTGCCAGATTTATTGCGTGCCCAAGCGAAAGGAGTCCCATGGACGACACCAAATCCATCCCGTTGTTTCAGATGGTTGACGCTGTGCAATTCTACGTGCCTGACATTGATGCAGGCGTTCGATACTATGGAGACATCTTGTGGCATGAGATCATATGGAAAACCGAGTTGGAAGTCGGGCTTCACATGCCTGGCTCTGAGACAGAGATCGTGATTCAGAACGAACGCGACTACCAGGAAATCGACCTCTCGGTGGAATCGGCAGACGCCGCCGCCCGCAGAATCGAGGATGCTGGATCATGCCGCCCTTCGACATCTAAATTGGCCGAGCCGTCGTCTTCGAGGACCCGTGGAGCAACCGCATGGTTCTGTTGCGCTCCTGCAAGGGGCACCTTATCACTGACGCCGACGGCATCGTGACAGGCGTCGAGTGAAGAGGCGCGTGTTACAATCTTCGACATTCAGAGTTGCAGGAGCGCGGTCAGGTGGCATTTCATGACATTATGGAACGACCAGCCAGAGGTGAATTGATCATCCTCGACGGCGCCCTCGGCACGGAAATCAGGCGTCGAAGCGGAGACACAGGGCGTAGCGATCTTGCGGTCACTCGGATGCTGGAATCACCCAATCTGATTCGAGAAATTCACGCCGATTACATCCAAGCAGGCGCGGACGTAATCACCGCCAACACCTACGATTGTAACCAATACGCATTGAGCCTCGACGGCCTGGATGCCGAGATGTCGGATTCCTTGACTCGGATGGCTATGGAGTTGGCAATCAACGCCCGGAACGCCTCTCGGGCAGATGGGGTTATAGTCGCCGGGTCTCTCGGCCCATTGGCGTCTGACTACGATCCGAACGACGTCCCGTCCTTTGAGACGTGTCTGTCTGCTTACCGAGATCAGGTCAAAGTGATGGCCGAGACCGACGTGGACATGATACTGGCCGAGACTGCCGCTCAGGCGCGCTCGGCGCGTGCCGGTGTCATGGCGGCAGTGGAGGTTGGCCTGCCTGTGTGGGCGTCGCTTCTGGCCAGCCCGAATGGAACGGTATCGAGTGGCGAATCTTGGCGTGAAGCGGTCGACACTCTGGTGTCTGCCGGAGCATCGGCAGTGTTGATAAACTGCACGATGCCAGATGCTATCACCGTCTCGATGCGCGAACTTACCCTGCACAATCAGGTTGTTGTGGGTGCATATGGACAAGGCGCATTGCCTGTGGGCGATGGCTGGATTTTCGATCCATCCATGTCGCCAAACGAGTACGCAAAGCACGCGCAGGATTGGGTTGGTCTTGGAGCGCGGATAATCGGCGGGTGCTGCGCCACGACTCCTGAGCACATCCGATATCTGAAATCAGAGGTAATGCCGCATAAATGAACGACGAAACCAACGACCTGATTCAGGCGGGCGCTCTCAACTGGGCCAACTGGCACGAATCTCAGCTTATGGCCCAAGGCCTGCGTTGCACACGCTCGGAGACTCTGTGGCGCTGCTGGGAGCCGGGCGGAGTCATATACCTTGGAGCCATTACACTGAAACCGGGCGATCCCTACGCTCTATACGTCGAAATCGAGAGGTTAGTCGAAGCTCGACAACCCGGAGGTTTCGTAATGGCCGACTGCTGGATGAATCTGGACCTCTCGAAGTATGGCTTCGAGACGACAGAAGTCGAACCCTGGCACATCAGTCCGCCAGTGGAATCGCCGAACGTGAGTTCGCCACCTGAACTCAAAATCGAGCAGGTATCGACACTGTCGGCCCTCAGAGAGTTCGAGGAAACCAGCCTCAAAGGATCCGAAATGCCGGACTCGGCCACATCCGCCCCGTTCCAAATTCACGCCGAAGCCAGTATCGAAGACCTGAAACTGCGCTGCTACATGGGTCGTGTGGATGGCGACGTCGTCAGCGTCTCGATGGCTTACGTCAGCGACGGAATTGTGGGTGTTTACGGCGTGGCTACTCTCCCTGAATACCGGCGCCGGGGATACGCCCAGGCCCTGACTAGGGCGGCCGTTCAGAGCGGCCTCGGACTCCCAGCCCTCCTTCAACCATCGCCGATGGCCGAATCGATGTACGAGAGAATGGGGTTCTACGAGATCGGTCGTCTACAGATGTGGCGACTGCCCGGCAGCTAAGTCATGTTGGGTCGTTGGATTGCCCATCTCTGTTGCGTTCGGTGGTATATTAAGCGCCGGCCCACGGCACGACTTAACGACACGGGGTGCAAAGCATGAGGATCGTAGATACCCATACCCACGCAGGCATCAACTGGTTTGAGCCGGTGGAACTGCTCATCCACCAGATGAACCTGAACGGCGTCGAGAAGGCTGTCCTAGTCCAGCACGGCCTGCCTCACACAGGGGGGTACGACCACACATATCTCTTCGAGTGCGTCGAGCGATTTCCTGGCAGGTTTGCGGTGGTGGTTATCGTCGACGTGACTAAGCCTGACGCTCTGGACAAGCTAGAAGGCTACGCCAGCCATGGCGCGGTGGGCATCCGACTGGCCCCTGATCAACGCTCTGCGGGAGACGACCCTCTCGCCATCTGGCGAAAGGCCGACGAGCTTGGGCTCGTGATCAGCAGTATGGGAGGCATAGCCAACACGTCCTCTGACGAGTTCAACGCGCTAGTGGCCCAGTTCCCTAATATGCCGTTCGTCCTTGAGCACATAGCAGGCGGCAGCGATGGCGCGGGATTTCCCGCCAACGGCTCTGGACCTCAGCCCCCTTACACCAGATACAAAAAGGCGCTGGAACTTGCCGAGTACCCCAACACCTACATGAAACTCCCCGGCCTCGGCGAGCTTTCCCGACGCCCTCAAGTCCTGAAAACCCAGTACGGTTTCGACTTCTACGATTCCATACCGCCACTGGTTGAGCTTGCCCATGACGCCTTCAGCCCCAATCGGCTGATGTGGGGCAGCGACTACCCGCCGGTCAGCCAGCGGGAGGGGTACCGCAACGCCTTGTTGGGGATCCTTGACCACCCTGCCTTCAACACGCAAGAGGAACGAGAGTGGGTCATGAGCAAAACTGCCCTTAGCGTCTTCAAATTCGAGTAACACGCAAAACCCCCGCTTGGAGGACACGAACTATGAGCTACACCCTCACAGACCTAGACGCTATGAGCATCGGAGACGCCAACGCTCTGCCCTTCGATGACCGAGAACATCTGCTGGACCTGATTATCGGCGATGGCCGCCACCAGTCCACCGATCAACACTCCTACCGAGTCGGCCTGTACAGCGATTATTTCGAGGAGGACATGGTGCGGATGCTCAAAGTCAGGGCAGTGAAAGTCCTGCCTCGCGGCACCACGTCTTCGGGTTTCGACGGCGTGAAGGTCGGCGACACCGACCAGGAGCAGTACCGCGCCGCGTTCCGACACATCGAGACCTCGCTGACAGCGGCCGGCACGGGTTTCAATCGAGTCGTAATCCTCATGGTGTTTCTGACCGACATGGACAACTGGCCGATGTTCAACGAAGTGTACCGCGAGTTCATAGCCGACCCGCCGTGTAGAGCGGTCATAGGCACGACCCAACTGGCTCAAAAAACTCTAGCTGTTGAGATTGTGGAGTGCGTCGCATACAAGGTCGCTCCGTGAACCGGCTATCAGCTTTCAGCCGTCAGATTTCGCCCTTCTGGGGTCGCAGCGAAGCATCTAGTTTCAGTAAGGCAGCGGTTGACCTAGACTCGATCAGATGCTTCGCTTTACTCAGCATGGCGAGATGTAACCACCGAAATTGTTAGGAGAATTGCATGACCACCGAACAACCCGAGTATGACGGTCGCCCGGCCTACGGATACGACGCGCCTGTGGTCCAGAACTACTACAGCCTGCACGCTTCGGATGGCACCACCGGGTATTTCCTTCCTCACCTTAAATCCGGGATGGCCCTGCTGGACTGCGGATGCGGGCCAGGGACCATCACTCTCGGCCTTGCCCAGGCGGTCGCGCCGGCTCAGGCGACTGGAATCGACATAGAACCCGGCATGATCGAGCAGGCTAAAGCCTTCGCGGCAGAGCGGCAGGTCGATAACGTCGAGTTTAAAGTTGCAGACATCCGCGACCTGCCATTCTCTGACAACTCCTTTAACGTGGTCCTCACCAGCGCCGTGCTGGAGCATCTTGGCGACCCGGAACGCGCACTGAAAGAGCTTCATCGAGTCGTGAAAAAGGGCGGCCTCGTGGGCGTTGTGAACACCGACTGGGGCGACCCTCTAATCTCTCCAGAAAATGAATCAGTCAGCAGATTCTTCGAGATTTTCGAACGCGGGTTTAACCTCTACGGCGGCTCATTGAATCGCGGACGCCACGCGCGGAGAATGATGCGCGAAGCCGGGCTGGACGTGTTCGAGTTCAAAGCCCTCTACGGGCTTGCGTCCGATCCTGAGGCTGTCCAGGCATCGATGGAAGGTTTCATAGGCTGGATCGAAAATGTCCCGATATTTGATCAAGCCATCGAGCTTGGATGGACTGACACCGCTGAGATTCAGAGCATTATCGCGGGCATGAGAGAGTGGGCCAGGCATCCAGACGCCCTCATCGGCACCGGCAGGACCGAAGCTGTGGCTCGAAAGCCCTAATTAGAATATAAAGCATGACTCAAGAAAGGTTTAAAGTCATACCCGCTGTGCATGTGTTCTTCGTGCGCGATGGGCAAATCCTGATGCTGCGAAGGCTGAACACTGGATACGAGGACGGGAATTACAGCGTTCCAGCTGGACACGTCGATGGCGGCGAACCGATACGTAACGCAGCAGCCAGAGAGGTCTGGGAAGAGACGACCATTGTGGTCGAATTGGACGATCTGCGCCTGATCCACACCATGCACGCATTTGCGAGTGACGGAGAGCGGGTCAACTTCTTCTTTGCCCCCACCGATTGGACCGGCGAGCCAGCAAACGCAGAGCCAGACAAATGCGACGACCTGAGCTGGTTTCCCATAGACCAGCTTCCGTCAAACACCGTTCCTTACGTCAGGGCCGCATTCGCAAATTTCAGAGCCAAGGTTCCATACTCGGAGTTCGGCTGGCAACGGTAATAATGCGCTTAGGGGCATCGCGCTTCAAATCCGTGAGGTGCGCTCATATACAATGTAAACCTCACGATACTGGCGATTGTGCCGCCTGTCCTCTAACATCGACCCAGGCAGGCGGCGTCCATCAATGGAGGAACCTCGCTTGCCGGGGGCAGGCGCTGGGACTATCGTGCGACCACGTTGCGAACCGCCCATCCTGCATCATCCCCACCCCGGAAGAGGATCACGCTTTAGGCCAGCCCCGATGATCGCTTCCATGCTGAAGCCCCTCCCTCATTCCTGGCACTCGCGTTGCGTCACTCGGCGCTGACTCCTCGCACGTTACGGAACCCACTTCTATATCCGGCCGCTATAACCTTCTGGATAGCAAGTGTTACTGGTTATTGAAACTACTGGTACTGCGCGGAGGGGCATGGTCAATCCGCAGGCAGAGATTTCGGCCAATATACTGACATCGGGCGNCGGACACAACCAACATTTNCCTCAGATACTATGATGTGACCAACGAAAACTTGAAATTCGCCAAGTCCATCAATGGGGGCTTGAACCCAACCTATAGCGGGCCGGGCGTGTGGTCAACGAATTTTTTTATGCGCANTGCGAATACGTGTACACACACCGGAGGAGAGACAACGTAGTCTCTATGTCCCCAGAGAGAGCATCAAGACCACTTTGCCGTGTTGAGCCGANGCGAAGCATATNGCCGTCCTCAATCCAGCGCGTGCCCTACTTGCGACCAGATTCATCGGGGCCCCTCTCAGAATGGCGAATGACTCAGAGCCGTCGCTGAAAGCTGTCGGCCGTTAGCTCATGGCCCGCACCTGCCTAACTATGTTATATTCTCTCTCGTGAAAACATGAAACTGATATTTATTCGACACGCGCAAAGCATGGCAAACGCAGCAGGCAAGTGGCAGGGGCGGGGCGAGACCGAACTGTCGGAGTTGGGCAGGCAGCAGGCCGAGAAACTCAAAGAGCGATTCGCNGCCGAGGGTTTCGAGCCTACCCACGTTTACTCCAGCCCGATGATTCGCACGTCCGAGACCGCCCGCATAGCCACAGCGGCTTGGAACTACCCCATCACTCCCATGGATGACCTGATCGAGATCGANGTGGGGGTATTCTCAGGCAAGAACTGGGAGGAAGTCCAGGNCCAGTATCCCGAGGCCGCCCGTCTGTACCAAGAGACGCGCAACTGGGACCATGTGCCGGAAGCCGAGCCAATGGCGGACCGCCGGGTCAGGGCTGAAAGGGCGGTCAACCAGCTAATTGCAGACCACTCCAACGAGGACAAACTTTTGGCTTTCACCCACGGGGGAATAATCCACTATCTGTTCGCCGCTCTCATGGGTTTTGACCGGTTGTGGGGCATGCCTGTAGGCAACACCGCGATGTTCGATTTCGACCTGGACGTCGAGCGCTGGCATCACAGTGATTCAACCCTTCTGAACACTAACCTGTGGCGCATCAACCGGATCAACGACTCCTCACACCTCGACTGACTCCCCTAAGAAGCCGTGTGAACCGCCCCTNCTCCTCAGGTCTACTTTTTGCGATTTGCGCCAGAAGCTATCCAAANAACTGCCTCGCAGTGGCCTCTTCCACACTGAATGCAGACTCAAAGATGTCGTCTAAGCGACTGACATTTTCCTAAAAAGGCTTAAAATTTTACGAAAGTTAACCAAAATCAAACTATGCAGGTCTTCCATGCTCGGCGTATTCTTTCTTTCCCACAGTAAGCAAACGCCTTATACAGTTTCCGGGGAGAGACCAAATGCAGGGAATAAAGACTCAGGATTTCGTCCGTAGAGATGCAACCAATGGATACGCCTGGCGCACAGAAGAAGCGGCGATGGTCAACGCTCTGATAGGCGCGGCATGGCATCACGAGATGGATCAGCGGTCTGGGGTAATGTCCAGGGTGTCGAACTTGTTGAGGAAGGTGGGCATCGGACGCAGACGCAGCACCTGGTAACCTAGACAACTACCGATAATCAGGGGGCAGGCTTTAGAGTCTGCCCTTTTTCTGTGTCCCCATTTCAGGTATCAGGGCTCAGGAATTGCGCGNCTGACGCGCTGTTCCGCAGATTGGCTCGTTGACATGCCCTCACTGCGACAATACACTCGATCCCATCACCGCACACCCAGGAGGGACGCCGAATGCAACGAGAACCTGCCGCGCTGAGGATGGCCGATCCCGGAGTCCGCGCGCAGTTCACCGAAGAAGCCCGATTCCAGTCGTGGCTGGATGTTGAAGCCGCGCTGGCCCAGGCCCAGGCAGACCTGGAAGTCATCCCGCGGCCCGCTGCAGACGAGATTACCCGCAAGGCTCGGCTATCCTTTCTGGACATTAATGCCATTCACGAAGGGCTCGCCAAAACAGGCCATCCTCTTGTCCCTTTGATCTGGGAACTGGACCGGGTGTGCGACGGCGATAGCGGAGGGTGGGCTCATTGGGGCGCAACGACTCAGAACATCACCCAGACAGGCAAGCTGTTGACGCTTCGAGAGGCCCATCGCATTTATCTGTCCCAGTTGGCCCAGATTCTGACCGTGCTGGCGAATCTGGCAGAGGAGACCAAAGACTACCCACTGCCGGGACGCACCCACGGTCAGCACGCGGTTCCCGCGACCTTCGGATACAAGGTCGCCGTCTGGATCGACGAGCTTTGCCGACACGTCGAGAGGTTGCAGGGCTGCGAGGACCGTGTGTTCGTCGCAATGCTGGGCGGCGGAGCCGGAACTCTGGCATCGCTGGGGGAGGTCGGCCTTGAGATTCAGGACCTGATGGCCCTTAAGCTGGACATGAAACCCATGACCATGCCTGCCCGAACCACGGGCGACCACCTGTGCGAGTACGTCACCCTGCTGGGGATGCTGGCGTCGACCTGCTCCAAGATCGGAGGCGAGGTCTTCACGCTGATGAAACAGGAGTTCGGAGAGGTGGAAGAGCCTGTCCCGCCAGGCACTGTGGGAAGTAGCACCATGCCTCAGAAGCGCAATCCCAAGCTAGCCCAGGACATCGTGGCGGTGGCGGCGCAGATTCGCGCGCTAGTCCCGCTGGCGCTGGAGGCCATGATTACCGAGCACGAAGCCAACCGCACTACCAGCGTGATGATGAACCGCGCCCTCGACCAGTCGGCTGTCCTCACAGGCGATTTGCTACAGTACGTCATCGAATTGTTCTCCGGCATCCAGGTATTTCCAGAGCGTATGCGAGCCAATCTTGACCTGTCCGGCGGGCTGATAATGTCCGAGGCTATAATGTTGGAGCTAGGGCGCAAGCTGGGCCGTCAACGGGCTCATGACGCGGTGTACGACGCGGCTCAGGCGTCAGTTGTGGAGAGAAGGCCTTTCAAGGACACCCTGGCCGAGGTCTCGGACGTTGCATCCAACATGACCCCACAGGAAATCGAAGTCCTTCTTGACCCGACCGAGTACACGGGCATATGCAGCCTGTTCGCCCAGCGCGAGGCAGCCAAGGCGCGAGAGGTCGCGGCCTCTCTGAATTCTTGAATTAGCGAGGTGAACCCGATGCACAAAGACGAGATCAAAGAAGCCTGGGTTGACATTGCCCCCGACAACGGCTCTCAGCCTGTCGCGCCCGGACGTTGGGCCTTCGAGTTTCGCCCTGCGATGGGGCGGCTTCTGTCAGCCCATCCTACCATCGGCCCTGCCTTCAACACCCTGTACAGCGAGATCATGCGCGGTCCGGGAAGCCTGAGCCGTCAGGAACGGGAGATGATCGCCACCGTCTCTGCTGCTGCTCAGGATTGCTACTATTGAGCCACAACCCACGCAGAGTTTCTGCGTGTCGAGGACGGAGACCCTGCAATCATCAAGACCCTGGTCGATGGGAGTTGGCGCGACGCCATGACTCCGGGAAACCGAAACTTCCAGCTTTGCGAACTGGCGCACAAGATGAGCGCGACGCCCACCAGCATGACCGAGGACGATTGGCAGCCTCTCCGAGACCTGGGATTCGACGATCAGGCGTGTCTGGAGGTCGCCCACATCGTGGGCATATTCAACTACCTGACCCGCCTGGCCGACGGTCTGGGCCTCCAGTTGGACCCTGCGACCCTTAAGGCGTCGGAGACTGAGACTCCACTGAAGAAGATCGGAGACGCTAACGGCGCTCGCNCCGNGTAGGATATTACTNTGAGGTCAGCCCTCGGTGTCCATCCTGCGTAACACGACGTAAGGGGCGGTCTCGNTCTGNGTNGTCGCCATGTCTATCAGGTCCTGCGAAACNCCCAACTCNAGCAGAGAGTCTCGGCGCAGCTGGCGCTGAATGCGCTGGGTCATCTCGACTCTGACACCGTGATGCGCGGCTTCCAAAACGTCGCCAGGNTNNGCGCCCACGGTTTGNAGGGCGNCGACCAGTTCATCGCGAAGTCGCTTNCGTTCGTCTTCGGCGATTCGGATGGCCTCAGTCACAACGGCAAGCTGACCGATNATCGAATCNATCCGGTCGTTCATCTCCTGCGGAANTTCNTTGATGTCAAAAAGCTTCATGGGAATCTTTCNCGATTTTTNTCATAGTGTCATNACCACNTAACCNAAGCTATGACGTAANCTCGTACACCCATACCTGATGGAGGACGTCTGGTTCGCCTTTGGGGAGGGCCTGCATTGGGTCGCCCATTTCGACCAGCTTCCATTTGCCTTCTGATTCAAGCGNTGTCTGGACTTCTTTGAATCCGCCNTCCTCGTAGAGGTCGGGACGGAGCGTGAATATGATGTGNCCNCCCGGGCGAACCACGCGAACGAGTTCNNTCAGCGACGAGGCAGGCGCATGGCCGACGGTNAGGACTCCCACCGACAGNNCAGCGTCGAAGGAATCTGTCGGAAAGCCTAGGNTCTCTCCCANGACCATCTGATGAAANTCGCCGTACACGTTCTTCNTGCGCGCCTGATNCAGCATGCCCTCGGACAGGTCCATNGCCACCAAGTTATGGTAGCCNTGTTCGTTGAGCAGTTGTCCCACNAGCCCGGTTCCCGCTCCGGCGTCCAGGATTCGAGAGTCTTTCGGGACATACTTANCGGCGGCTATGACAGACGATGACGGGCCATACCAACCAAAGTCCCCGATCAAGTCCTTCTCNTAGCTTGACGCCCACTGNTCATACCGTTCTNCAAGNTCCTNTTCGTNCTTGGACGAATACACCCACTGGANNAGGTTCTGTTNNTCGGTCATGTGTAAATCCTATGGTTAGNNGTCANNTTTTCAGGTATCAGGCGAATATTCACGCNATCGGCACGCTGGCGGTTCGAGGTATGGCCCCNCTNNCTCGCATGTTGTCGATTTCTGGGGATGCATANCCCAACTCTCGCAGGATGCTTTCGGTGTCGCCTCCNAATGCCGGGGANCGCGNCGCAACCGCGGGCGTCCGACTAAGTTGGGGNGACACGCCACCGTNGGTGATTCGTCCAAANTCNGGATGCTTGGCAGACTGTATCAGCGAATNGCGTTNNGCGTAGCTGTCCTCACGTAACTCTGAAATAGTCTGATTGGGAATGGCGNTTACTCCAACNCNCTTCAGGNTGCGCGCCCATTCTTCGGTTGAATTTAGNCTGAANGTCAAAGCCAGTTGTTCCGAAAGCTGTTCGTCGTTCTCGTCACGAAGCTCGGCGGTGGCAAATTCGGGTTTGCCTCGCAAATGGTTCAAAGAGTCCAATCGAGTGAGCCGATTCCAGCCTTCGGAGTCCTCAACGGANAGTAAGAACCAAGAGTCCGACGACTGGTAGAGCCTCGATAGCGCATTGAAACCTTTGGCATCGGGGCCTTCGATCTCGTTTCTATCGTAGCCCNCATAGTCCAACATGTACGGCNACGAGAAGGTGGAGGCGGTGTAAGANAGAGCCGTCTCGACGCGTTGGCCCTNTCCAGTGCGTTCCCGCTCCAATAGNGCCATAANCACGCCGTAGGCGGCCANNAGGCCAGTGCCGTAGTCGTTGAAGGTGTAAGGAGGAGGAGCCGGAACGCCGTCGCGGCCTCCNTTGCGTACCTGCATTCCGGTGGCGGCCTGGGCGTTCTGATCNAATCCAGGACGCANNGCCCANGGCCCCTGCTGTCCAAAAGCGTTTATCGAAACGTATATCAGNCCGGGCTTGCGTCGCTTCAACTGTTCGTATCCGACGCCCAGACGATCAGCAACGCCTTTGCGGAAACCCTCCAGCACCACATCCGAGGTCTCCACAAGGCGNTAGAAGGCATCCAGTCCGGCGGGTTTGGTGATGTTCAGGCAAATGCTACGCTTGCCCCTTCCNACTTCCAGCCAGGGAGTGAGACCGGGTTGGCGGTGTTCTGGGTCGATCTTGATGACATCCGCGCCGTACTCGGCCAGCGTCCTGCCGCAGGTCGGTCCNGCAAGCACGATGCACATATCCAGGACTCTGATTCCCNTCAACGCCGCTGGCATCTTTCACATTTCTCCNTTGGTCAATCTTTGGCCCTTACCCNAACAATCCATNAAAGGCCTTNGGGCCATTATANGAACGACTCTGATATAAAACAAACGCGCCCTGTGAANCACAAGGCGCGTTCTTCGTCATCTGGATGCGTCTGCTATTGCGCTGAATCCACCACCCTGATANCTAGATNGCGTAAGAGTCCAGCATTGACGNTANAGACTTGGCCNTNACCTTCTCGGAAACCTCATCGATGCGCTGGTCCAGCGTGGGCCGCGTCGTGTCACGGTAGAGCACGCCAAGNGGTATTCCGTCGTTGCTGGCGATATCGAATGCAGCGTCCCAGTCGGNATCGTCATGATCTTCCGGTATGTCGTAGGCGAGGCCGGGGATGCCCTTGCGAACGTTGCCCTTTAGCAGCTCAAAGGTGTTGTTGTACTCAGTGCAAGGCGACTGAATGTGAACAATGGAAAATCCTGGATGATCCATCGCCTCGGACATGATGGTGGACATCTGCCGGACNTGACTGGACATNGTGGATGACACGAANGAAACGCCGAGGCTCAGGTACATCTTGAACGGATGCAGNTTGTCTTCAGTCTTGCCGTACGGCGTGGAACTNGTGACCGCNCCNAGGTCNGTTGTGGGGGAGCTTTGNCCCTTGGTGAGTCCNTAAACCCCGTTGTCCATAACGATGGCTGTGATGTTCAGGTTGCGGGCTGCCTGAGGCGAGATATGCTCNANCCCGATGCCNANGAAGTCGCCGTCTCCNGCCACGACCACNACATTGAGGTCAGNGTTGCCCATTTTGGCGCCCATTGCTATAGGCAGAGACCTGCCGTGGATTCCGTGAAACCCGTAGGGCTGATCGCCCTCCAGCAGATGCACCATGTTGCCTGAACAACCGATGCCNGCAATTATCACGTTGTTTTCAGGCGCGACTTCCATCTCGACGGTCCGGCGGCCAATAGCGTTTTCCAGCGCTCGGCGGACGCCGAAGTCGCCGCAGCCAGGGCACCATTTNAAATCATATTCCGGATTTTTGGAGGTCATGCTGTCACACTCTCNTTTTGTTGGGTTCCGACTCTGTCGCGAATNCGGCTGGCTAGTTCACGCACCTTGAAGGGNAATCCAGTGTACTGGGTAATGGCCTCGGCTTTCACTCCTTGTGATCGCAGCACGGAGGCAAATTGGCCCATATAATTCAATTCTGGCACNAGAACCAGATCTTTGGTTCTGAGTTCTTCTAACAGTTTCGGAGGCAGAGGACTGAGGTACATGGTGTAGTACCAACCCAGGTCAACACCTTCTTNGGCTAGCTCTTCGTAAGCCGACAGGCCAGAACCTTTGGATCCGCCCCACGGCATCAGAACTATCGAAGCATCAGTGTTTTGGCTTTCGTATGTCCCGTCCTCCAGCAATTTCAGTTTGCTGAATCGGCGGTTGGTCATTTGGATATGGCGGTCTGCCAAGTGCGTNGTGTCGCCCATGCCGTCGTGCTCGCTGCCATTGGCGACGTAGCTTCCGGGGTTTCCGGGAATAGGCATGGGGGAAAGCTCCCAGCCATCGTAACGCTGGTAGCCATTGGTTCCTGTGTACACCGAACGGTTTTCAGAGTTCACTTTGCTGAGGTCGGGCTTCGGAATGTTCTGGTTGCGCTCTGAAAGCATGTGCTCACTCAGCACAACAACTGGCCCCTGATAGCGCTCTGCCCACGCAAATGCCCGATGACCGGCAACGAAACACTCCTCAACGGTTCCGGGAGCGATTACTGGCATCTGCATGTCGCCGTGACCGGGATATAGGGCCGTCAGGAGGTCGGATTGTTCGGTTTTTGTCGGGAGTCCGGTGGAGGGGCCGCCGCGCTGAACGTCCACTACGACCACCGGAATTTCGGCCATCCATGCCAAGCCGATTCCTTCGCCCATCAGTGTGAAGCCGGGGCCTGCGGTGGCAGTCATAGCCTTTTTCCCAGCGAAAGCTGCGCCGACGATGGAGGTTATGGATTCGATCTCTGAAGTGGACTGGTAGGCGAACTTGCCAGGGCCTGGAAGGTTGGTTTCCATGAATAGAAGTATTGGAGTGGCTGGGGAAATCGGGTAACCGACATAGACGTCGATACCAGCAGCCATTGCGCCAAGGCTCAAGGCCACGTTGCCATTGATGAGTACCTGTTCGCCCTCGGGGGGGATCGCGTCAGCCATCTGCCCGATGATGAAACCGCTATTTTCGGCTTCGATGCGCCCCAGCGTCAGGGCCTTGATGTTGGATTCTATGATCTCTTGATCGTTGGGGCGTCCTCTCGTGAAACGCTTGGTCACAAACTGTTCGAGGATGCTCTGGTCGATCTCCACCAAGTACGCCAGTGCGCCCATGACCACCATGTTAGCGGCTCGGGCGTTGCCCGTGGAACGGGCCAAATCGTCGAAGGCCATGCCAAAGCTGTTCTCGACACCCTCCAACTCGAAGGTCCCGGAGTCGAAGATTATGACTCCGCCTTCTCTGACCTCGCTTTTATGCTCGTTGTAAGCATATTCGTTGAAGGCCACTAGCACGTCCAGGTCATCACCTGAACTGCGAATCGGCTCAGTGGATATGCGGGTCTGAGTCCAGACGGGGCCACCTCGAATCTGCGATGGGAACGTGGAAAACGTCTGTACGTGGTAGCCCACCTGAGCATTCGCCGAAGCGAAGCCATCGGCGGAGGTCACGACGCCCTGGCCGCCCTCTCCGGCGAATCGGACTACGAAATCTGTGTTTTTCAATTCAACTCTCCCGGACAACGATTATTTTCAGGCTTTTGGGCGCACGGCGCCAGAGGTCAGTCCATCAAAGAATTAGAGTTTCATGAAGCAGATTGAGGCTCTTGATTTAAGTAACGCGCGCCGCACCAGAGGTGTCTCTGGCCGNCCGTTAAATCAGCNCTTCGATGGTCTTTTGACAATAGTTAGATTTAAGGANATTNCAATATTTTGACNCNAGCCACCAGCNNGATTGAGNCNATTATCAATGTCTTCNGAATATACCAGTTACCCATTTCAAGTGTCAATTTTGTGACATTATGCACAAGNNGGCAAATTGCGCCTGATCCGACGGATTCNCTGTATCTACAGCCCAGAAAACGNCCTTAATGCTCTACTCCTCTATCACAAGGCTGAACGCCGCAGGGCAAACGACCAGGAAAATAGCGTCGAACACCGCGAGAAACGGAATCCATCGNGTNANCTCTGCGCTCTCGTCTCCTCGAATCATCACNCCCGAAGCCTCCACAGCAGCTACTANNACCGGAACCACCANCGGGAAAAACAATACAGGCAGCATGACCTCGCGNGATCGAGTGTTGATCGCCATTGCGGAGAAGGCCGTCCCGACCGTGGCAATTCCAAGNGTCGCGAGCAGAGCGATCGGCAAAAGGCCAGGTATCCATATCGGNAGGNTGAACAGCACAGCGAACACNGGATAGATGAACGCCTCGANCACCACCATGAACAGGAAATTCCCCAACANCTTGCCGAAGAAGATAACNTCNCGTCCCACTGGCGCCAGCATCAGNCCGTANAGATTGCCACGATCCTGTTCNATAGCAAAAGAACGNTTCAGGCCCAGCACGCCTCCAAAGAGGAAGGCCACCCACAGAATGCCGGGNGCGACCAGAGCCACGGTGCGGGGCGTCGGGTCCAGAGCAAAGTTGAATATCACGATGACCAGCAGGGCGAAGACCATCACCGACANAAGNATGTCCTTGGTCCGAAGNTCCAGAATGACATCCTTTGTCAGCACCGCAAATATCGCNGCNAAGTAGCCCCTCACGACACCGNCCTCGTATGGCGCATATATGCTTCCNTCAAANCNTCTGTGCCANCAGANNCCAAAGANTCCTGGTAGGCCACCCGTCCNTTGACGAGAATTGCCATGNGCTGCCCCAATGCGNTAGCACGGTCGAGGCTGTGGGTCGTCATCANCACTGTGCGCTGGGGGTTNGATTTGTCCGTNACNACGGCATCCAGCAGGNNNAGCGCCTCTTGATCCAGGCCGCTCTCNGGCTCGTCCATCAGCAGGATNACCGGNTCGTGGAGCAACGCCCGCGCAATGCTGANCCGCTTCTTCATGCCGTGAGAGAGNGTGCCGACCCGCTGATCGAGTCNCGGAGTCATGCCCATACGNTCGGTGACTTCAGCGATTCGCTGGTCGATTCGCTGAACNCCGAACATGCGAGCCGAGAATCGAAGGTTCTCCCGCCCNGTCAGGTCNTCNTATAAAAGNGGGTCGTGGGTCACGACGCCGATAATNCGTCGGACNCTCTGGCCTCGTTTGGAGAGGGNCATCCCGCCGATGATGACATCTCCGGCGTCAGGCCTGGTGAGAGTCGCCAGAATCTTGATGAGCGTCGTTTTGCCNGAGCCGTTCGGNCCCANAAGCGTCAACACCTGCCCCCAGGGGACCTCCAGATCGACGCTTCTCAACACGGGTGTGCGACCAAAAGCCTTCCGAAGACCGGAGACCTTGATTGCGAGNTCGNCTTTTGGGCTTGGATTCATCGGGACGAGATTCTCTATGCGNGATTGTTCGCCGTTACACTTTGCACGANTCGACAGTAACTGTANTATANAGGGANAACCATCCGCAAAACGAGAACNATCGAGGNTCGNATGGCAACAATTCAGGAACTACAAAAGCAGTACGAAGGCCTTACGGANCAGCACCCGGAGCCTCGTCCCGAAGNGGANATAGACACGGCATGNCTNCTGGCCTTCGACTACGAATATTCANNTCAGGACGCAGAGGTGGTNATCGACACCGACGANTTCACNGCCGTGTGCCCATGGACCAGCCTGCCGGACTTCGGGACTCTGGTNATCACGTACGTCCCAGACANGGTTTGCATTGAGCTAAAGTCGCTGAAATACTACNTGCTCTCGTACACNGGAGTCGGCATCGTCCAGGAACACGCCGCCAACCGCATCCTGAACGACCTCGTTGGGGTCAGCCAGCCGAAACGGATGACCATATCTCTGGACTACAAGGTCCGAGGTGGCCTGCACACCACAGTTACTGCCCGCTACTCCGTAGACTAAGCCTGACGCCTTCCTGTGTGGGCCTCCGTCTTGTGTATGACCCAGGATTATGCGGACGCCACCTGTATATCGTCGCCGTCGATCATCACCGCGTACGTGGGAACTGGCTCCGTAGCCGGAGGCATGGTGGCCTCGCCGGTGCGAACGTCGAACCTGCTGGCGTGCCACGGGCACTCGATCTCCCAACCGTCCAACGTTCCATCGCCCAGCGGCCCGCCAGCGTGGTGGCACTCCTCGCCTATCGCGCAAAACTCCCCTTCCACATGGGCCACCACTACGTTCTGCCCGTCAAGCTCGGCGACCAGAAATTCGCCCTCTGGCACATTCGATGCTTTGCCAACCGTCACAAATTCACCCATCGAGACATTCTCCCAAATCTGAACGCTTCACTATAAGTCTAATTTTGAAATCGCAGTATAACCCCAATATGAACCCAATGAAAAATGCTCTCTGGCCTAAGAATTGCGAATGGGATAAACTGTTGCGAACCGTCGAATTCGACATCTTAAGAGGAGGTCATCAAACCAAAATGACCAAGTATGCCAGATACGAAGCCCACGGCGAGATAGCTTACGGAATCGTCGAGGGCGATCAGGTAACGCAGATCACTGCCGCCCCCTACGAGGACTACGAAGTAACCGACCACTCTCACAGGCTGAATGAGGTCAAGATTCTCGCGCCTGTGGTGCCCAACAAAGTGGTCGCCATCGGCCTCAACTACCGCAGCCACCTGGGCGGACGGGAAGGCCCCAAAGTGCCGGAGCCTTTCTTCAAGACAACATCGTCGGTTATCGGGACCGGAGAGAATGTCATCATTCCCAAAGACGCCATTACCGAAGGCGTTTCCGTCCAGCCAGAGGCCGAGCTTTCGCTGGTCATCGGCAAAACAGCCAAACACGTCAGCAAGGAAGACGCTCTGGGTTACATCCTCGGCTACACCTGCGGCAACGACATGAGCGCCCGCGACTGGCAGGCCAACGATCTCCAGTGGTGGAGAGCCAAGTCCTCGGACACCTTCACGCCTCTAGGCCCATACATTGTGACCGACCTCGACCCCAGTGCCCTGCGGCTCATCGGTCGCATCAACGGCAAGGTGGTCCAGGAACAGGTAACGTCCGACCTGCTGCATGACGTGCCGACCATCATGGAATTCGTCACACGAGTCATGACGCTGAACCCCGGCGACGTCGTGATGACGGGCACCCCTGGCAGGCCCGACAACGTGAAAGAGGGCGACGTGATGGAAGTCGAAATCGCCGAAATCGGAACTCTCAGTAATCCGGTGGTCAATGAGAGCTAGTCACTCGGCAACGTGACCGCAAATTAACAGGGCGGGTTTCAGACCCGCCCTGTTAATTAA
>PAIW01000101.1 GCA_002710885.1 Chloroflexota bacterium | reverse complement strand
CAGGATACCAGATTGATTCTATTCAGGCAGTAATTTCGGAGAGATTGATGACCTGAGCGTCTGGCGCAACACTGGTGAATAACTCCACCATCTGCGGGTGGCACGTGAATATCAGCGCCTAGTTGGTTTCCGACAGTGACGCGAAGGCTTCAGCCGNCCCCCGCTGTCTGAGAGGATCGAAGTTCACCAACGCCTCGTCCACGACGACGGGCAGNCGTTCGGCCTGCTCTCCAAACTCGCGAATCAGGCGAATCTCAATGCCAGGTATAGCTGTTGCTGAGTGCCTCGGCTGAGTTGGCTTGGTTCACGTCTGGCCCNGTTCTNGGTCTCNACAGNTANTTTAGAANGGGNGTCCATCGGGACGAACAGACGTCNNTATCGNTCCCCTGTNATCGTGGTGAAGAATNCCTGNGCNTGNCTNATNACGNCNGGNTNTNGNTNCTGCTTGTGCTTATCACGGGTGCNTTGGANGNTAGCCGAGNCGAGCGTGTATTTAGACCANTNACGCGCATGCAGTTGGNGGCGTTCTAGTNGCGTTTCTNTANACNCNCAATGACGCAGTTTCCCCTCTGGTGGCTCACGNGTGGATGGTTGTCGGCNTNGGANTCANGGCGTCATCGAGCGAAGCGCGATGGCGAGAACTGCTCGATGGGGATGTCNGTGGCGCCCTTCGTTATCAGATCCGAGGTGATNAGACCCATNGCCGGCCCCAGAAGAATGCCCTTTCTGCCNGTTCCGGTGGCGANGTACACGCCNTNCCAATCANGCACACCCCCAAGAACNANTTGGCCGTCGTCNGCNAGAGGACGCAGGCANGCCGTNTGCTGGACNAGTTGAGCGTCTTCCAGAGACGGAATCATCTTCAGNAGGGATGTCATGATCTGGTCGCGGGCTTCGGGCGTGGGNTTCTCGTCGAAGCCTGCCTNCTCCTCAGTGGTGCCTGTCCACAGGAGGCCGTCGGGCTTGGTTGTCGCGTAGTTGCCGTCCCAGCCTATCGAGACTCGGAAGGGCNNGCCNGGAGCGCGGAGCCTCAGAATCTGGCCCTTCAGAGGGCTGANGTTGATGGGNATGTTCAGCCATGAGGACGCATCTCCGGTCCANGGGCCAGCGGCCAGAACCACGCAGTCCGANGAGACNTCGCCATTGTTCAGAACGACGCCAGTNACTCGGNNNCNTTCGCGNTTGAGACCNNTCACCTCGCCGTGGCGTATGGTGGCGCCGAGATTCTCNGCNGCGCCCAGCAGNGCAAGNACGAAGCGGTACGGCTCCACGTCNGCNCCTCCCTCNGAATAGATCGCACCNANAGCTNCNTCGGAAATNCGNGGCTCAATGGCTNTGGCNTCNGCTGCATNNAGCCATCNGGCCGTCCAGCCTTCGATTTGGCCGAGCTTTGAAACATGGGNTTNNGCAGNNNGGACTTCCTGCTCTGTGAAAGCCAGAGACAACGTCGGTCGCTCTCGNAACTCGGTNTTGATGCCTGTNTCANCCTGNAAGCTGGTCGCGAACTCTCGATGCAGGCGCATCCCTTCGTTGGAGACCTGGGCGTCNGGCAGNANGTNGCCNGAGGCNTCNGAGTCNCCNGTGGGACTGAGACCNCCATAGGCGAATCCCGANGCGTGACTGCCNACTGCGTCACGCTCGATCACNGTGCATTTCACACCGGACTTGGCGAGAAAGTAAGCGGTGGCAATTCCNACAATTCCGCCGCCCACAATCACCACATCGCTGACACTGGATGTCATTTCACTCTCCTGNTTGGAGTTTTTTGTGCNCGGCAGAATGATACGCCTGAGAANCGGACACGTCNAGGCAGCGGCCAGNTGTCAGCAAGANGTGTTGAGAATACGGNGGCNCTGCTTGTCTCCGAAGGCTATGTGTAAGAGAATGCGGCCAGCTATGAAANNNACTCGAAGACGACTAGATTACAGCCATGTCATTCTGGCCTCGGGGTTCACNGTGCTGTTNTTCAGCAGCGGCACTCGGATGGCCTTCGGATTGGTGCTCANNCCCATGAGCGAGGACCTNGACCTCAGCCGTTCGGCTCTGACATCNGCTTTCACAATTTTCATGGNGGTGTCNGCGTTGACGATGCCTATTGTGGGACGGCTGATCGACACGTATAGCATCAGGGTCATAATAGCTATAGGCACAGTGGTCGGGGCNGCGGCNATCGCNCTGATGGGNCAGATAAACGCGGCCTGGCAGTTGTATGTGCTGTATGGTTTGGTGTTCGCNGTGGGGCACGCNGCGTCGTCGGTGGCTCCGGTCAGCGTGTTGATGAGTCGATGGTTCCCAGAGCGNCGNGGGCTGGCCGCCAGCGCGGCGATTTCAGGCAACGGAATCGGNCAGTTGGTAATCATTGTGCTGATGGCGTCGTTTTTGGACTCNNTNGGATGGCGAACTTCTTATGCNATTTTGGGNGCNGTNAACGCCGTTGTGGTGCTTCCGGTTGCATTAACCNTCATACGGTCTCATCCNCCAATATCGCCNACCACNNCTGTCATTGCATCTGACGAACCNATNGCGCCTGACACGTCGTTGCCTCTGAGGGAGGNNCTGAAGTCNAGAGAATTCATGTTGCTGGTCGCGCTGTACGCTGNGTGCGGNGCTCAGGACTTCTTCATNGCAACTCACATTGTGGCCTTCGCTCAGGATCNGGGGATTTCCCAGTTTCTNGCAGGCAANATACTGGCGTTCATGGGGCTGTTGGGGCTGACTGGCGTNCTGATTTCNGGGGCGATNTCTGACAAGATGGGCGCNGCGAGGCCGACAGNCCTNTGTTTTCTANTGAGGATCGGCCTGTTCGCNTACATACCCATATTCCAGGACACGGCCAGCATCACGGTTTTCGCCCTGCTCTANGGGTTCACGTTCACGATGACCGCGCCGTTGACAGTGGTGTTCGTGAGCAACATATTCGGTACGTCAAAGCTGGGGACCATCAGCGGATTGATAAACATGGTGCATCAAGTGGCCGGAGGGTTAGGTGCGGCGCTGGGGGCGGTCATCTTCGACTGGAGAGGCAGTTATGATGCCGCGTTCGTAATAATGCTAGTCTTGGCCGTTTTGGGGACTGTCGCGGTCATCGCCCTCCGTGAGCGCGCCCTGGAATACAGGTTGGCACCAGAGGGCAGTGTCTAGCATATAAACGCTACGGATTACGGATTACGGATTGGGGTTGGCCTGTGGCAGGACGTCGGAATAAACAAAGAGTTGGGAGTCAGCGTATTAGTTACGGATGCGTCAACAANTCAACTTTGACGAGTCTCCACCNGGGCAAAATGAAACCGTACACCGGCGGCATCTGCGAATGGTAACTTACATCATTCTCGGGCTTGCGGCGGTCTGTGTCATTCTGTTGGTCCTGTCCATGCTTTTCACCCCCATTCAGCGCAGTATCGGATTTGCGAACGTCACTCGCCACAAATGGAACTCTGCGCTTGTGGTGGCAGGCTCGATGGTTGGGACCGCCCTAATTGCCGGCTCCCTGGTCATGGCTGATACCAGCGAACGAGCCCTTCAGGACGCCGCTTTCGCCCATCTAGGCGAAATTGACATTACGGTCAGGGCTCTCAAAGAGGTCACTTCCCAGATCGACCACCTCACTCCTGAGATGGTCGCAACGATTTCTCTGGAAGCTCTTAACGAAGCGACAGAAGGCCAAGTGGATGGCGTAATGACCTCTGTAGAGCGTGACCTGCCGGTGGTAAAGGTTGAAACAGACCCAATTTCACCGCTGGGATTCCGTCCAGTGCTGGCGGAGCCTGAGGTCACTGTTCTTGGCCTGGATTTTGTGTCTCTCAAAGATTTCGGCAGCTCTGAGTCACCTCTAGCTGCGCTGGCGGCTCCTGTCTCCGGCCAAGCCTACGTTTCCTTAAGCCTGGCCGATGAATTAGAGCTTGCCGCCGGAGACGATATCGCCGTCTATTACGAGAACGAGCCTTCGATATATCGAGTCACCCAAGTGCTCGAGGATGACGGCATCTCCGGACGCCGCATCGACCAAGATGACAGCACCGGCACGGTTTTGCTTTCATTGAGCGACGCTCAGAGTCTCATGGAGTTGGAAAGCGAGCAGGTCAACGCCGTCCTGATCTCAAATGTGGGAGGCGTCATCGAGGGCAACGACGCTACTGACTCTGTGGACGAGGCAACTCGTAATCTGCTGGAAGATACCTGGCCCGACACTGTATGGGCACTAAGCCAAGACAAGCAGAACGCCCTCAGGGAGGGCGAAGGTCCAAGCACCGGCGACATTTTCCTTATGGTCAGTTCCTTTGCCATTCTGGCCGGGGTGATGCTCATCATCAACATATACGCCATGCTGGCGGAGGAGCGCCGAACCGAAATGGGCATCATGCGGGCGGTGGCTTTCAGTCGCCAGCAGCTTGTGATGACCTTCGCCTACGAAGGATTCGTGTACAGCGCCATCGCATCCGTGATCGGGGCGATAATCGGAGCCGCGCTGGGCGCGCTAATTGTGACTGGTCTCAGCGAGATTATCGCCCAGGATCAGTCCTCATCTTTGGAAGGCTTGCCTCTTACGATAAAGCCTTCGACACTGTTGGTCTCAGGCGCGGCCGGACTGCTCATCAGCTTCATAACGGCGTTCGTCACCAGCGTGCGAATTTCCCGACTTAACATCGTAATGGCAATCCGAGACCTTTCCGAACCTGAAGGCAGCGGCCTCGGCAAATGGCAACTGTTTGTCCTCCCGGTGGTATTCGTTCTGGCGGCGCTGATGGCGGCATTTGGGTTTTCCAGCGCTAGTGGGTATTTCCAGTACATTGGACCATGCATAATGCTGATTTCTGGAGCCGCCGTTGCGGGACGCTTCCTGTCGCCAAGACTGGCGTTCACTCTCGGAGGGTCAGCCATCATCGCCTACAGCTTCCTGGCCGACAAGCTGGAAGAGGTAAACATACTGATTGACGAAGGGCCGGGGCTGTTCTTCATCAGCGGCGTTTTCATGTTGTTGGCAGGCATGATGATAATCGCATTCAACCTGTCCGTGATTTTGTGGATCGTTAGGCTCGGATCTTCCGGACTGAAAAGGCTGGAACCCATTGTTCAAATTGCGATCGCGTACCCGGCCATCAATCGCATGCGGACTGCCTTCACGATGGGCATGTTCGGATTGGTGCTGTTCGGAGTCACTCTCCTGACCATGTACGGCGGCCTGCTGGACGGCTTTATCACCGCCAACCTGGAGAAGGCGGCTGGCGGATTCGACGTAGTGGTCTATAACACCAGCTCAAACAGAATCGTAGACTTAGAGTCCGAAATACAGGCGAGCGACGAGGTCGACCCGACTCAGATCGCCTCAATCATGCCAGTGCATCGCGCCCTCGTGAAGTTCCCAGACTTTGAGCTTCCAGCGCCGGACGCTCCAGACGAAACCGACGAGGAACGGAGCGAAGACGACAAGTACGTCGAGGATTCCATACATGGCATCGTCGCCGACTTCGCCGCTCAACAGAAGTACACACTTGAGATCCGGATGGACCAATTCGCCACCGACGTCGATGCATGGAACGCGGTTGTCGCAGATCCCAGCCTGGCTCTAGTGTCCGCTCGCTACGATGGGACGAACGAGAACGCCGATAACGCTGAACTGAACCCTGGAGACACGGTGCGCCTGCGCAACCCCTCCACAGGAGACATCGTAGAGAAGATTGTCGCCGGACGCCTTGAAACGATTGAGGTCGGATTCAGCGTCCTGTGGGGCGTGATCGTGGGCGTTGATGCGTTTCAACAGGACTTTGCTGAGTCGTCTTTCCGGGGTGACGCGCCGAGGCTGTTTGTCATGAATGTGACCGATGACACGAACCTCGCGGATTTCGGCAAGGATATAGAGAAGGCGCTGATCTCAACCGGAGCGCCGGTTCGCGTTGTGCGCGAAGTGTTGACCGATGACTTGGAAGAGGTATCGACCTTCCTACGTATTTTCCAGGGCTTCTTGGCCTTTGGGCTTATCGTTGGCGTAGCAGGGCTGGCTGTGATAGCGACTCGCTCGGTGTATCAGAGACGGCAGGGAATCGGGATGCTCAGGGCATTGGGATTCCAGCCCAGCATGGTGCTGGCAAGCCTGCTCATCGAGTGGTCATTCATCGCGCTGGTGGGAATATTGCTGGGAGTCGGCCTGGGGTTTCTGGGAGGTTACCGGCTGTACGCCCTGTTCATACGGGACGCAGGCGGAGCGTTCACCGTCAACTGGTTCGAGTTGATATGGATATCTGCGCTGGTATACATAGCATCGCTGGTATTCACGATAATACCCGCTCTCAAAGCNTCAAGAATGNCNCCAGTGGAGGCGCTCCGGCAGCAGGAATAGCNTTTTGAATTGGTCGTTCACTATCTGAAACCTGATAAACTGAAAGCCTGATACCAATGANCAATAACNATTACATCGTCGANGCAAGCAACGTTCGAAAAACCTANCGCAGCAACCAGAACGNGGTGAGCGCTCTNCGGGGCATCGATCTTCAGATCAAACGCGGCGAAATGGTGGCTGTAATGGGTCCCAGCGGATGCGGGAAAACTACGCTGCTCAACTGCCTGTCTGGCCTGGACACCATAGATGGAGGCGATGTGCTTCTGGAGGGAGAGTCCATCCACGACATGCCGGACCGCAAACGAACCGAGCTTAGGCGCAGTCGCATGGGATTTGTGTTCCAAAGCTATAACCTTCTGCCGGTGTTGACATCGGTCCAGAACGTGGAACTGCCCCTCATCATCGGTGGCGCTCCTCGCCGTCAGGCGCANGATCAGGCGAAGCGCATGCTGGGTTTGGTGGACCTGGGAGACAGGCTGGATCACCGACCGATGGAGCTTTCCGGCGGCGAACAACAGAGAGTCGCGATTGCCAGAGCACTGGTGACTACCCCCGCCATAGTCTGGGCCGACGAACCGACCGGCAACCTAGACAGCGAACGCTCCAGCGAGATCATGGATCTTCTGATTCAATTAAATGAGGAGCACGATCAGGCGATAATCATGGTCACTCATGACGATACCATCGGCAGGCAGGCCCACCGCATTATCAGAATGCGCGACGGGCAAATAGAAAGCGACGAGGGGCTATGACTCAGGCTGTTGCCACCGTGTTCATTGATAACGACCGCACGCGCGTCACCGAATGGCGGTTCGCTCCAGGCGCAGAGACCGGAAATCATCGGCACGAATACGACTACGTGATTGTGCCAATGCACACGGCGCAAACTCGGATCGTGTCTTCCGAAGGTGAGACGCTGGCAGACCTCGTCGTTGGCTCTCCATACTTCCGACAGGCTGGAGCCGAGCATAACGTGTTCAGCGCGACCGACTTCGAGTTCGCCTTCATGGAGATCGAATTCAAGTAGCCAGATATCCTCGATTTCCCGTCTTTCCGATTCGTTCTCGCAAGGCTCATTCACATGCGATCCGGCGGACCGAAATGCGCCGACGGATCGCATGCGCTATAAATTCGTCTCATGAGCGTGACGGCATCCTAGAAGCTCTGACCGACATCGACTAACAAGCGTTAGACGCGTTCGTACACCGCTCGCACTCTCACTGTCACCTTGCAACCAAATAACGCCGCCAACGTGCGGGCCGGTCCACCGAGGCCGCCAACTACGTCTAGAACCGTTGCGTTTCTTGATATGTCGACGAGTTCAGCGAGTCCCTTAGTTGCTCCCTTGCCGCCGGCGTGGAACTGATCCACGGGTGCCAAGTTTTCGATGATCAACGCATCCGAGTTTTCGCCTGTGGCAACGAGGGAATCGAGTATAGTCTGTCCCAACCCTTCGCGACTCCAATAGGCGTTAACAGCCTGCAAACAATCGGCATTCTCCATGAATAATCCTCCTTAGTCTGTATTTTCCAGATGGAATCCAACGATATCATGAATGTTACAGGCCGAAAATATTCTGGTTCTGGGCATACAGTCTTGAGTGGCTCGTTGTGAGACCATCGAGACTACCCCATCGTAGTATATGATGAACCCCAACCCTAAGAGACCATCGGAGAGGAGACTACCGCTATTCTAGGTAATCTGGGATTTTCGATACCTGGAGGGAGCAGGCAGCCCTACGTAACGTGGACGCTGTTGGCGATCAACGTCCTGATATGGTTAGCCACTGAGGTTGCCGGAGGCTCGACTGATACGGAAGTGCTGCTCAGGTTTGGCGCGATGTATGGCCCCTACATCGCGGATGGCGACTACTGGCGTCTGTTCACAGCCATGTTCTTGCATGTCGGATTGACACATCTGGCGTTCAATGGGTTTGGATTGTTCATATTCGGGCAGCAAATTGAGAAGTTCTATGGGCCTTACCGATTTGGAGTGATATACATTCTGGCAGGTTTGGCTGGCAGCGTTGCCAGCTTCGCACTGAATGACACAGCTGTGGGCGCGGGGGCCAGCGGCGCCATATTCGGGATACTGGGCGCTCTCGTGGCCTTCTTTGTGATACATCGCGATAAGCTGGGAGAATTTGGACGTCAGAGCCTCACTGGGCTTTTGATATTAGCAGTCATAAACCTATTTATCGGATTTTCGATTCCGAATGTGGATAACTTCGCTCATATGGGCGGGTTCGTGGCGGGGTTCGCGTTGGCTTTGCCTCTGGCCCCGAAGTATCAGACTGTGTATGACAACTGGGGTCAGTTGGGGGGCCTGCGAGACACCAACTCGATCCTGAAGCAATGGTGGGTGATTCCCGTCGCCCTAGTTGTGTTGGCGCTGGGCACGATGCTGGGAGCAGGTTCCATTGGCGAGAACATTTTTACCCATGTGAGGCAGGCGGAGCGGTATCTGGATGATGGGGAACACGAGTTGGCGTTGGATGAGATCGCGAAGGCAATTCAGATGGAGCCAAGGCTGGCAGAGTCTTACCTCGTCAGCGCGAAGATATATGCCGATCTTGGAAACTATCGGAC
>PAIW01000100.1 GCA_002710885.1 Chloroflexota bacterium | reverse complement strand
GGTGGTGGGCGCTGTGTATGAATTCGTAGGCGTGAGCGCAGCGCTCTATTACATAGGCTCCCTGTTTTTCGTTGCTGCTATTTTGCTTGTGCCGTTGAAGCTGACTCGACCTGATACCGTTGCGGTGTGATGATGCCGCATCGTGAGTCGGGCCACGCCGAACTCAGACTACCTGATATTCTTCTTCGGTGATCTCGCCCTCCTCGTCAATGTGGAAGGCTCTGATCTGAGGCTCGTCCTTGTTTTCCAGGGAGACAAGGACATAGTAAACGTCCAGCATCCAGCTTTCCAGGGCCATCCTCACATCGGTCTGGGAAGGGTAAGCGGGGCTGTGAGTGTGGGAGTGATAAAACGCCAGCATATCCCATCCGTTGTTGTCTCCGTCCTGCATGGCATTCAGGAAGTCCTGGGGGTCCATCTGATAGCGGAACGGGCTGGGCGTGGAGTTGGTGATCCGGTAGAGTTTTTTGATAGTCTCGTCATCGCCTGACAAGATGCCACAGCACTCGTTGGGGTCGTCCTCCTGAGAGTGCGCGATCATCTCGTTAGCAAATTCTTTTCGAATACTGAGCAACTAATTTCCTCCGACTTTTATGTATGTGACGCGGCCAACCCGTGAGATGGCGCTCGAAACGACGCCCTATTTAAGAACGCCGAGTTCACAGGGATGATCTTATCAGGCGCGGGGCGAGTTTTATCCGACTGTACGCGCTATCAGCGTCCTTTGAACAGAGCCTTGATCTTTTCAATGAATGTGGTGGGAGTCCACTTGCTCCTCTTAGACGCTCGTTGCTCGTTGCACTGGGCGCAAGTGCACGTTGGTGGGTGATCGTAATACCAGTTTGGTCTTCCCATTTCGTTGATTTCCTCTCCGAGGAGTTGTCAGTCGTCATATTTCAATTATTAGAACGCATCCACCCTGATTTCGTTACGACCCATGCCACCCTGAGTCGATAGACAAAGGGTCTAGTCGTGAGCATTCCGGCCTGTGAGTTACAACGACCAGATGTTTCGTTACGACTCAACATGGCGCAGTCAGATTTTATTCATCGTTAGATGTGTCGCTAGCGCCGGTCCGCTGACGTGGGAAGAAGTGGATAACAAACAGGGCCAGTATCGCTCCAATCACAGAGACGATATACATCCCAGTCCCCACCGCCCTGCCAACACCGGCCACCGGCGGGCTTTTCCGCCTACCTGCGCTCGAAGCCTATAGCCTCGCCCAGAAGGGCCGCTAAACCAATGCGCACGGCCATCTCGATTTCTTCGGCCACAGTGAAGTGGAATATATCGTCCTTGATGTATTATTATATGGCATTGACGGGCGGGTTTGAGAAGTTCTGGCGACGATAGATAATTCGAAGAGCCACTATGACCACCCCAACCGGGGTTCATCTGGTCGGAAGCGTGCCCTTGAGCGATTCGTCGGAAGTGTTCAGGACCGCAGGCTCTATACTCGGCGACCGCTTGCTCCTAATGCTCGATGGAGAGATCGGAGTGCGGTCCAATTGGATCGGCTCGCAGTTTGCCGTGTTTTACGACAACCCTATTTTCGAGACCGTGGAGGGCGCGCAGGACGCCTATCTACCGCGCCCCTAGGTTTCTTCGGAAAAGCGCTACGCTCACTGAAAATTCCTTCAGCAGGCTGGGATGCGCCGACGCGGCCNTCGCGTCTTNCCGAGTTTTCGCGNNACTGAANGAATCNGGNGNCCTGCCATCGCGCGTTNGGTTTCAGGTGAGNCTGCCGACACCGCTGGCGCCGGTGTCCTNNTTCGTGGCTNTGACNGATCGGGCAGTGGTAGAGACTGTGTACGAATCGGTGATGATATCGGAACTGNCAGAGATCATTNAGGCGATTCCGAGAAACGAGCNNGCGATCCNNNGGGACGTGGCNGTGGAGTTCTCCATCCTGGAGGGCATCATGACGTCTNATCTGGAGGATGCAGAAGCCGGGGTCNTCGAGANGCTTCTATGGCTCGGCGNCCACGTTNCAGAGGACGTTTCGCTNGNANACCNCCTGTCCTATGGAGACGCNGGACATCAGTGCGACCAGATACNTCGCTGCGCTCAGNATGACATCGTCTTAATGCTCANAAANGNGANTCGCGGACGCACTTATACCNGCGCCAATGGTCTTTGAAAAAAGAGTCGGCNAAATGCGTCCACTAAATCCTGGGGATTGGTTGGGNGAGGAGGCTAGACCCTGGGNCGACGNCGNCGGCGCATCCTGCGGAGGCTGCGNTGTTTNTCGAGGCGNGTCTGTTCGCCCTTGGTGCGGAAGAACCGGCGGTTCCTCAATTCGCGGAGTATGCCCGAACGCTGCATGGAGGTCTGGAACCTCTTGAGCAGACCCTCAGGGTCTTCTCCTTCACGAAGGTTTACGACTGCCAAATGCCACTCCTNTGGGTTGTGTTTTNGTGTTTCCGNAGCAANTCNTCCAACGCCNTATGGANAGCAATAACGANNGNCNGAAAANCNAATAAAAAAACANGGTAAAAACCCTCGCCTGTAGCCGAGTATAGCATACGCTCTTCAAGCACAACAACTCGGCGGCGGGCGAAGGGTTAGCGGCCCTTGAACTGCGGGTCTCGACGGCCAATGAACGCCGCACGGCCCTCTTGAAAATCCTCGCTGTCGAAGTTGGAGAACGGCANGTGTTCCTCCTCTGGGGTCAGGCCTCTGAGGCCCGGATTGTCCAGTACGGTCTGAAGTATCTGCTTGTGGCGCATCTGGGACAGTGGAGCCAGGNGCGTCATCTCCTTTGNGAGACCGTAAGCGTACTCNTGCACTTCGTCCAGAGGCAGAACCTTCGTTATCAGGCCCATTCTGAACGCTTCGTGGGCGTCGATAAGACGGGCCGACAACAAGATATATGAGGCGTTGCCCGGTCCCACCAATTGCACAAGGCGGCGCGCCTCACGGTATCCCACTAGAATGCTGAGACGAGCCACNGGAATCCCGAAGCGGCTGTTGTCGGCGGCAATACGAATGTCCGTCGCCGTGGACAACTCACAGCCGCCGCCCACGCAGAAACCCNTGATGAGGCTGATGGTTGGCTTGGACATGCCCTCAACAGCATCCATCGCTCCGTCGAAAGCCTCCGAGTACATCTTGGCCTTGGTGGAGTTGTTGCGGTAGCTCTCGAAATCCTTGATGTCCGCGCCCGCGGAGAATGATCGGTCTCCGGCGCCNGTTAACACCACNACTCTAACCTGATCNTCGTCTTCCAGGTCGATGGCNATGCATCGAAGCTCCNGCCAGCCGTGGTAGTCGATGGCGTTGCGCTGGTCGGGCCTGTTGAAGGTAACTGTNGCTATACCGTCTTGAATGTCGAGAAGTATNTCGTTGGACATGCTGNGCAAGTCTCCATGAGAAATGATGATGCGTCTGAATTTGACCGAGAAACTATATCTGANTGGACGTTNATTCTAGCAATTCCAAACACNTTGACGCCAAATTNCATCAGACNCTGGCCGCCACGAGATGCGCGCCCGTTNGAAATTCCNNGATGCCTTCAACCACGNAATCANCAANCTCAAGAATNGANTCGCTGAGCATCGTCTTNNGAGTGTCGTCACTCAACNCGGCGATGGCGTTCGCGTAGGGCAAGGCTGCAAAGTGACCCTGGANNAACTCTTNCGCTGGANCAACTGGGGTTTCCCNAATTTCTGNCCGTATTTCCACGTGACTGAAATTTGCNCNGTTGAACAGATTCCTGAGCTCCTCAGCATTTCCCAGCGANTGCGCGGCGGCCAATGATGTTCTGACTGCGGCTCCTACGTAAGGTTCCANNATATTGATCTGGGCGACAGGGTAAGGGTTGTCCTCCAATGGACNCNAGNCGCACACGNCCANACTGCCACNTGGCGCCAACACCCGTCTCATCTCNCTCAAAGCGACNGCAGGCTCCGGNCAGAACTGGAGNGCCTGCNGGACAAGCANGACATCAAAANACGAGTCATCGAACGGCATCGACTGAGCATCACCCTGACGCCACTCAACAGTCACGGCAGATTCAANTCGAGGTGTTTCNCTCGCTTTGATTAGCATACTTTCGTTGAGGTCCAAACCGACNNCTCGTCCTGTTTTGCCGNCGAGTTCNGCGGCGCGCCGAGCTACGAATCCCGGTCCACAGCCAANATCCAGGACGCGANCATCGGGTTGAATTTCAGCGAGTTCGACGNGACCNTGGACCCACGGTTCCATGANCAGGNTGACGTATCGCTCATAGAATTCCGCCGAGTTCCCTTCAACTTGNCAGCGTTCTTGNTTCGTNAAGCTATCGNTNCANCAATGNGTAAGAAGTTTCACATTNTGGCNCCATTCNCATGATAAGCCATAGANGTCAGGCTCGGTCTGCTTCNGAGAATCCGAACCAGGGCGACACAAAACGCCCAGTGGCAAAATTGAATTGTGGGGCTATTCAGCCGTGTCGGGAAGCCAACCCCAGGGTCTCGGCCCCCAGTCGGCGGCGAANACTTCTCCGCTCTTAATGGTGACGACAGGAGCCAGGGCTTTGTCGCCTCGCAGGGTTTCGCCCTCGGTGTCTTGGAACACCCAGTCGCCAGTTGCTTCTTCCAGAACGCTGATGTCGGCCTCGCGACCCACGGNCAGGCTTCCCAACGAGTCAGCCATGTCCAGCGCGCTAGCCGGGTTGANCGTAGACATGCGGATTACGTCCTCAAGAGAGAAGCCCAGAGCAAGGAAACGCGAAAGCATCTCGGTCATGCTGTGGACGGTGTGCAGGCGTCCGGGGATGGTGAGGTCGGTGCTTATGCTTCGAGGCACGACTCCGCCATCCAGGGCGCGGCGGGCCACGTCGAAGCTGAAGTTCTGGCGTCCGTGAGCTGTGTCCAGAAACACTCCGCGCTCCTGAGCCTCTAGAAGCTCCGGCAGAACGTTGCCGTCGTCTCCCATGATATTGCCTGTGTTTCCGCTGAATAAATGTGTAATTATGTCACCCTGCTCCAGTAGAGGAAGCAACTGTTGTGTGATCGTCGGACCGCCTTCTTCAACGAAACGGTCTCCGATGTGGACCATCAGTCGGACGCCGCCGTCGTTGGCGGCCTGTTTGGCAAGCTCGACCATCTCGATGCCCATCCTCGGCACTCCGGGGCCAACGGCGCGAATCTTCACTCCCTGAATCAGGCCACGGTTGGCCTGGATGACGTTCACCGTCTCCTCCAGGTCAATGTCCTCCCGCCGAGAGAGGTCGGGCTGGAAGTTGAGACCGGCTCGCGATATATGAAGCATGCAAAAGATGCGGGTCTTGGACTCCGGGACGATGAAGCGGGGGAAGCCGCCGAAAGTGTAGCAACCGGCGCTTCCGGCATCCACCAGCGTGGTGACGCCGGAGTAGACGCCTGCCAAATCGGGTTTCACGCCGGTCTGGTTTACGCCATCATATACATGGGTGTGTAGGTCTATGAGTCCGGGAACCACCAGTTTGCCGCTCACGTCCACGACCCGAGTCTCCGGTCCGGGTCGGATGTTGGGGGCCACCTGGGATATCGAGCCATCTTGAACGGCAATATCAAGAGTCCCTCGAAGATTTTGAGAAGGGTCCAGGACTTCTCCGCCCTTGAGTAGAAGATCAGTCATTTGGGGGTTCACCTCCGCGGTGGCGGTCTGGCCTGCCGCCGCCTGACCGATGTTATCTCACCCGCTGGAACGGACGCAAGGCTAGTTCGCGAGCATCACACCCACCGCCGCCGGAAGGCCAGCGCGATCAGCGCAAGGATGTATTCCAATTCACTCGCATATTATTGATCAAGCGATCCGTCACACTTGACTTGTAAATTATCCAAATGAGCCATCATTATCGGGAGAGTCTTTGTTAGGCTCGAAACACGGCCCAGAGCCGGAATGGGCTTTACAAATAGATATTGTATCGCCAGCTTGACCGCTTCAGAAAAATCGATTTGACCATTGTCGTTCAAGTCCGACGAGCAAAGCATGTTGAACGCGCTCATCTCCACGTTGATTTCCAGAAAACCCGAAATGCCAGTGTTTTCCGAGTAATCGAAGAACACGTTGCCAGAGTAAGCGCCACCCCTCAGGTCGTCACGATTGACGAGCAGTGGGATGCTCANAGACTCGCCAGGGCTGCGAGCTCCAGTGCCGTTGGGGTCATCATTCCTAGCAGCGAATTCCGTCTTGAGCCAAGATGCGTCACTTCTCAGTGACCAGTCCAGCAACGCGCCCGTCGTTGGGTTGGTCACTGTCCAGATCGTTGTGGCGGCGACTGATCCTGCATCCCAACTGTTGGGCGCGGCCGTCGGGTGGTCGGGCAACGGTTCATATACCGNGAAAATATCGGATGGCCCGTCGATCACTTTGTCTAAATTCAGAGGGTTCGTTGTGACAGGAACCCCGTCTACCTCCCATTGCACAGATCTGTGTCCTGCGACCTGCGAAACCGGCAGATTAGCATTGACGTGTGTTCCGTCTTTGATCCAGCATCCAGCCGCCACGGTCAGGTCTGGAAGTTCACATGGCAATGCTCATGTATTGAGTTGCGTCAGTCCCGCGGGCTTAGCGTCAACAGTCATCAGATAGGGCAGGATAAACTGTGCCACGTGATCTGCTGAAGACGTGGCTCCGCATTCAGGTCATCCGCACGGGATCGACGGTCTGTTCACGAGGACTCAGACGGTGCTGGTTATTGAAGATGAACTGGTCGTCAGACGACTCATAGCAGAGGCGCTTCAGCATTCGGGATACATTATTCGGAGCGCACGCAATGAGGNGGAGGCTGTGGAGGTCATGGAAGGCCACAGCGGGCTGATCGACCTGCTGCTCACTGAAATGGTTATGCCTATCATGGGAGGCCAAGAACTGGCGNAAATGTACCACATCGCCTACCCAGATGGCAGAGCGCTGTATATGTCACGCTATCCAGAAACTAGTGTATCGGATCAGGGTGTCTTGGAGCCGGATGACTCATTCCTCCACAAGCCCGTCACGCTTCCCGAGTTGACTCTCAAAGTTCGGCAAACCCTGGACATACAACCGAAGACAGGCGCAGCCGTCTCCGACTAGGGGCTGAACTGCGTGAACTCAAAACGCCACGTAGCCGCCGTCTATGGGGATACTGACGCCGGTCACATAGTCTGACGCCGTGGAAGCCAGAAACACGGCGCACCCGCCCATCTCCTCCGGCTCGCCCCACCGACCATGAGGTATTCTCGACCTGATGGTCTCGTATCTCTCGGCATAGTCGGTCTTGATCGGCGCCGTTAGGTCGGTGTGTATCCAGCCGGGCAAAATGGCGTTGACCTGGATGTTGTCCTTCGCCCATGCTATCGCCAGGCTCTTGGTTAGTTGGACGACTCCGCCCTTGCTGGCCGAGTACGGAACCACCCAGTCGCTTCCGAACACTGACGTCATCGAGCCGATATTAATAATTTTTCCGCCTCCCGCTTCTTTCATTGGTTCGTAGACGTCGCGGGAGCAGAGGAACGTTCCGTTCAGATTGACGTCTATGACTCGCTCGAACTCCTCCATCGTGTAGTCCTGAGGCGGTTTGCGGATGCTCATGCCCGCGTTGTTCACCAGAATGTCCACCCGTCCGAACTCATCCATTGTGGCTCTGACCATATTCGCCACGTCCCCTTCGTCAGTGACCTCTGTAGGCACGCTGATGGCTATCACTCCCAGGCCATGAAGCTCCTCAAGGGCCGAATTTGTTTTCTGCTGGTTGCGAGCGGCCACGACGATGTTGGCTCCCGCCTGGGCCAGTCCTCTGGCAATACCCAGGCCGATGCCGCCGTTGCCTCCGGTGACGATCGCAGCCTTGCCTGACAGATCGAAGCTGGTGTTGGACATTTTTGAATCTCCATATGTCGGGTGTTCAGGTTGTTAGGTGTCAGGTTATCAGGTGTCAGGTGTCAAGGAAACGCCGATGCCTGATAGTGTGTAATATTTGGCGTCTGTTGGAACAACTGTCGTCCAATGCGAGTCAGAATCTTCGCGAAAACTCTGAATGACCTGACGCCTGACGTCCTGACACCTGAATACCTACNCGCAGGTGTTCATAAGCGTTGCTCCCTAGTACAATGGGGGCGATTTTCACTTGCAAATATTTTCACACCGAAGGAGGCAAACGAAAGATGACTCAGGAGCAAGAGTACGGCAAGATGATACCGGAGCCGGTCCCGGAGACGGCGTATTTTTGGGAGAAGGTCCGAGAGCACGAACTTTGGATTCAGAAATGCACGGACTGCGACCACGTATTCCACTATCCCAGGTTCCACTGCCCGAAATGCACGTCCTCGAACCTCGAATGGTTCCAGGCGTCGGGCAAGGGGACACTGTACACCTACATGATCAATCATCGGCCTGCGCCCGGCTTCCAGGACGAGGCCCCCTACGCCATCGCCGTCGTCCAGCTTGAAGAAGGGCCGAGAATGATGACCAACATCGTTGGCATCGAGAATACCCCCGAAAACCTGGTGTTGGACATGGCGCTGGAGGTCACATTCGACGACGTCCTGCCCGATGTCACCATTCCCAAGTGGAAGCCTGTGTAGGCACCTTTGTCGTTCTGAGACAGCTGTAGAAGAATCTGCCCCTGAAGGACAAACGCTGAATTGCGTCGACCAGATACTTCGCTTCACACAGTATGGCAACCGAATAACCGCAAGACACATCGGGAAACGAATCGAAAATCTGATAGCTCAAGGCTGACCGCTGGCGGCTGTCTCCACAAGGAATACAACAAAATGTCACTCAGATACAAGGCAGCAATAGTGGGAGCATCCGAGACCACCGAGATCGGCGTGCTTCCAGAAACTTCGGAGACCCAACTTCACATCGACTCTGCCGTTAACGCCATGAACAACGCCGGAATCGGCGTCGACCAGATTGATGGCATCGCCAGCACCATGAACCCAGCCATCCTTGCCAACTACCTGGGCATCGTTCCCAAGTGGATTGACAACACATCCGTCGGCGGGACATCGTTCCTCATCCACGTTCGACACGCCGCGGCTGCCGTCGCGTCAGGCCTGTGCGAAACAGTTCTCTGCGCCATGGGCGAAAGTGGGCGCAGTCGTGTGGGAGTGGCCAGACGCGGCGGAGGCGGGCAGCNCGACAACTCCTACCCCGGCCAGTTCGAAAGCATCTATGGCCCTCTGGGGCCTCCCACCCTGTTCGGCATGGGCGTCCTGCGGTTCATGAAGGAAACAGGGACGACCTTGGAGCAGTTGGCTTCGGTTGCCGTCGCCCAGCGCAAATGGTCCAACAAAGTCCCACGTGCCATGTTCGGCGACCTGATAACCGTCGACGACGTGTTCAACAGTCGGATGATCAGCTACCCNTTCAACCTGTTCATGTGTTGCGTCGTGACCGATGGCGGAGGATCGTTGATCGTAACCAGCGCAGACAGAGCCAAAGACTTTCCCACAACTCCCGTTTACATCATGGGCACGGGCGAGTCGGTGGAGACCCCCATCGTCAGTCAGATGTACGACATGACCCACTCGGCGGCATTCCAGACTTCCAGTAAAAAGGCCTTCGAGGAGTCGGGCGTCAGCCACGATGATATAGACCACCTGATGGTCTATGACGCCTTCGCTCACCTGCCCATCTACGGCCTGGAAGACCTGGGCTTCGTGGGTCGAGGCGAGGGCGGAGCCTTCATCGAAGAGGGCAACACCTCCCCCGGAGGCAAGCTGCCGATGAACACCAATGGCGGCGGGCTGTCCTACACCCACTCGGGCATGTACGGGATGTACGCTATCCAGGAGGCCGTCCGCCAGGTCCGAGGCGANGCCGCCCACCAGGTNGAAGGCGTCAAAACGTCCTTCGTCCAGGGCGTCGGAGGCATGTTCATGGCCGCNGGNAGCCTGGTCCTCACCAACGAGGAGCCCCACGANTAAGGTNGGAATTGGCATGAAGAGTCGCANTCGGAGGCACNTNATGTCTCCGATTGCGTCACAAATTTATCGGGAACAACGTGAGTAGATATTTNGAGTTGGGANGCGCCAATGGNTGNCGCNAAACNCAANCGCCNTNAGCCCAAGAGCCTGGGATTGGNTGANTCTGAGCACACCGNTACATCTATGCTTACTACCNCTGANCGTCCAGAGCNGCGCAGTTGGCGCTAACCGTCAACACNGGGNGNTCTGCACTTNTTTCGACAGACNGGATGCCACTGTNTCGTGGAGGNAATTTCNATNTCGGTTTCCGCTAACACCTCCAACGATNAAAANNCGTCGTCATGCTGAGTCGCGGNGAAGCATATNGTCGTCCGTGGAACAACCGNTNCCCTATTCACGACGAGATTCTTCACATCCGTTCANAATGGCGAGTTCTGAGATTTAATTNTTAAGGGATGANGTAATGACAGAGATTCTGTGTTACGAGGATAGCTACCTTCAAGAGTTCGACGCNGAGGTTACGGCNGTCGTTGGCAANGGCGTCGTNNTGGANCGCACNGCCTTCTANCCNGGCGGCGGCGGNCAGCCCCCCGACACCGGAACGCTAACGTTCGNCGNNCAGGNGGTCACGGTCAAGCGCATCCGACGCACCGATGGCGAGTATGTCCACGAGTTGGACGGAGAGTTTCCGCCTGTCGGAACTAAAGTTCANGGGGCTCTGGANTGGGAGCGNCGCTACCAGCTAATGCGAACCCACACNGCGCTNCACATCCTNTGCGGCGTGGTGTGGCGCGACTANGGAGCGCAGGTCACNGGAGGCAACATGGAGCCTCTCAAAGCGCGGATGGACTTCGAGTTCGAGAACATGACTGCCGAGTTCGCCCACGAGGTCGAAGGGCTTATCAACNAAGAGGTNGAGGCCGCNCGCGACATCGAGATNGGCAACCTGNCCCNCGAAGAAGCGTTCGCGATTCCAGACCTCATCCGCACCAAGATCAACCTCTTGCCTCCGCAGATCAAAGAGATACGCACCGTGGACATCANGGGACTGGACCTCCAGGCCGACGGCGGAACCCACGTCCACAACACNAGNGAGGTTGGGCACATCCGAGTCGTCGGTCACGANAGCAAGGGCCGGATNAACAAACGTCTTCGNATCGAGGTGGATGCGTAACNTTTAGCTGACGACCTTCAAAGGAGCCTGAACATGGTGAACAAANTCCTGATGACCGGNGCCACCGGATACATCGCAAACCAGCTTNTNCCNACCTTCCGCGAGAACTACGAGATGGTGTTNGTTGACGTCAACGNGGTGAACCGAAACGGTGACAGGGTCGAAGGNGTGGAGATTGCCGACCTCATCGANCCGGACCGCTCAAAGTACGNCCATCTCTTNAAGGGCGTGGATGCCGTGGTGCATCTGGGNTACAAGCGCAGGACCGCAGACAACCCTCTGGATCACTTCNCCGAAGAGAAGCAAAACGTCGAGATGGCATACAANGTNCTGCGCTCAGCATACGANGCTGGAGTGCCTCGCGTTGTCATCGCNAGCTCCAANCACGCCTCCGACTGGTACGAGCACGCCCTGNTCCACCGACGTCAGATGGAAGTCTTGGACCCATACANGCTCCCNCTCTCCGACAACTTCTACGGCTGGGCCAAGGCCACTTACGAGCATATGGGCTTCCTGTTCGCCTGNGGGGGCATGGGGTTCGGAAGNTCCAGCGGCGGAGAGGACCACACNGGCGNCTCNCANAGCGATCAGCGCAGGATGGGCGTCGTCATGGTCAGAATCGGCGCGCCCCGCGACATCGTTCTGGAGAGCTACAANGGCGACGCCGCCAACTACAAACGCGACCTGGGNGCGTACATCAGCCCCCGCGACATCACTCAACTTTTCGCCAAGGCGGCGGAGGCTCCCAACATCGAGAACGAGCACGGCGTCCCATGGCTAGTGGTCTATGGCATCAGCAACAACACNCGCGCCTTCTGGTCGCTGACCAGCGCACGCAAGATGCTGGGCTACGAGCCAGAGGACGACTCTGAGGTCAAGTACGCTGCCGACATCCGAGGATTCCTGGTCGGAGACGGGGCGGTTGGCGGACTGGGTCGAGTGGGCCTGTCCTGACGCTTGTTCTGGCATGGCAGCCCATACATGAAACAAAATTTACTAATTTAAGAACTATTTCAATCTTGACACTGACTGAACACATCCCTAAACTTCATTAGATANGACTTTGGTTGATATCCATTATTGGGGGTGTGAGTTATGCTCCTGAATGTGTCTCAGCTTCTAATGGAAGCCAGTGGGTCCGTCCGAGAATACGAGTTGGACGAACGAATTGGCCTCCTTGATAATTCCAGGGAAGACCTCGTCTCCGGCGAGGCTAGATTGTTGAAAACGACCGGGAGTATNTGGGTTAGCGCCTCGTTCACGTCGGATGTAGTGAACCAGTGCGATAGNTGCCTGACGCCGTTCAGTCAATCGGTGCACATGGACATTGAGGAGGAGTATTTTCCTGCTCTCGATCCTGCCACAGGCGGCCGGTCGCAACCNGAAAACGCTGACGNNGACACGCTATACATAGACGAAAATCAGATGCTGGACCTGACACCGATGGTCCAAGAGTATGCCTCNCTAGACCTTCCTATGAAACCTCTCTGCAAATCAGACTGTGCCGGTCTCTGCCCCAACTGTGGGGTAAACCTAAACGACTCTGTGTGCCAGTGCGACACNGCCCTTCGTGACCCGCGTTGGGGNGCTCTGCTNGACATGGTGGGGAACTCTTCANAGGACGGCTNACCAACAATCGCAAACCANCGCGGCCGTTTNCNTNTAGNAAAGGCCGCAGACNAAAAAGGAAACGAAATGCCACCACTTCCAAAGAAAAAACACTCCAAGAAGCGAAANGCCGGACGTTCGGCNCATCACTTCCTNAAGCGCATGGCCATCTCGACCTGCCCACAGTGCCGNAGCGTNAGGCTTCCTCACAGGGTNTGCCCNAACTGTGGCTACTACAACGGCAGAGAGGTCGTGCCCACGGACTCCGTAGTTTAGNTATTCTCAGGCTTTTGGCATCGCCATTTTTCATTTCATTGATTGCCAGAGGTATCGGTCTAAACNAACNCGAAANTTTTAGGAGTTTTAGATGACCTTGACCTTCCAGACNAAAGCCCAGGGACCAAAGGTTGCTTACCTGTTCCCCGGTCANGGGGCGCAGGCGGTTGGAATGGGAAAAGAGCTNTACGACNACTCGGCTGCGGCGCGAGAGGTATTCGACNAGGTTGACGAATCTCTTGGCAGGTCTCTCACAAAGGTCCTGTTCGAAGGNCCTGAGGACGATCTCAGGCAGACCATCAACGCCCAACCTGGCATTATGGCTGTCAGCCTCGCCTGCGTGAANGCGATGGAGGAAAACCTGGACCTNGACGAGATGCCCCANCCTATAGTCATGGCAGGCCACAGNCTGGGCGAGTACACAGCGCTGGCAGTGTCNGGCGTGCTGGATGTCGCTGACACCNCNAAGCTGGTGCAGATGCGCGGCCAGTTGATGCANGATGCGTGCGACCAGAACCCCGGCACAATGGCNGCCATCCTGGGGCTGGACCAGATGGCCCTGGAAGAGGTAGCCCGCGAGACAGGCGTGTGGGTGTCCAACATCAACACCGCNGAACAGATTGTCATCAGNGGCGACCGCATGGGCATCGCNCAGGCAATGGACCTGGCNGNGGCCAGAGGAGCCAAGAAAGTCATCGCGCTCCGAGTGGGCGGCGCGTTCCACTCCGGCCTCATGGAGCCTGCGAGGGCAGGACTGGTTGAGGCCATTGAGAGCATGGANTTCCACAACCCCACAGTTCCCATCGTCGCNAACTGCACNGGTGACCCTCTGAACACAGCNGACAGCATCAAGGAAGANCTGGTCGCACAGGTTTCTGGGTGCGTCCAGTGGAAGCAGTCGGTGGACTATATGATGGGCACGGGCGTNGATAGCTTCATTGAGATCGGNCCCGGTCGCGCCCTCAGTGGCATGGTCAAGCGCATCAACCGCAGAGCGGTGATTGCCAACGTCGCAGACCTTGAATCCATCATGAAGCTCCGCAGGAACTGATTCCAAGACAAATATAGTCGCACACCTTACAAATGTGCGAAGATAGTCCCAGGATAAGGGATGTGAGGGCGGGTCGATGACCCGCCCCCCGTTTGCAATAATATACTCTAANCTAGGGAATGNTAACGGGACANCNNNAAGCGCAGTGACAACTATGACATACACAAAAGTCTCGANCTCNAGGCGCATGAGCCGCATAGCCGTGTTGCAAGTGCTATGCGAAGTCGATTCTGTGCGTCACGAAGCGCAGGATGTCTTGGATCGCCGCGTGGTGGATGAGNATTTCTCTCAATCTGCCGAAGAGTTTCTGAAAACGCTCTCCCGTGGCGTGCTTGAAAAACTCCCGGAAATAGATAAAATCATNTCGGGATTCGCGCCAANCTGGCCGATGAATCANATAGCCGTGNTCGACCGTAATTTGCTGCGAATGGCCATTTACGAGATGGTCATGGATACCGAGACCCCGCCCAAGGTTGCCATCAACGAGGCGGTGGAGCTGGCAAANGTTTTCGGGTCAGAGAGTTCCCCCAAGTTTGTCAACGGTGTGTTGGGGTCGGTGATGGAGACCNCCACCAACCGATANTTTTCGTAATTTCATCATTTCTCCCACGGAGGTAGCACAGTGGCAACAGTATTGGANCGAGTTCAGGCAGTAGTCGCGGAAAAGCTCAGTGTCGATGAATCTGAGGTGGTNCCAGAGGCGTCTTTCATGGAAGACCTGAACGCCGACTCNCTGGACCTCGTAGANCTTATCATGGCCTTCGAAGAAGAGTTCAGCACCGACGNCAACGCACTGGAGATTTCGGACGAAGCCGCAGAATCAATAGCCACNGTTCAGGCNGCTGTGANCTTTTTGAGCGAACAAGGCNTCGAGGACGAGTAGGCCNCACNAGACTCACTCTCNNNGAATCATATACTTTNATAGGCAAGCTGAATCCAACACGCAATTGTGTGTCATGNNTTTTGGGCNTTTGTAAATCCNCTGCGATAANGNGCGCAATCCTTTGTGTTCGTGACTNGCCGAAAGCTGAAACCCGATGACCGAGAATCGATCNAGAGATAACATCTTCGTCACCGGATTCTCAGGGACCGGCAAGACAACCNCAGGCAAGGAAGTNGCCCGCCTTTTAGGTTGGCGATTCGTTGACACCGACGATGAAATCGTNGTCTCAGCAGGCAAAGCNATTGAGGACATCTTCTCTCAGGATGGCGAACCTGCATTCCGNAAGCTCGAGAGCGAAACCCTGGCGNCAGTCGCGCGAAATTCCCGTCAGGTGATCTCCACCGGCGGCGGCATCATCATGGACGAGNCCAACCGCCGGGTGATGGAGTCAAACGGCGTNGTGGTGCTTCTGGAGGGCAGGCCGGAAACCATCNTCCGCAGGCTGGAGGNNCANACNGCTAAAGAGTCTGACGGCATCGCGACNAGACCGATGCTCCANGCCGATGACGCTCTGAACCGCATACGCTCCTTGAAGGAACAGCGACAGTTCAACTATACTCTNGCCCATTGGACAGTTCACACNGACCACCTGACGCCCCTAGAGGCNGCCAGCGAGGTGGNCAGAGGNTGGAAATTGACAAGCAGTCGNATCCCAGAGCCTTCCCNAACTAATGCNAACGGCGATCTGGCCGCTGAGGTTCGAACGTCCTCGGGCGACTATCCCCTGTGGGTCGGCTGGGGCATTCTGGACGAGTTGGGTCAGCGTATCAAGAAGACACTTGACCCGCCTGTAGCCTACATAATCTCAGACGGAGGCCTGTATCTCCAGTCCCACCNAGCGCAGGTCGCGATGGAGGCAGAGGGTATCCCCACCCACCAGTTCTTCATCCCGCCCGGCGAGCAGAGCAAGACCCTGGAGAACGCCCAGCACATCTACACCTGGCTCGCCGATCACAAGGCCGAGCGCGGCCACCTTATCGTCGCTCTTGGAGGAGGCGTCGTCGGCGANCTGGCCGGTTACGTGGCCGCCACGTACCTTCGAGGCATGCCCTTTGCTCAGGTTCCGACCAGCATGCTGGCTATGATGGATGCGTCTATCGGCGGCAAGACCGCTGTTGACCTGCCCCAGGGCAAGAACCTTGTCGGNGCGTTCTACCAGCCCAAATTCGTCCTCTCGGACGTCTCCANATTGACCACCCTACCTCANAGGGAGCTAANCTCTGGCTGGGCCGAGGCGCTCAAGCACGGCCTTATTCTGGACGAAGGCCTGCTCTCAACCTTTGAGAACCAGTCCGAAGANATTCTGGCTCTGGAGTCTGAAATCGCCACAGACGTGATTCGACGCAGCGNGGCNATCAAGGCAAACATCGTNTCTCANGACGAGCGAGAAACGCTGGGANTCCGAGTGCTGTTGAACTACGGGCACACCATNGGCCACGGCATCGANGCCGCCACTGGCTATNNCAGCTACCTGCACGGCGAGGCGGTCAGCATTGGCATGATGGGTTCGGCCTATATAGGCGAAGCCCTGGGGATGATGTCTTCAGANGAGGTGGCCCGACANCGTGCCATCCTGAAAACTTATGGCCTTCCCCTTTGCGCCGNCGGCATGGACGTCGAGGCTGTCCGCAANGCNATGATGTCCGANAAGAAAGTCGCGTCCGGCTCCATCCGATGGGTGCTTCTTGACGGCATNGGCAACGCCGTCACTCGCAATGATGTTCCACAAGAGCTTGTGCAAGAAACTCTGCGCAGGTTGTCCGACTGTCCCTGTTAGAGGCCGCGTAGTTTATGGAACTCTTGCTGCTGGCACTGTTGGGAATTGGCACCGGCGCATATGGGGTTCTTGTGGGGGCCGGCGGCGGATTCATCCTCGGCCCAATCCTTCTTCTGTTTCTTGATCTAGAACCGGAGGTCGTGGCGGGCACGGTGTTGGCCTCTGTCGCCATCAATAGCATCTCCGGAGCGTCAGCCTATCGCGCTATGAAACTTGTGGACTATCGCAGCGGCCTGCTCTTCGCGGCGGCTGCTGTTCCCGGGTCAGTAATGGGAGCTTTTGGTGTGGGCGCGGTGGCTCCATCGACCTTCCGAATCCTGTTCGGAATTCTGCTCCTGGTGCTAGCTGCGCAGCTAGCCTTTCGCCCCAATATTCCTGAAAGCAATCGAACAGATAAACCCACTCACATGATTGCTGCCACAGTCCGAAGCAGGCACATTGTCAACGAAGACGGCGAAGAGTACCGCTACGAATTTAACGAAATGCTGGCGACATCCTTCAACGTGATCTTGGGGTTCATATCCAGCTTCTTCGGCACAGGAGGGGGTTTCCTGCGGACTCCGATACTGATCTCGGCGTTCGGATTTCCGGTGCGAGTGGCCGCAGCAACCTCGATATTCGCGCTTTCGATATACGCGACAGTAGGAGCGGCCGCCCACGCGGCGCTGGGTCACGTCGAATGGTGGCCGACCTTCGCGCTCACAGGAGCTGGTTTGGTCCTGGGAGGGCAGATCGGCGCACGACTGGCAGATCGGGTCAGCGGTCCGTGGATTCTTCGCCTGCTGCTGGTGGTCGTGCTGTTCCTAGGCATTCGCCTGGTCTGGCAGGGGGTGCTGGGTTAGGCGGGCGCATTAGCTCTGTTCATCCGGCGTTCTTCAGAGCTTGGATTCTGTCTTCTTCTATCGCTCGTTCCGTGATACAGCATTGGAACAAAGGGCTCATGACGCATGATGAGGCTCGGTTTCACAAGGGCGTTCTAGCACGATATACTGGCCGAAGTCGCCATCCCAGAATTGAAGTGCGCTAGATGATGACGGCATAATTGTTTCGTTTGGAACCGCGCTGAATGTAGCCACAGGAGAACATGCCATGACACAACAATGGGACGCTAATAAGTCGCGAATCATCTACCATCGCTTTCAGCCTGGAGAATCGTTGAACGGGGCCCTTGAAGACCTGGCACATTCGGAAGGCATTCGCGAGGCGATTATAACATCATGCATAGGGAGCTTCACCCAGTTGAAGCTCCGCAACCTGTGCAGGCGCGACGAAAACGGCCCTGATTTCGAGCGTCACACAATAGACGCGAACCTGGAGTTGGTGAGCGCAGAAGGCTACGTTCAGCCTCTGCCGGAAGGTGGCATTCGAGTGCATATACATGTTGCCGCAGCCCGTCCTTCAGGCGAGATTATCGGCGGCCATTGCGAAGACGCGACCATCTTCACCGGCGCGTTCATGTATCTTCAGATCGTCGAAGAAGAAAGTAACTGAAATCCAGCGAGGCAAGTCTCATGAACTCGAACACCGACAGGAACCCGACGCCAAGACTAGAAGGCAAGGTCGCAGTCGTAAGCGGAGCTGGAACCTACGGCGGCAGCGGCGTAGGCAACGGAGCTGCCGCGGCGATCCTCATGGCGCGAGAGGGCGCGAAAATCGTGCTGGTGGACGCGGAAAAGCAGTGGGCTGATGCCACCAGAGCGATCATCGAAGAAGAGGAAGGCGGTGAGGCGATCACCGCCACCGCCAACGTGACCGACTCCGAAGATTGCAGAAAGGCGATCGACGCGGCGGTTGAGAGATTCGGCGGCGTCCACATCTTGCACAACAACGTGGGCGGCGGCGCAGGCAGCGGCAGCGTCGTGGAGGCCACAGAGGAAGCATGGCAGGCCAGCATGTCGATCAACCTGATGTCCATGATCAATATGAGTCGTTACGCCATACCCCACATGGCATCCAGCGGAGGCGGAGCCATAATCAACGTGTCATCCGTGACCGCTTTGAGACCGAAAGCGGGGAGATCGTCTGCCCCTTATACCGTCAACAAGTCTGCCGTAGTGGGACTGACCAGAGCGATGGCCCTCGATCACGCTGAAGAAAATGTNAGAGTNAATTGCATCATGCCCGGCCTNATGTGGACNCCCAGAGTCGCTTCGGGAGGCTCTGNNGACGCCCGAGNAACGCGCCAGACCTCGACACCCCTGCCGGTCGAAGGTGAAAGCTGGGACATCGGCTGGGCCTCGGTGTTCCTGGCCAGCGACCAGGCAAAATTCGTCACCGGAATCACCNTGCCTGTCGACGGTGGCTTCCTGCTCACCAGTGCCCCGAANTGATTGAGTCTCGGTTGGNGTGAAATTGGTAGTGGAGTGGTTCCATTACTTTTTGAAATGGCTGNCCGGCCAGGATTCGAACCTNCGTCAGCGGAGCCAAAGTCCGGACATACACGTGTTGGCGTGTGATTTCTAGTCCGCGGTGGGGAAATTTCTTATCAAGAAGGTGAATTCCTAGGGGACATAACAGCTGTGCTGGAGTTTCCAAGCAGCGATGCGGCANATGCCTGGGAAAGTAGCGCGCAATATCAGGCCATTGTTAAGGTCCGAACACAAAATACTACGAGCCCTTTCGTTATTATTGACGGCGTACCTGAATAGCTGGGATATAATGTCCATGTAAGCGTTCTGGCTATTCATCCAACAGCCCGATTGATTCCTCTAGATGATTAGCCGTAACCGATAGATATACGTGGGTAGTGTTCAAGCTGGTATGCTCAAGTAACTCCTGTACGACCCTTAATCAGCTTTCCGAATTCTCTAACTTAAATTCGGAGGAGGTGGGCTTGTGACTTATAGTGAATCGAAGCACTGGTTGGCGAGTTATCCTGAGGGCATTCCACACGATGTTGATCCCGACCCAAGTGCGACTATCGTATCTGTTCTGGAGAGGAGCGTAAGAGCCTACGGAAATAAGTCAGCATTCTATTATCTTGGGAAATCAATAAGCTATGATGACCTGAATTTTCTTTCCTGCGCATTTGGCTCTTTTTTGCAAAATACATTACGCCTGCAAAAGGGTGATCGTTTCGCGATTATGATGCCCAACGTTCTACAGTATCCAATCGCACTGTTTGGAGCACTGCGGGCAGGCCTAACCGTCGTCAATGTAAACCCCCTCTACACACCCAGGGAATTGCGGCACCAGTTAAACGACTCCGGAGCGAAGGCGGCGCTCATTATTGCTAACCGCGGTCATGTTCTCAATGAAGTCCTTGCTGATACAAACATCGAGCACGTTATTACCACGAAAGCCGGGGATCTACTTCCGTTCCCCAAAGGCTTAATTGCTTCCCTTATTGTCGGTAGGAGGCAGCCAGTTACTCCGGTAGAGAATTCGACAAACTTTAAAGACGCCTTGAGGGAAGGTCAACANTCTGTTCTATCCGACGCGGGCGTTAACCCAGATGATATCGCATTTCTGCAATACACGGGCGGGACAACAGGGGATGCAAAAGGAGCGATGCTTACCCACAGGAATATCGTGGTAAACCTTGAACAAATTTCTGCCTGGCTTGAAACGGAGGAGGGCACGGAAATCATTATCACCGCTCTCCCCCTATATCACATATTCGCCCTGACATCCAACTGTATTAGCTTTGTCAGCAGAGGCGGCCTAAACGTCCTGATCCCAGATGCCAGAAATACTGATGCCTTTATCAAGGAGTTGATGAATCATAAGTTCACAGTCATCACAGGTGTAAATACACTGTTTAACAGCCTCGTACAGCATCCCGACATTCGCAAGGTNGATTTCTCGTCGCAGAAGATGGCAATCGGCGGTGGAATGTCCGTGCATCGCTCAGTATCAGATGCCTGGGAGAACATAACTGGGAAGATGATACTCGAGGCATATGGACTTACAGAAACCTCCCCGGCAGTCACGATTAACTGTCCCGGGGCGACTGAGTTCTCAGGCTCCATAGGCCTCCCAATACCATCAACAGAAGTGTCTGTTAGAGACGTNGAAGGAAATGCACGCGAGAACGGACTTGAAGGTGAATTATGGGTGAGAGGTCCTCAAGTGATGCTCGGATATTTCGAACGGGCTGAAGAGACTGCACAAGCNATAACACCGGAAGGCTGGTTTAAAACCGGTGATATCGCCACTATCGATGATAAGGGTTTCGTTCGAATCGTGGATCGGAAAAAAGATATGATNCTAGTTTCCGGATTCAATGTCTATCCCAATGAGGTTGAAGAGGTACTTTCTGAGTGCCCCGGGATTCTCGAGGCAGCTTGTATCGGAGTAGAAGATGAAAGATCAGGCGAAGCGGTAAAGATTTTTGTGGTACCTCAGGTGGAAGGTGAGGTAACTAGAGAGGCAATTGAGAAACACTGCCGCGAGAACCTCGCAGCCTATAAAGTGCCTCGGCATATAGAGTTCAGAACCGAGTTACCCAAGACCAATGTNGGTAAGATTCTACGGCGTGCCCTCAGAGAGGATTTTCAGACCACGGNGTAAACTTCTCTCTNCAACACCTTGTCAGCAATTCTTCTGCCGACGTCGATGATGCTTATGGGGTTTCTTTTGAAAAATCTTCGCACCACCNAGATTTGGACTTGTAAATCATCCCCTTCTGATAATGCCGCAATGCATCGCCCCGTTTTCCTTTCTGAGTCCGGAACAGCCTCCTCGCAATAAAGTGTAAGGCAGTNTATTGTGTTTTNAGCAGCGAATTCGCTTTCATCCTTCAAGATCATTCTTATCCTAACAAGANCNCTTTCAATGGTCAGGCGTAGGTTTCGAATCCACTCTCGCTGGCTCGAAATTGGCCTCAGGGTGAACGGTCACATGAATTATCTGTCCCGTGTTTACGCTAGGAGTCCCACCACCCGCCGCATCCCTGAAGTGAGACGGGGTCGGAGTCCCATTCGTGGTTTTAAGGGATGTTTGAGAGTCTTCTGTGCCGAGATGGTATGTTCATACTTATCCGCAGTAGCTTCTATAGNCTGTTGTTNAGTGAACCTTGTCTGTNCCGTGGCTTCGACATTTGGAGCCGTAACAAGTGTTGGTATAGGGACAGGAAATCGTAGGAATGTGAAAAACTATCCTTTAAATTGACGAATGATTGCTCTATCTTTTCGAACATAGCAGTTACCTATGGAGGAATTTGAACCTACGAACGTGAAGACCGAATGACTACTCATCTGCAGCCTGCCCAAAAGTTGCACCTGTATACGACGCGTACACCTTACNATTGTAACAATTGAGACAATCTCAGTGCGGCTTGGCAATCCGGTCGATTACCGAAGAAGAATTCCCTGAATGGGAACTCTCAAGTGCATACGGCTTTGGTGAACATTCTAACGAGGCCCGGAAGATTCAGATTAGAGGCATAACGGAGCTTGAACGCACGTTTGGTGCATTCAATGATGGCAAAATCGTAGGTACTGCCTCCACTCACTCATTGGAGATAACAATTCCTGGTCGTGTATTGGATTTAGCCTACGTGGACGGAGTTGCTGTTCTCCCGACCCATCGGCGCAAAGGAATCCTCACAAAACTGACTAAACACCAATTTAACGATATGCGTGACCACGGCGAA
>PAIW01000099.1 GCA_002710885.1 Chloroflexota bacterium | reverse complement strand
GGTTCTGCCCCGCCATTTATCTCAATGTGATCTGACCATCCCGAACACCGCAGTTCCAACGTTCGGGAGCCTGTCAGAAATGCGAACCTTTTAGCCACATAGCTGTCTGACCTGCCCTCGCAGGCTCGCGGTCAACTTTCGAGTCTGACGAGAAGATTGCTACTCCCTGTTCGATGTGCCGCTGACGAGGCCCCAGTGGTATCGGAAGTGAGTTATCTAATGCAGTATCTGCTTCCTACGGTTCACACTCTTATCGAAATAAACGACTTTGTCTGAGGCTTCGCTTGCGTCAATTCTGGGCGTCGCAGACCTTTGCGGTGTATCTGTTGACCCTTCCGCCACCCGTTGATATATTCGCTCTCCACAAGAGAAGTGACACATGATGAGCGAACTTATTCAAAGGCAGATTGACCGCTTTCTCGATGATGCAAAACAAGCATCCGCCTTCTCTTAGAGCATTGTTCTCTGCTCTTGGGTGAAGGTTAGTGGTGGCCCACTTTGCAACCGCCACAGGCGGTCTTCATCACCACTTTACAGGGACATTATCTCTCCGTTGTTTCCAAGAGATACGGTTCAGTTTGATCCGAGCTTTGCGCAAAGGAGCCTAGGCCCTGTTTCATTAACCGCAAAGGACAGAGCGCAAACCTTCCACGTTGTGATTTCGGGGCCAGAATGCTCAAACGGCGTTGCGTGGTCGTTTGGTAAGTAACTGATGGGTATTATGCTTCGACTGTTGGCGCTTGGCCTGCGTTAACCTGAGCCATGATCTGCTCGATTTCTACCTGATTCGGGCCGACGAACGGGTCTGCCGACGGCAGTTGGGCCATCGTCTTCAAGAACTGGTCCAACATACCGGTCGCGGGGGCCAGGTGCGCGCTGAGTATGGTCTGAGGGTTCATCTCCTTTACCACATTCAACACACTGCCCAGTTTTTTCTCATCCGCCAGATGCACCCAGGGGTGGTTGCCCTTGTTGAACATTCCAAACCCTTCCAAAAGAGCATCGCTGGCAACATCTTGAGCGTTGGGCACAGGTTCCGGAACGAATGCCCCGAAGCAGTCGGAACTGAAAAACGCGTCGCTTTTAGGGTCGTACAGTCCCATTGTGGCTGGCGAGTCGAACAATGGCGGCCTCACAGCGTGCAAAATCCGATCTCCCACGTCCAGAGTCTCTCCGGGGTTCACCAGATGCACCATGTCTAAGTTGATGTGCCAGGAGGTCTCCATGCGGGCGACGCCGATGATATTGGTGATGATTTTTGCCTTCGGCGCGCGCGCCAGCACTTCTTCCAGGTTGCCGATGTGGTCGGCATCATCGTGCGTAATCCATATCCATTGGATTTCACTGGGATCGATTATTGACTCCAATGCGCTCATGTACTCGTCGGCCTCAATGCCCATTCCTGTGTCAACAAGCACCGGCTGTTGAGATTTGAGGACGAAGGCGTTGATTCCAACATATCCGTGGCCGGGTATTGGCAATGGCAGGTGGGAGGGCAGAACAGTGATGTCTGAGTTAACCTGAATGGGTTTGTCCATGCGGGGATCTCCTGGGGAGTTTGAATGAGATATTTCGAGACCCGGGTATTGTACATCAGCCCGGACATGGTTCCCATTTCAAAACCACGAGAGATTGATATGCACAGAATCCGATCTCTAACGTGGACTGGGTTCTCTTGAAACCCAGACAGTCACCGCACCTACGAGATACGCGCATATTATGGCGATGAAGGCTGGTTGGTAGGTCAGGGATACGTCGGACCAGTACCCGATCAGAACAGGACCGAGACCGGTTCCAACGATCGTTATCGGGTAGCCCACGCCTCGGATTGCGCCGATGTGCGATCTGCCGAAGTATTTGGCCCACAGGAACTCGCTCAGGGGAATCGTGCCGCCAAAACCGAATCCGTAGAGCAGGAAACCTGCTAACCAGACTGACGCCTGTCCCGTCGTCGCGGCGATCAGCATCAGCACGACGCCTGTGGCTGAAAGCGAATAAGCTGCCATCACCAGCAATCGAGGTTCGACTCGCTGAAGGCCATATCCCCAGACAACTTTGGAAGCCAGGTTTCCGAACCCGTTAACCGCCAGGGCTGTCGCGGCCATGCTTCTGGAGAATCCGACATCTGTGGCAAAGGGTATGGCGTGCACTAGCACCGATGTTAGGGCCGTCTGGTTCAAACCGAATCCGACGATCAGAAGCCAGAACCCCCTGGTGCGGACTGCTTCGGCTCTGGTGAAGGAACGCGCCTCTGCTGCTACAGACACAGCGCCCACGTTAGATGAAGACACTTCAGCGTCGCCATCTGGCGACAGCCCATAGTCCTCAGGGGTTCTACGCATAACAAAAGCGGTGGGGATTACCGCGATGAGAACGAAAACCGCTAGGACGCTATACCCAGTTCGCCAACCGTAACTGTCTACGATAGTGGTCATCACAAATGGGGCGATCAAACCTGCCATCGAGATTCCGATAGAGCCTATCGCCAACGCCCATCCGCGCCTTCGGATGAACCATTTGCTCAGCGTGGCATTGACCACAAGCGGGCTAAACAAGTTCCAGCCGACCAATCCGGCGGCAACGTAAATGGCCAGAAACACGACGAGACTAGACTGGCGCCCCAACAGAAGCAAACATGCCGCGCTCACGACTGCTCCGACCAGCATCAGCGGGCGGGGACCTTTTGAGTCAACGATGTTGCCTGCGATAATGCCGGTCATCGCGCCCGCGCCCACGGCGAGTGATGATCCCAAAGTGAACTGCCAGACCTTCCAACCTAGGTCATCAATGACCGGCCTCATGAATACGCCAACAATGGCCTGGCTCACGCTCATGAAGGCGAACTGGCACAGTATCGCGCCTCCGACTATCCACCAGCCGTAGTAAAGTCGGGTCATCGAGGGTTTCATAGTCTGGAGACCGAATCTATCAGGCCGGACAATGGCTACTCGCCGCGCTCGCGCTTCCAGTTCTCGAAGTCTTCTTCGATTTGGGGTGACCATTGCATGTCGATCTCGCCGGAGTTGTATTTGCCCTCCCGCAGGCTCTGGTGGCCGAACACGTCCCGAAGGCGGACGTTCTCCGAGGACACCACAACCTCTTCGGCCAGATGCGGAGGAATGAAGATTATGCCGCCTCGCGCTCCCAGGACGATGTCTCCGGGCATAGCGGTGGCCTGGCCCATACGGGCAGGGCCGTTGAGGCTTATGAGGGTCATGTCGCGGATGGCGGTGGGGTCGTACCCCCTGCAATACACGTTGAAGTCGTCAAGTTCAAAGATTCGGGCTGTGTCGCGAACTCCGCCGTTGACCACGAGGCCTCGTCCTCCTGCGCCCTGGATGGCGTTCGACAGATTGTCGCCTACGAACGTCCCGTCTCTCAGCTTGCCAAACAGATCTGCCACGATCACATCACCCTCGCCCACAGTGTGGATAACCCAGTTGTTCTGCGAGCCGTGGCGGTCTTCGGCCTCGCCTGTGGCGTTCACCACGTCGTTGAGATCGGGTCTAACAGGCGTGAACACGGCGGTGATGACCCGGCCAACCATCGCGCGGTCCGGGTGCATGTTCACCCAGTCGCCCTCGAACTGCCAGTGGTAGCCGTTCCTTCGCAGTACGCCCCACGCTTCTTCCAGCGTCACCAGTTCCATACGCTTGAGAATGTCGTCCACGACTCGGGGCCGGCCGTCCTCGGTTCGGTCATACGGGTTCTGGGGCGTCAGGGCTATAACATCTTCTGGAGAGCCGAGTCTCATGGCTGATTTCTCCTGTGTTTTCTGGATACCGGGACTGTCGAGCAAGTCCTGTATTATGCTCGGCACAGGGTATCATGGCGTTGCAACACAGGCGAACCCTATAACGCTTGTGTGGTGATACACTCCGACCCGACTACACATCGAGAGGTCAAGTGATGGAGACAAGACAGCTAGGGACAGACGGCCCGCAGGTCTCGTGCATATGCTTTGGAGCATGGCCCATCGGCGGAGGCATGGGCACGGTGGAGGACCAGCAGGCCATTGAGGCAGTGGAGGCTGCCGTAGAGGTTGGGATGACGTTCATCGACACCGCCGAGAGCTATGTTGCCAGTGAACGCCTTATCGGAAAGGCCATTTCAGGAAAGCGAGACCAAGTGTTCCTGGCGACAAAAGTTTCTGGAAAAGATCACTCGCGCGAGCATATCGAACAGGCCCTCGATGCCAGCTTCCAGGCGTTGGGAACCGACTACATGGACCTCTACCAACTCCACAGCCCCCAGCCTCAGTGGCCCATAGACGAGACGATGGACGTGCTTTCGAGACTGCGAGACCAAGGGAAGATACGCTACATTGGCATATCCAACTACTCTGCGGAACAGACAGCAGAGGTCATTAAGTATGGCTCCATCCACAGTTCCCAGCCTCTATACAACATGCTGAATCGCGAGGCCGAGGAGTCGATATTGCCAGTATGCTTGGCGAATGGCATTGGCGTGATTCCCCATTCGGTGCTGGCAAAAGGGCATCTGTCGGGTCGTTACCAGCCGGGTCACACCTTCGACGCCGACGACGAACGCAGTGAGTTTGCCAGCTTCACCCGAGATGGCATGAAGCGCGTCATCGAAGTCACATCGAAACTGGCATTGTGGTCTCAAGACCATGGCAGAGATATGATTCAGTTAGCCATCGCGTGGGCCCTTGCCCAACCGTCGATCACGTCGCCCATCGTCGGCGCAAAGTCAGTGGAGCAGGTAATCCACAACGCGAAGGCTGCCGATTGGAAACTCTCGGGTTCGGACCTTGCGGAGATCGACGACATCCTGGGCGGTATCGTGGTGGATCGGTGAGAAGTCAGCAGTCCGGTTCAATAACCTCGGAGGATCCCCCTATGAGTGGTCAACCCGACGGAGGGTCTTTCCCGGAACATTGAATTGATGGCACAAATCCAGCTGAGCCGTCAATCCAAGTTCATCAGTTCGCTGAAGGGACGTGGATATTGCGAGGGTCGACTCTGGCGAACTGGGATACTCCTTTCATGTGTCTATTTAGGAGCGCAGAAAGAGTCGTCTTGATAGACACTGGCGCCAGCGGCGCGGTACGTTTACGAGAAACCGTTGACGAAGTGACCGGGTAGCTCACACAGATGCTCACGGAGACTACATTGCAGGCGACCATCAGTTTGTCAATCGGCCTAACACTGTGGTCGTCGGGCACGAACCGAAAGAAGTGGAAGATTTCTTTGAAATCGAAAACTGGCCCATTGAGGGTTCACTCTTTGAATTAGGCACCCGGGGCATCGACATAGTCCCATTCCCGGCCATGAACCGGCCAGCATCGCCATCTATGACGCCCGGGCCAGATTGCTGATTACCGGTGCGGTGCACCCTGGGAGGTTGTACGTACGCGACTTTGTGGCGTTTCGGTGAAGCATCCGAAGTCTGGTTGAATTCACTTCCAACAGACAGGTCACTTGGATCCTGGGAACCCATATAGAAATGACGGACCAGCCGGCCGTTGACTTCGAGATTCATTCACCTTCTCATACCAACAAGCGCAAGTTACAGCTGACTTGTGAGCATCTGTTGGAGCTTATCGAAGCGATGACTGGTATAGGTGATGAACCGAAATATGAGGTTCAGGACGACTTCATAATCGCGCCGGTCTGATCGGCCCCACACAGCAAACTCATGCGCCCCTCATAGTTGCCGATGCACGCCGCGCATTGTTCACTGTCCGGCATGATTGATAACTATCCGGTTCAAGGTTAATATAGCCTCTGAGTTCAAGAATCGTGAAACAAAATTCGAGTCACCAAGCAACAATACATGAACATTCTCATAACATCAGCGTCCACAAGACTGGCCCGGCATTTGGCGGCCGAGTTGAACGCTGAACACGACGTCCGACTCACCGACCGCAAAGACGCGCCCGGAGCACAGAGGTTCACCCTCTGCGACTTGAACCATGATGAGGCCACAAACGAACTTGTTCGAGGCATCGACGTGATAGTTCACTTCGGCGAATTGGACTCATCTCTCAGTGTGTCCGGCCAGTTGGACGGTGCAATGAGATGCACGTACAACCTGTTGTGGGCCGCGTCAGAGGAGAAGATTCCCCGACTTATATATCTGAACTCTCTGAGCGTTATGGGCAGGCATGATGAATCATACGCCGTTACCGAACGCTGGAAACCAGCGCCAACAACCGAAACCTCCGATCTCGGGTACCACCTGGGCGAGTTCGTATGTCGAGAGTTCGCACGCGAGAACAAGATCGACGTGATTTCGCTGCGGTTAGGAGAACTAGTCTGGGACGACGGAGAAGTTTCGTTGTCGGCTCTGTATCCCGAAGACGCAGTTCAGGCGGTTCAGAAAGCCCTGATCGCCGAGGTCTCCGATGGTTACGCAGGCTCGTCCTCCAACTGGAATGTGTTCCACATCCAATCTGCCGTGCCGGATGCTAGGTTCCTGACCACCGCTGCAGAGCAGGGTCTGGGCTACCAGCCTTCCCCGCGATGACTATGTATCTTCACCGTCACGCATCTCGATTGGAGGCCGATCGTCGTCGACACCACAAGGCAATAAATAAATGAATGTGCTGATTTTAGGAGCCAACGGCCAACTAGGGCCTCATGTAATCAAAGCCCTCGAAAATGACGGTCACACATTGCGGCTGACCGACATCAACGATCTGCCCGATACTCCCCACGAGTATTTCAAGTTGGACGCTGGCGACCTTGATGGCGTAATCGCCGCCGCTGAGGGAATGGATACGATGATCAATCTGTCGGTGTTGAGGCCCCACCGACAGATTGCCTTCGATGTCAACGCCCGCGGGACATACAACACGATGGCCGCCGCCGTTCATCACGGCATCAAGCGAGTGATAAACACCGGCCCCCACTTCACCATTGCAGGGCCGACCTACGAGAACAATGACCATCTCATCGGCCCGGACGTTCCTCCGCAGTCCGGCACGCTTTTGTACGCCATCACCAAATCGCTGGGACAGGAAGTGTGCCGAATCTTCACCGAGAACCACGACGTTCATGTCCTAACCCTGCTGTTTTACAACTTCTGGTTTCCTGACGACCACTCAGCCGACGGCCAGGACGTCACGCCCTTCTCGGTGACGTGGCAGGACTCGGCGGAGGCGTTCCGACCGGCCTTGAGTATCGACCTGGAAGAATTGCCGTCCAAGTGCGAAACCTTCTTTATCTTCGCCGACATGCCCCATCAGAAATTCACTAATGAGAAGGCCAAGCGAATTCTCGGATGGCAGCCCACAAACACTCTGGCCCACCGTTGGACGAAGGGGTGACCTTGTCGAATTAACCCAATTAAGGTATAACCGGAACACGATCCAACCTGATTCCTGATACCTAGTAACCTCGTAAGGAGACCACATGACAAGCTCTCAGAGCGCATCGGCAATGGAGCAAGGCAACCTGACTGAACAGACCATAGGCCGACCTGTGGTTTACGGCACCCAGGGCGTGATCTCCAGCGGCCACTATCTGACCTCAATGGCTGGCATGCGGATGCTGTTGACCGGAGGCAACGCCTTCGACGCTCTGGTCGCAGCAGGATTCGCAGCTGCCGTCACCGAGCCGATTGCCGCCTACTCGCTCGCCGCCGAAGGCGTGTTCATGCTCTATGACTCCGAGAGCGGAGACCTGCTATCGCTCAGCGGTCAGGGGACCGCGCCTCGCAAGGCTACGGTCGAGTATTTCAAGTCACTGGGTCAGGACGAAATACCCACAGGCCCAGGCCCCCTGGCGCACCTGTCCTTTACCCTGCCCGGCGTTGTCGACGCCTATCTGTCTTTGCTGGAGCGGTACGGTACCAAGAGCGTCGGAGAGATTCTCGCGCCGTCCATCCAATACGCCGAGCGCGGAATTCCCAACTACGACTACATGCTGGACAGACTCAAGTCACCAATGACCATTCCCCAGTTTGACGAGTATCCCCCAGGTGGCACAGACGTGTTCTACCACAACCGCGAACTACCCCAGTCAGGAAGCCTTCTGGTGCAGAAAGCCCTGGGATGCACCCTGAGGAAGCTCGTTGAGGCCGAGAGTGCTGCCGCGGGACATCGCCTGAACGGCGTTCGGGCCGCTCGTGACAGCTTCTACACTGGCGAAGTGGCTCAGATGATCTCCGACGCCAGCCAGAGCGTCGGCGGAATCATGGACATGGAAGACCTGGCAAACTACCATGTTGAGTACGAGACCCCAGCCAAGACATCGTTCATGGGACACGAAATTCACACTCAGTCCTTCTGGACCCAGGCTCCGGTGCTATTGCAGGCGCTGAACATCCTGGAGAACTTTGACCTGAAGGGGATGGGGCACAACTCCACCGCCTACATCCACACGATCACCGAAGCGCTGAAGCTGGCCCTGGCCGACCGACAGGCGTACTACGGCGACCCCAACTTCGCCACGATTCCGATGGACGGCCTGCTGTCCAAGGAGTACGGCAAAGAACGTGCGAGCCTGATTGACTCCGGCAAGGCCAGCCCAGGGCTTCCGTCCGCTGGCAACCCGTGGCGATACTCCACGCTGTCGGGGGTTCCTCAGGCTGCGCATACACCCGAGGCCGCGGGCTCTGATGGCGGAGGAGGCGACGACGGAGGGACCACGCACGTGTCCGTCATAGACCGCGACGGCAATATGGTCTGCGCCACTCCGAGCGGAGGCTCCTTCGGCAAGTCGGTGTTCTTCGAAGACCTGGGCTGCGCCCTCAGCACACGCATCGAGATGTTCAACTTCGAGGACGGACATCCCAACCGACTGGAGCCTGGGAAGCGTCCTCGCACGACATTGGTCAACTACATCGTCACCAAGGACGGCGTGCCGGTCACAACCATCGGCTGTCCCGGAGGAGACCATCAGGCGCAGGGCAACATGGAGCTAATCCTGAACACGCTGGTGTTCGGCATGAACCCTCAGGAGGCTGTCGAGGCTCCTCGTTTCGCCAGCCAGAGCGTGACCAACAGCTTCTACCCGCACACTTACTACCCCGGGCAGCTGGCCGTCGAACCGACCATGCCATCCCAGACCGTGGACGAGNTAAGGGCGCTGGGCCATGACATCACGTTCGTAGCCAGCGCAGGCATGGGCGCNACCGTCTCCACCCGCGACCCGGAGACGGGAGTCCTNGCCTCGTCCGGCGATCCCCGCAGAGCCTGCTACGCTCTGGCTTGGTAGCGTAATCACACAGACTTTCGCGTAGGGAACAGCGCTGGACCTGNGGTCTGGGGGTCAGTGTCTCAAAGAGGCCGGTCTGATCGCCCTTGNNTGTGCGGGTTTACAGCAAGAGTCTGGTCCCGTCGAAAATTCCCGANCCAAAGCCCAGTTGTGTCGATACCAGACCGTTCACCACGGGCAGGTTACCCTTGATGATGGCGTTCCCGACCTGGACGCCACCGGTGGCGTTGAACAGCGCAAACTCGAAGTCGTAGGCTCCCTTGGCAGGACGTCCTTCATCTTTCACAATTCCCTGGTAAGTGAATCCAGTGTCGGGAATCGACGGAGCTTCTGGCAACCCCGACGGATCACGGGCTAGGGCCACTCCTGCCAATATCGCGACAACACTCGTAATTATTATTCGGCTGGTTCTCATGTAGTTTCCCTCCTTCATTTTGAGCTGAATTGTGGTTCGTTGAATCGGAGGGCAGGGTCGCACATTAAGTATGCTCAACTACCGGAGCCTATATTCCGAGGGGATAATGGAGAGCACTTTTTGAAGCCAGTTTGACGACAGTATGGCGTCTCTGCTTTTTGAGTGATGAGTTCATATCAAGCGAGTTGGCGGTTGAGTCGAATCAATTGGAATCTCCAAGACAATCCGGTTCTCGATTTCCTGTGGCTCTGGAGTATAATTGCCCAGGCGTATGCCCGAACCGATTTCGTTTATCCGTCCAAATCCAAAGGAGACAACACACATGAAAGTCGTACTGGCTAGCCTTATGAACGACGAATTCCTGAAAGACTTGACCGAGACTTTCCCTGATGTGGACTTTGCAGTCGCCAACTCCGCAGAGGATCAGGCTAAGGAAATTCAGGACGCCGACGTGTTCTTCGGCACGCCCAGCCGAGATGTGTTTGTCGTTGGAGAGAGGCTCAGATGGCTTCAGATTCCGGGAACGGGCGTGGATAAGGCAGTAGAAATCCCTGAGTTGGTGAACAGCGATGTGGTGCTGACCAACGCTCGCGGCCCTCACACCAATCCGATGGCCGATCATGTGATGTCTGTTGTGCTGGACTTCTCTCATCGCACTCACGAGATGATGGGCGACCAGCGAGACCGATACTGGTCCACGAAGAAGTACGACCGGCGAATCGCCGAGGTGGGAGGCTCCAAAATGGGCATTCTGGCCCTTGGAGGCATCGGTCAGGCGGTGGCTCGGCGCGCCCACGCTTTTGGAATGGAGGTCTATGCCGTCGACAAAAAACCGTTCCCCGCGCCTCCTGAGGTTCGGGAGGTTTGGGGCCTGGACCGGCTGGATGATATGTTCGAGATGTCAGACTGGATCGTGATCGCAGCTCCGTTGACCACGGAGTCCCACGGGATGATAACCGCGCGCCACCTCGGACTGATGAAGCCTTCGTCGCATCTCATCATTATCTCCCGGGGCGGCATCGTGGACGAGGACGCGTTGCTGGACACTCTGCAAAAAAAACGCATTGCAGGAGCAGGCGTTGACGCCTTCGAGAACGAGCCTCTGTCCTCGGACAGTCCCTTCTGGGAGTTGGACAACATCATCATTTCACCTCACGCCTCTGCTCTGACTTCCGAGATGTGGGAAGGACGCCGCCAGATATTCAAAGAGAACCTGCGCCGGTTTCTCGCCAACGAACCGTTTCTGTATGTGTGCGACAAGGTGGCGGGGTTCTGACCGGAAAAGCATTGCAAATCTGCCATGCTGAACCGAGGTGAAGCATCCGATCGATTCTGGGACAACCGCTGACTTTCAAGTGACCAGATTCTTCAGTTGCGGCCTCAGAATGACAATTCCAAGACAACTAAACTAGCGTATCTCGATCAAGAAACCCTTCGAGGATGCGGCGCAAGGCTTTGACGCCCCAATCGTCGGTCAAATTGTCGATGTCCAACTCTTTGCAGATGAGGGCGAAGAGGTCTATTCTACGGAATCGGACGAACCCAGGTATCCGCTTGATCCACTCGTCGCTAGTGTCCATGTGCTGGGTATAGCCCTTCAGGTATGGGCCGTAGAACCAGTCTTGTTTGGTCGCGTCGATACTGGGCAGGTTAGAGGAAGAGAGGGCGTAGAACATCGGCACGGACAGGTCGTGGGCGAACCAGTTTTAGTGGGCGTCATCAAAATCGAAGACGGTAACGCCGCCGCTGTCATCTACAAAGTAGTTGCTGTGGTTAATGTCCGTGTGGACCAATTCGAAAGTGTCCGGCTGGTTTCCAGGCTGGATGCCCACTCAACGACGTCGTCGAACTCCCGTCGGGCGATGGTTTCGCGTTCAGGGATGAACTGTCCGATGTATCGCATGCCGTTCAGCCAGGCCTTGCGTTATTGGATATCCTCGGACGGCTGATAAATCCTCGTGGCAGAGGGCATCTTGCCGACCAACTCACCCAACTGTCGATGAAAATAAGGGTTCCAGTCCATCGAGAACTGCATCGGTCTGCCCGGCGCCTTGGTGAACACCGATTTGTGGAGCGGGCCGTCCTCGATATCGAAAGTCTCCACCAGGTTGCCATCTTTTGATGGCAGGGGCCCAGTCCCGCTCCGCTTTTAGCTCGGCGATCGTGCGGTGAGAATCCTCGGGGACTCGAGTTATTCTTACCCGACCCTCTGAGCCTGCCTCGTTGGTGTAATTCTCCAGCTTTTGCTGCAATCGCGCCGGGGCGTCGATGTTCCATGACGAGACAGCGCGGTCCGCTACGTGTCGAGTGGAAGCTCTGTCGGTTTCGTAAAACTCTTGGGACATTCCGGAGCGTTAGCGGCCCTGAAACTTCGGCTCTCGGCGTTCGACGAAAGCCTGAAGTCCCTCTTTACGGTCCTCTGAAGAGCCGGAGGCTGTGCTGGCCTGGCCCTCCATCCACAGCTGTTCTTCAAAGGTGCGCTCGTGAGCCGTGTAAACCATCTTCTTGGTGAGGGCGTGGGCTATTGAGGGACCGCTCGCCAGTTTCTGGGCAAGCTCCATCGCAACTTCTGAAAGCTCGTCGTCAGGCACGACCCGGCTGACCATCCCGATGCGCTCTGCCTCCGAGGAGTCGATGATGTCTCCTGTGTACATAAGCTCCAACGCTTTGGACATCCCAACGATCGTGGGCAGAGTCTGCGTGCACCCGTAGTCGGGCGAGAGCGCGCGCTTTGCGAAGATGGCCGAGAACCGCGCGCTTTGGGCCGCGATGCGAATATCACATGCCAGAGCCAATCCGAAACCAGCTCCCACCGCTGCGCCGTTCACCGCCGCCACCGTCGGCCTCGGGAACTCCCGCAACAGCATGGCGTGATAGCCGAGAGGCATACGTATCGTCCTCAACAGGTCGTTGCTGCTGGGATGGCCTTTCCCTTCGCCCGCCGCAAGATCAGCGCCGGAGCAGAACCCGCGCCCCGCGCCTGTTAACAGCAGCGCTCGAACTCCGTCTTTTTGGGCTCCGCCAATCGCGTCGGCCAGTTCCTCGGTCAAGGCGAGATTCAGGGCGTTGAGAGTGTCCGGCCTATTTAGCGTGATGACTGCAACGTCGTCGACCCGTTCGGAGATGATAGTCGTGTATCCCATTATGTCCTCCTGTGATGGGCGGATGGCTCCGATCAGGTTATCAGGTTTTTGGGGGTCAAGTCATTGGGTTTCGTGATTTCGCGAGGCTGTTGACGTTTGACAGTTTGAAAGGGTGGATGTAAAGTCTTTGCCAATCAGATTCCTAGCATAAACCGGCTCGAATCTGATTGGCAAATCTATGCAAAGAGGGGTGGCTATTGTCCGATTCCGTTGAGCAGGCGAGAGCATCGTTCGAGCGATGGAATAATGCATTCAACGCCCGAGATAGGGACGCTATGGTCGCCGAGATGCACTTCCCTCATAGAAGGCTATCCGGACAGAATCAGTTTCAGGTTTGGGAGACTGCTGACGATTTTTGGGTTTCCAGCGGCGACAATTTGACTGTAGGTCTCAAAACTGAGGGATGGGACCACACAACGACGACTTCCATCGAGGCTGCCCAATCAGGCGAGGACAAAGTGCATCTCGCCATACATCAGTCCAGGCGACATGCTGACGGAACAGAATACAATGGATTCCTGACCCTTTGGATATTTACCAAAATCGACGGACGCTGGGGCGTTCAGTTCCGGTCCTCCTTTCTCTCAGGAGCCGCGCAGACTAGAGGACACGCGCCAGGGTAGCATTTCGGGATGGACGAGATATTCTGGGTAGATTATTCACAGCGCCGACTTGTACTTTAAGAAACACGGATTAGAGTTCTCTCCCACTAGGATTCACGAATGCCTGATGACCAACAAAACGAACGACGACGAGTCCCAGGGCGCGATCCCAGGGCTTTTTATCAAGGCATGAACGAGGGTCGGGTTGCCCAGAGCTCCATGGACGATTGGGTGATGGCGCTCAGGTTCTTTTTTCGCCTGGTGACGCTCCCTATCTGGCTGCCGTGCAAAGGTTGGAAGATCATCAGGCATAGGCGTGAGATGGCCGAGTTTGCGGCGGCGCGAGGAAAGAATCTTATTATTGGCGACCGCGCGGTGAGGGAGGTCACCCTTGCGTGGGTGGAGGACCATCCTCAGGAATTTGTCCTCGGAATATATGACCCTGCAGTTCCAAAATTACAGAGCGCTTTCAAGAAGTTGATGGACCGTCGGAGGTAACGACGTGCCGTGGGCCGGCTCTGAAAATAAGCGCTTTCGGATAGGAAACGCCTTGTCAACATTACGTCGCTTAATATAGAAAAACGCTATCGGGGGAAATTCATGATTCACCATTTCCAGCCGCCATTCATGCCCAAGTCGGACGCGCCTTACAGTCCGATGGTTCTGGACGAGAACTATGCTTATCTGTCAGGGCTGGTGGCTGCCGATTTTCCGGAAGGCCAGGCAGTTCTAGGAGATGTTGAGAAGGAAACTCAAGCAGTTATGATTGCGATCGGCAGGATGTTGGCAGAGTTCAACCTCGACATGAGGCAGATCGTACGGGTTGACGTGCATCTTGTGATGCTGGATGACTTCGACGCAATGGACGACGTCTACCGAGAGTTCTTCGAGAAAGACAAGTACCCGGCGAGAACCACCACCCAATCGACAGGGCTTTTCGGTGGGAGTCTCGTTGAAATCACCTGCATGGCGAGACGACGGCGGTAACCGCGAGTTACCGTCTGCCTAACACCTGAATTACCAGGCTGGATTAGTGTCCTGGGCGCTGTTATTGGTGAGGCGATTCTGACTCTTGCCGTCGGCGCTCATCAAGAAAATGTCGGCATCGCCGTCCAGGTAAGACACGAATGCGATCTGCTTGCCTCCCGGAGACCACACTGGTTGGTTGTCCACTATAGTGTTGAAAGTCAGGCGCGTGGGTCGCGCGCCTTCCTTGGTGACGGTGTAGATTTCAGGGTTGCCGTCGCGCTCCGAGACGAACAGCAGGGACTGGCCGTTGGGCGACCATGAGAGGTCGTACTCCGGGGACTCGCTTTCGGTCAGACGCTTGAGATTGCCGCCGTCGGCATCCATCACATAGATTTCGGGATTGCCGTCACGAGTGGACAGGAAAGCGAGCTTCCGGGAATCCGGAGACCAGAGCGGGCTGTAGTCTGGCGCCTCGGTGACTTGGAACTCGTTCACGCCGTCTGGATTGCGAACGTAAATGCCCTGTCCAGAACCTCCCAGCACCGCGAATGCTACCGAGTTTCCGTCGCCAGACCAATCACCCACCTGATGGCCTTCAATCGACGTCAGCAGAGCCGTCTTCGTCTCGCCAACGGACGTCATGTAGATGTTTGAGTCTGAGCCGTCTTTCTTCACGTAGGCGATGCGGTCGTTGGAGGGCGACCATTGTTGGGTGCTGTGTTCCGATCCTCCCTCGGTGAGGGCGATACGTTCGGTGCCATCGATTCGCATCACCTCGACGGATGTGTTGCCCTGAACTCCCGAAAGGAAGGATATTAGCCTGTGATTCGGGGACAACACGGGCGCGAATTCGTGGGTCTGGGTGTTGGTGAGATTCGTCATCTTCTCGCCGTTGGAGTTGACCGAGTAAATCTCCAGGTTGCCGTCTCGGTCCGAGGTGAAGACGATAGAAGATGCGGGCGAGCTGCAGCCCAGCCCCGCCAGAATAAGAATTACGATAATTGTTAAAGCAACTTTGGTAAACATAAGGCCACTCCACGCGTGCCAGAACCTACCAGCCATTCAGAATATCAGTCGAGAGCGTACATCAGAAAAGACAATATAGCTAACCTAATTAAAACTGGGATTGAGAAGACCCCCATAGTATTTCAACGCTTCAGGGGGGCATATTGGAGGTATGCTACCATAGGCTCCGGCCTTCCAACCAAGACTGGTTTAGGCCTTCCCATGCCCGATTTCAGCCATGTGGGCCGCCACGATTCCTCGTCCTCTTGAGTTCTTCAAAACTTTTCTAATGGACATGTAATTGCGATTCAAAAAATTCGACCCGATACCCATGTATCTGCTGATGGGATTTGTTGAGGGCTGGATTTTGGTCCTTTGCGACCATGGCAGCCGTTTATCGAATCACGGAGGCGGGGCTCAACCCCCTGGAGTTGATCTTGGTGGGCACGGCGCTGGACGCGGCGGGCGTGGAACTTGAGGAGGTGCAGGTGGAAGCATTTGCAGGGGACACATTCATTGGCATCGCGAAGATAAGGGCTCGGGATGTTGAGAGTGAAGTCGATGGCAGACCGAGCGATGTCTTTGCCCTGGCGGTGCGGACCGGCATGCCTATATATGCTGTCGAGGAAGTAATTGACTGGACCGGAGTAGAAATCCCTCTCGAAACCTCACCAGCGTTAAAATCCGAGGCCGAGATCACGAACATTTGCAAGTTAACCGAAGATATGATCAACGCCATGCAGAAAACCAGCGAGCAACGCTCCGAAGCTGTAGTGACCCATAGCGTCGAAGAATTGTCGGACCGAATGAAGAACATGGCTCGTAATATCATCGGCCAGGTGTTCGGCGGATCGGCCTAATTTGCGGCGTTCCTCATCATCCGCTAATCTCAAGCTCACGCGCCCGCAGATAATCCTTGTAGCTAGCGTCTTGGTTGCCCTTCATCTGGTGGATGATGCCGCGATGCCTGAACGCGCTCCAGTGGGAAGGGTCCAGCTCGATGGCCGTGTCTAAATCCGCCAGCGCCATGTCTAACTCTTCAAGCTCTGAATACGCCAGCCCCCGGTTGTGGTAGGCGTCTCGATACGTCGGGTCCAGCTCTATCGCTCTGGTGATGTCGCGGATGGCCGACTGAGGGTCGTTGGTGCAAAGATGCGCCACGCCCCGGTTGTTGTGGGCCATGACATTGCCCGGCTCCATCTCGATCACCCGTGTCATGTCCCTCTTGGTCTCCTCATACTCGCCCTTGTTGGAGTGGGCGTTGCCTCGACGGAAGTAGGCGCGGGCGTCGTTCGGGTCCTGCACAATGATCTCGGTCATCTCAGCGATGATCGTGTCAAGGTCTTCTTCGGGTTCGGGGTTGGGAATCAGTTGCTCGAAATTCACGGGAGTGCCTTCAGGTTTGCTTAAGAGTACGGTAGATTATACATCCCGCTGTCGCAACGACGTTTGTATTGACCGAAGGTGATGGACTGGGCCCTGAGCGTAAATGCCATCACATTCGATTGTCACAACTCTGGAGAGTTGGCCCGATTCTGGGGCGCGGCTTTGGACTACAAGGTCACAGCGGAAGAGAACAAAGCCATTGAGACTCCCTCCGATGCACACTCTTCACGACTGATGTTTCTCAAAGTCCCAGAAGACAAGACTGTCAAGAATCGCGTTCACCTGGACCTGCGCCCCAGCGACACATCCAGATATGCTGAAGTAGATAGCCTCATTGGTCTCGGAGCGCAGAAGGTCGCGGACTTCAATGAGCATTCCTGGACGTGGACGGTCCTGTCGGACCCGGAAGGCAACGAGTTCTGCGTCGAACAGCCGATTGACCCTTTAATGGCATGATGCTACGGTCTCGTCTGACCGGGTTGTGCTGCTACAAAAATACAGAAGTGAGGAACCGCTATGGACGCAAAGAAGGTTGAAGCGTGCGTAGATCGGCTATTCAATGCGATGAACGCAGGGATGAGTTGCTTGAACTTGTATGTCGGCCACCGTCTAGGGCTGTTTCAGGCGTTGGCAGATGCTGGTTCGGCAACGTCTCACGATATATCCCATAGGGCGGGAACCGTCGAGAGGTACGTGCGCGAGTGGCTGGAGTGCATGACGGCAGGAAGATACCTAACTCACGATGCCGATTCCGAGTTATTATCTCTGCCCGAAGAACACACCGCCGCTCTTTTGGCCCCTGACAGCCCATCGTCAGCTATCGGAGTCATGGGTTGGGTTCCCAGTTTCGCCAGCGTGGCCGTGCTGCCCATCGAAAATCCGCAGTCCAGGTTCTACAGGCTGAATCCATGAAACGGGTAATCATTGACACCGATCCCGGAATAGACGACGCGGCGGCCATATTCCTTGCGCTGGGCAGCCCTGAGCTTCAGGTCGATGCCTTGACTACCGTGTTCGGCAATACCGCCGTCGAACAATGCACGGTCAATGCCCTGCGTATTCTGGAGGCTGCCCGCCGCGCCGACATCTCGGTGTATCAGGGATCAGGCAGGCCGTTCAACTTCGGCGCCCCGGAGTTCGCAGAGTACATCCACGGCTCCGACGGTTTGGGCGACGCAGGGTTGCCAGCGCCGTCGGTCGAGGTCAGGGATGAGAACGCCGTAATCAAGATAGTCCAGAGCGTGATGGGCGCTCCGGGAGAGATAACATTCGTGGCTTTGGGGCGTCTGACGAACCTGGCGTTGGCGATCAGCGTTGAGCCGCGAGTCGCGTCATCGCTGGTCGAGGCGGTGGTTATGGGGGGCGCAGTCACGGTTCCGGGCAACGTCTCGATGGTCTCAAGCGCCAATCTCTGGGGCGACCCCGAAGCGGCAGACCTGGTGTACCGGTCAGGTGCGTCGGTGGTCCAGGTGGGTTTGGACGTGTGCAACAAAGTCGAGATTTCGGCGGAACAACTTTCCAGAGTTTGGGCGGCCAGAACACCGGTCTCCGAACTGATGGAGAAAGCGACCCCTTTCATCCAGAAGGCATATGCCGAGAGGGGCCGAGAGATGGGGCCGGGGGCAGTCAAGTACAATGACGTTCCAGCGATGTCCTACGTCATCGATCCGACACTGTTCGAGACTCGCCATCTCTACGTGCATATCGCGACAGGGAACGAGTTGACGCAAGGCCAGACTCTGGCCGACCTGGACGGCCAGACCGGGGAGCAGCCGAACACCCTCGTGGCGCTGGACGTTGACGGAGCTCGGCTGTCGGAGATGTGGGCCGAGCGGGTTTCGGCGTTGTGACCTGCTAGCTCAGCCCTACACGAGACAAGAACTCCGGCTTGCCTTGGACTCCGACATTCAGTCGGAAAAGACCGCCTGCGCCAGGGCCTTCCTCGGCCTTGTTGCCGCCTCCGGCTGTGGTTACGTACATATCAGTCAGATCGACGCCGCCGAATATCACACTGGAGATTTTCTTGGCCGGGAACTGTATCTGCACAACCTGTTCGCCATCGGGATTGTATCGGTACAGTGATGAGCCGTCCCATCGAGCGCCCCAGACGTAACCTTCCGCGTCAACGGTCATGCCGTCTGGAATGCTGCCGTCGTCTGGAGTCTCGACGAACACGCGTTGGTTAGTGACGTCGCCAGAGTCGATGTCGTAGTCGAAGATGTAGATTTTTCGGGCCAGCGAATCTGTGTAATACATCTGCTTCTGGTCGGGCGAAAAACCTATCCCGTTGGATAGGCCCACGCCTTCCAACACTGTTGTTATCGAGCCATCGGTGTCCATGCGGTACAGAGTCGCTGAGCGAGTATCGGTGGGCATTGTTCCGCAAAACACGCGACCCGCCGGGTCTGCGGCGACATCGTTGAAACGGTTGTCGGTCTCGCCTTCCATCTCATTGACGAGGTACTCAAGCTTCCCGTCCCGCCACACAGCGACAGAGCCTCGGTCCATAAACAGTAACAGCGAGCCGTCAGACTGGATGGTGTATCCGCCGACAATGCGGCCTTCGTAAATCTGTTCGTGCCTGCGAGAGAAGGGGTTCAATCGGAAAATTCGACCCTGAGGGATGTCCGACCAGTAAACCTGCCTCTCCATTGGGTGCCACAGAGGGCCTTCGCCAGTTTCGCAACGGTAGTCTGCCATCAGTTCAGGGATCATGTTGTGCCTCGGGGAATCGCGGACTCGGGGTTTCAAGTATCAGGATAAGTTCGTCAGGGTTGCTGCAGGCGACCAGATGCTTCGACTTCGCTCAGCATGAAAATTCGGCAGTTTACCACGTGATACCTGACACCTGAAAACCTGGCAGCTTCAAGAAGCGTCGGTGCTCGCCAGTTGGCTGAACTTGCCTTCAAAGAAGATCAGAGGATCTCCCGAGCCGACATCGATCTGGTCCACCTCGCCTATGAAGATGGTGTGGTCTCCGGCTACGGTTTCGGCTACGACGTGACAGTCCATATGAGCCAGTGAGCCATCCACGATGGCGCCGCCATGAGGGGACATGGTGAAGGACACTTCAACATCGCCTGTCTTCTTCTCGGTGGGTCGGGCGAAGTATTGGGCGATGGCAAGTTGTTCCATCTTCAGGATGTTGATGGCGAACCGTTTGGACTCTTTGATAAGCGGATAAGACGCGGTGTTGTGACCGGCGCAAACTAAGGCCAGCAATGGGTCCAGTGAGACGGAGCAGATGCCATTGGCTGTCATGCCGTGTACCTCGCCATCGGGCTGGAACGTGGTAATAATAGTGACGCCGGTGGCAAACTTGCCCCAGGCCTGGCGAAAAAGATGTGGGTCGGACATAGCAGAACCTCGCAAGGGGAGATTTGGAAGGCGGCGACCTTCCGATGGTCGTGTTTGAATTTCTCGAATTATAGTGGCGCCAGAGTGATATGGAAAGTCTAACGCGCTGGTTCGACCACTGTGAGGGAGAGCTTGTTCAATTCCGCCTGAACAGAACCGGAGTGCGGAATGCCCTTCTGTTCGCTGATTGGCTGGATTCGAACGTCATAAACCGTGATGTCGATTAGTTGGCCTTCCGCGACAGGGAGACCCAGGTTTACGGAGGTGTTGTCATAGGCCATCGCGAAGGTCTGTAGGCCGCTCCGCACATGGGCCTTCGTTGGCTCGGCGAGAACAGCGGGCAGTCCCGTTGCCTCGGTTATCGCCTGATCCAAGTTGAAGGTGAATGCTTCGTGGTGGAGTTGGTTTATCAGCCACAGGGAATTACCCTGCCCATCGGTCACGAGATACGGCGCGTCGTGCTCCTCGCGGCCTCCGTTAGAAGTTGGGATCTGCATCAGGTCGGAGGCGAAGACACGTCCACTGCTATCTCGTTGGAACCTGCCAG
>PAIW01000098.1 GCA_002710885.1 Chloroflexota bacterium | reverse complement strand
AATTGGAGTCCTGGTTCGAGGAAGTCAACGCTGAACGCGCCACCGCCCACCTCGAAACATTGTCTTAAAATAGCGACGGCTACCCCCTCTCCACGACCCCCCTCGACTCCGTGTATCATTAGACCTCCGACCATCCGATGCTGAGCGATAGCGAAGCATCTGGTCGTGTGTAAGACAATGGTTGTGCTATTCGACCAGATCCTTCGGCTGCAGCCTCTGGATATACATATCATGACAGAATATACTTGCACGTCTAACACCCTCGTTTCATAACATCACAGGACTAACCGACAAAATGCCCGACAAAAACAACTCAAGATTCCCGATAGAAGAAGTCGCAAAATTCCCGGCTCCGGGGATGGCGGCTCCGGTTTCCTGTGCCTTCAGCAACGATGACCGGTTGGTCACGTACCTGCACGGCGAGGACCAGAGTCCGGTGCGTCAGCTTCATGCTCTCGACATCGAGACTGGAGAGCGGCGCGCGATCCTGGCGGGGCTGGATGATGAGAGCGAGGAACTGTCTATCGAAGAAGCCTTGCGAAGGCAGCGCCAGCGTCAGATGGGTCGGGGAATCACCCGATACTCTTGGGTCGACGGCACAGGGCGAATTCTGATTCCAGGACAGAGCGCAATCTACGTCATGGACGGTCCCGACGCTCCGGCGCGGACGGTCGTTGACGGCGGCGACGCTCCGATTATTGACCCTCAGCTTTCGGCGGACGGAACTCAGATCGCATACGTTCAGGACTCCGAGGTGTATGTCGTTTCGGTAGACGGCGGCGCTCCCAGGCAGATAACCAGCGGAGCGCGAGGCACAGGCAAGACTCATGGCCTTGCCGAATACATCGCCCAAGAGGAGATGGGCCGAGGCTCCGGCTTTTGGTGGTCGAGGGATGGTTCCCACATTGCCTTTACCGAAGTGGACGAGACTCACATCCCTGTCTATCGCATTGTCCATCAGGGCAAAGACCAGGTGGGCGAGGGGGCGCAGGAAGACCATCGCTATCCCTTCGCCGGAGAGGCCAACGCCATCGTGCGGCTGGGCGTNGTCNCTGTTGAAGGCGGAGAGCCTGTCTGGATGGACCTGGGCGACGACNATGACATNTACCTCCCTCGCGTCAATTGGATGCCCAACGGCGAGCTATGGGCGCAGATCGAGAACCGAGAACAGACCGTTCTCGACTTGGTCCGTTTCGACATCGCCACCGGAGCCCATTCCACGGTATTGCGAGAAACCAGCGACATCTGGATAAACTTGCACAATATGTTCCANCCTCTAGACTCAGGCGAGTTCATTTGGGCGTCGGAACGCACGGGGTTCACTCACCTGTATCTCCACGACGGAGACGGCAGCTTGATTCGTCAGCTTACCGACGGCGATTGGATGGTNGACGGACTCTCAGGCGTTGCCGGACTGACCGGGGACGCCGGCCTCGCGGCTGTGGACGAGNGCAACGGTCAGATCTATTTCACAGCCACGAAGGACAGCCCTACCGAGCGACATCTGTACTCNGTTCCTNTGTCCGGTGGCGCTGTTCAACGCATCACCAACGAGCCTGGAATGCACCTNGTCACCATCGACCACAAGTTCAAGAATTTCGTAGATTCGCATAGCTCGATCGATGTTCCCCCGACCATCACGCTTCGGTCGCTNAATGATGGGTCACAGATACGCACGATTCACGAACCGTCAGACCCCAGAATCGANAGCCTTGGACTGGAGCCNCCAGAGCTTGTGACNCTCCAGACTGACGANGGCGTGACACTTCACGGGGCAATATATAGCCCACCATCGGAGTTCGGAGACGGCCCCCACCCGACCATCGTGTACGTGTATGGTGGCCCCCATGCTCAGGTCGTTGACAACCACTGGAGCATGACCGCGTCCATGCGAGCACAGTACCTTCGCAGTCAGGGCTATCTGGTGTTTATGCTGGACAATCGTGGAAGCGCCAGGCGCGGCCTCGCCTTCGAGGGCGTCATCAAACACCAGATGGGACGCATCGAGGTCCAAGACCAGGTTGAGGGTGTCCGTTGGCTGGTAGACCAAGGATTGGCTGACCCTGAACGTGTTGGCATATATGGATGGAGCTACGGAGGCTTTATGACTCTGCTGTGCCTGGCTCAGGCGTCGGACGTGTTCAAAATGGGAGTCGTCGGCGCGCCAACTGTCCACTGGGACGGTTACGACACCCACTATACTGAGCGGTACATGGGGACTCCGCAGTCCAATCCGGACGGCTACGCTAACAGCAGCCCCGTAAACCACGTTCAGAACATCAAAGGCAACATGCTGTTGGTCCACGGACTGATCGACGAGAACGTCCATTTCCGCCACAGCGCCCGGCTCATCAACGCGCTGATAGCCAATCGGATACCCTACGAGTTCATGCTGTTCCCCGACGAACGGCACATGCCCCGCCAGTTGGGAGACCGGGTCTACATGGAAGAGCGCATCACCGAGTTCATCCAGCGCAATTTATAGATGCACAAGATCAATCAGCCTGCAGCTATCAGCGNTCAGTAAACTTGCCATTGGTATGAAAGAAGGTTTCGNGTAACGGGTCGTCAGGTCTCGCCATTTTGAAACGCAGTGAAGCATCTGGCCGTGATTGACGCAAGCNCTGGTCTGCACGCGACCAGATGCTTCGCCTCGACACAGCGTGACTATCGCCGATGCTTGATGCCCTAATACCTGGTAACCTAACACGCGGAAACCTATTTTCCGNGGGATGAAAACATGAACATCATGCGGGAAGAAGTGCCGATCAGGTCGTTCTCAGTCTCCGCCTANCTGTGCATAAGAGACGACGACGGCGGCAAGATTCTTCTCCTTGAGAGGACATCCCAGTACCTCAACCGCACATGGCAGGAAATCTCAGGCCTGATTGAGCCGCGAGAGACCGCCTGGGAAGCAGCTTTGAGGGAGATCAAGGAAGAAACCGGACTCACGCCGTACCGGTTCTACTCCGCCGATTTCGTTGAGCGGTTCTATGAATCAAGACAGAACGTCATCAACCTGGTTCCGGTTTTTGTGGGCTACGTTCACGATGATGCCCAAGTTCATCTCTCCGAAGAGCACAGCGACTACATGTGGGTCAGATCAGGTGCGGCGCTGGAGCATCTCCAGTTCTCGCAACAAAAAGAGGCGACGATCCACGTTCAGCGAACGTTCCTGGATAGCGAACCCAGCGAGTATCTGCGAATCAACTTCGAGGCTGTGCCTTAGTTCCATCGGTGAATTGTCCGCTTCTGGCAACGTCAATTGAAGCCTGCATTCTGCGTCCAACGCACTGCGTTGAGTTTTTCAGGACCGATGATGGCGTGGAATTGCTAGACGGGAACCTACAAGAGTTTTTCAATCACTTTCTGACTGCTTCATGGCGAGAGGATTCTCAGACCGAGATATTCCGGGTGATGTGTTCAAAGACGTCCGTGCTGTCGTGGCGCGAGTATGACAACAGAGGATTTGGAGCAACCTATATATGACCAACGATACGGGTGGCGCCGAAGAAAAGCTAGATTCCTTCGGTGGCTCAGGCGATAAAACATACTCCTTTGAGTTTGACGATACGGGGAAAGTCGCAGGCTACATCTCTCAGGATCAGGCTCGGGTTCTGTCGATGCGCACTGCCTAGGAAACGCCCGGAGCATATGGGCGTCGATTGAGGCGGACGCCAATCGCATTCGAGGTTATCTCAGANAAGGACCCTGAAGATCACTACGTTGTAACGTTGTCTTTCCGCCCTCAAGGCGACTTTGAAGGAACGCCGGGCCAAGAACAGTTCTTCATAAAAAAAGAAGGCACTGTTGCAGTCACGTAGAAATTCAGACATCATAACGAAATCCGACCCACGTAGGACACCTCGATCAAACTGTAAAAGGAATTTCTGGTAGATTGGTTGATCTAGCTCAAATTCGTCAGATTGCGAAAAACCGATTGGCTCCGTCCCTGGCCCACAGGGACTATCGCATGATGTGGTTCGGTCACGTCGCTGGCGAGTCGGCATCGTGGGCAATAGCGGCTATCGAAGGCTGGCTGATCTTCAATCTTGCTGAAAGCAATCCCAACAGTTGGGTGGGGTCGGTATTCCTGGTAGCCATGCTTCCTTGGTTCGTCGTGCCTGTAATCGCTGGATACCTGGCCGACCGATTCGACCGTCGGAACGTGCTGACATTGGCCTACGTCATCAGCTTATTGCACGGACTGGCGCTGGGACTCCTGATTCTCACAGGCTCTATCCAAATATGGCACGTTCTGCTNCTGGCCTTCGTGAACGGCTGTGCCAGAGCCGTTCACATGGGCGCAATCGAAGCCTTGGCCGCCAACCTTGTGCCGGGGAAAGCTCTGCCCAATGCCTACGCCCTGGTTAACGCAGGCTACTATGCCACGCGCCTGACCGGCCCCGGAGTGATCGCGCCGCTCTTGGGCGTGATTGGGCTCGAATGGATCTTCCTCGCCTGCGCCTGCCTGTACGGGATTGGGGTATTTTTCATCCTCCAGATACGCACGCGGTCCACGGGCGTCGTTGAGTCTGGCAGAGGGTTAATTTACAACGCGCTATCAGGCTTCCGTTACGTTTATAGCCATCGTGTGTTGCGAAGCGTTATCTTCCTGGTGATGTTCCACTGCGTCCTTGTGATGTCCTTCGAATCACTCCTACCCGCGATCTCTGATGACCGGCTGGACGCCGGCGGGGGAGGCGTCGCGTACATGCACATGATGGTCGGCCTGGGAGCGCTAATGGTCTCGATAGCAATAGCTCCGATTCAAGGCCGAGGGTTGATAGGCCGGCTCTTTCTGGCGACGGCTGTGATCAGCTCCCTGGGAAATATCCTTCTGGCGATAGCTCCAACTCTGCCTGTCGCTATTTTGGGCACGGTGGTAATCGGAATCGCTCATACGGGTTTCATGACTATGGCCACCATCATGATTCAATCGGTGGCTCCCGATCGACTGCGTGGCCGCATCACCAGCATTTACCTGATTCACGCTGGCGGAATCATGGCATTCTCTTACTTCATCAATGGCGTTCTGGCCGACGTCGTCGACCCTGGTCGGATACTCTTGGCAGGCGGCGTGGCTTTCCTGGCAGTCGTTCTGGTCAGTGCGTTCGTCCCAACACCAAGGCGACTATTTCATGCTGGCGTTCCGGCTCCGGTTGGCAGAGTTCCGGGCTGATTGGTGGGAGACGTCCGAGCAACGACGATTCATATATACTCTGTGCAGTTGACAGAATAGATTAAAAGCGAGACGAGGAGAAAACGATGGGCGAATATATCCCCAGCCCAACCGAGTGGGTGAGAAACCAGGTTGAACTATACGAAAGCAGCGGAGGCACTGAAGGCACATCATTGAATGGCCTGGCAGTCATAATCGTGACCAACAAAGGCCGGAAGACAGGCGCGATACGGAAAACTCCGTTAATGAGAGTTGCGGACGGAGACAACTACGTCCTGGTGGCCTCCAGAGGCGGAGCGCCGACACATCCGGTCTGGTACTACAACTTGAAGGCTGACCCGAACGTCGATATCCGCGACGGGGTCGATGTCCACTCGATGAAGGTTCGAGAGGTTGAGGATTCCACCGAGAGGCAACGTATCTGGGACATCGCGGTAGAAGCATTTCCTCCCTACCAGCAATACCAGGACAAAACCGACCGTTCGATTCCAGTGTTTATAGCGGAACCTGCAGGATAACAGGGGAGAACCTAGCCGAGATGTTTATGGCTGATGACGCGTCGGTTTCTGGTTCAACATAGGTTATCGAGCATCCACACGCAGCAATTTACTGACACGACCTGCATCTTTGTCTCAGGTTCCAATGGAAGCCTGATGCCAGTCTTCATGCTCAGGTCAACGCGGCCCGAGTCGATGACCTCCCGCCCTTGCGAGAGTGTTTAAGGGTCAGCATCACCGAAACCGAATCCGGCCCGACGAATGGAAGTCCAATGCCCACGCAATGCTCAACGCGCCGCCAGATGGAGATTTCCTTTGTCACGGAGACTTTCACCCTGACAACGTGATGATGACCTCCGGCCATCCTGTGCTGATAGACTGGCCAGGAGCCAAAAAGGAGATACCAGCGGCGGATTCCGCCCAAACGCTGATCGTTCTAATGACCGCTACTTTGCCGGCTCACATTCCGTTGCACAAAAGGCTGTTGATGAACGCAGGGCCCGCTTTGTTCACTTACACGTACCGTCAGCGCTACCATCGGATAACCCAAGTGCTTGAGGACTACGTNCGCGCGTGAATGCTGCCCGTCTGCGCCGCCAGGTTCAACGAGAACCAGGGCGATGATCTGCCCACGCTCCACCGGCTCACGGCAAAGCTGGTCAACGAGGATTAAGTCAACCAGACTCGTCAAGATTCGGCCCTGTGAATCACTCAACTAGAGAAAATTCCGCCGGATGTGTCTGATCTGCGCAGTCTCCAACCAAACGTAAACATCATTTAGGAGCATCAACAATGGCACGATCTAGTGTGCGGATAGGCGTTATCGGAGTGGGATTCGGGGCCACCGTCCACATCCCTGCCTTTCAGTCCGAGGGTTTGGACGTTGTGGCGGTGTGCGCTCGACGTCAGGAACGAGCCACCGAGGCTGCGCAGCGGTTCGGCATCTCCAAAACCTTCACCGACTACCGAAAAATGCTCCAGATGGATGGCCTCGACGCTGTGAGCGTCGTCAGTCCCGTCGCCAACCACTACCAGATGACGATGGAGGCCCTCGACGCCGGAAAGCACATCATCTGCGAAAAGCCCTTCACGCTCAATCAGTCTGAGGCCCGCGAGGCGTGGCAGACGGCCGAGGATGCCGGACTCACAGGCATGATCGCCCATGAGTTCCGATTCGCGTTGGGCCGCATGAGAGTGAAGGAGCTTGTCGATGAAGGATACCTCGGCCAGCTTCACATGGTGCTCCTAAAGCTGGTCATCGGCCCACGCGGAGGTTTCCATGCNCGGCCCCTCAGCGGCGGAGACGACGCTTCTTCGGGCGGAGGCTTCCTAGGAGGTCTCGGCTCGCACTACATCGACTGCCTACGCCACTGGTTTGGNGAGGTTGAATCGGTTTCGGGCCAGTTGGATACCCACTTCGGCGACCGAATNCACCCGAACTCTGGAGAGACCGTTCAGGCCACATCCGACGACACATTCCACATCGCCCTTCGCTTCGTCAACGGAGGACGGGCCATGATGACCGGCANCAGCGCCGCGCNCTTCGGCCCTGGTGGAGGCATCGAAATCTTCGGGAGAGACGGCACGCTGGTGACTCCTCACGCAGGCCTCGGATTCAACCCGCCGCCCCTCGGCAAAATCTTGGGTGCCAAACCCGGCGACGACGCTCTTTCCGAGCTTCCCATCCCCGACCGCCTCAGACCCTTCTCCGACGATCGAGACGACCGAATGTTGCCCTTTCGCCTCCTGACCCGCGAATTCGTCCGAGGCATCGAAGAGGGGATTTCGCCTGCTCCAAGCTTTGAAGACGGCTACCGCTGCCAGCAGATACTGGATGCGGTCCACGAGTCCTCGGAGTCGGGTCGAGTGGTTCGGATTCAGGATGTCGAATAGTTTGCGTGAAATGAACAATTACGCTTTTTTGATCGCTCTCATTGTTCTCCTTGCNCTCGCGATCGCTTGCGCTGAACCTGCCGGTGATGCTGTTCAATCGCCGGTTCTTCCGGTGGTTGAATTGGCAACCCGGCCGCCAATACCGACGGTTCCGCCCATTGCCGTCCCAACGCCCACGCCAACTCAAATTCCAGAACCAACAACAACGCTAGCACGCAGTCCAATGCCATCACCTACGCCCACGCCGTCAGATAACGTCACCGGAAACATGGCAACCACCGACTCATGGGTCAAGGTTGAGTATCAGGGAGTGGACCACGTCATTCCCGGCGAGGAACATGACAGATACAACTCGGCCCCCGCCACATCCGGCTGGCACTTCGGAGCGCCCGTGGCTCCGGCCAGATGGGGCATCCACACAATCCCGTTGCCTGATGAGGTGCTGGTGCACAATCTTGAGCATGGCTACGTCAACGTCCATTACAACTGCCNTGATGGGTGCGAGGCGCTTGTGGCCCAACTTTCCGAGGTCGTCGACATCGCGACAAACGTTGGCGCCAAAGTGTTGATGAGTCCATACCCAGACATGGACACCAGAATCGCGCTAACGGCCTGGACGGTCATCGACAAATTCGACGACTTTGACGAGGTGAGAATAATCGCATTCATGCTCGCCCACGAAAGTTCGCCCCTCGCCCCTGAAGCCAACGTGCCACGTTAGAGCCTGGATTGATGTTTTATTTTGTAGCCTTTTGTTGCATGGAGGAACGAATAGCACGCCATCAACGGACTCACTTCTCAATCGCATTGGTGGAATGGTAAGCTGATCGCCAACCTGATTGAGCTGAAAGTGAATCCCTTGAAATATAGCTACAACAATTACATAAAAACTGTCGGTGTCCGATTCGAAAATCTTCTGAAAGAAATGGCCGCCGAATATAATTTTGATGATGGCCCTGAATTCGAAATTGCCAAGGCCCAAGATCATAGCCGATGGNACAGGGTTTTCTTTGGAACAATGACGCGGCGTTTTCCACGGCGTGTCCAGTAAATTCATAACCTAGTTTTGGTGAATCGGTGCTCGCCCAGCAACTAGAGTCAATAGATCTCTCCATCCATAAGCTGATGGCGTGGATCAACGCGAAAGGGTCGCTGCGGAGCAGTGAGACACAATACAGCAAAAGATCGCATCAACCTGTCCAACACCAGCGAAACTAGGCGTAGCACATTCCGAGAAAATACGTTCGCGCCACGGCCAATGCGCCGAGATTCATACAATTATGTTACGCAGAAAATAGCTGACCAAAAATCGGAGTTCGGGATTACAGTGTTACAAACGTTCAGCTGCAGGTCACGTAGACATTTGATTAGTCAATCGGTTTGTCTCTGGTATTGAATTCGTATTAAACCACGCCTGCGATTGCTTCGACGTTCGACCCACTGCTATAGTGTGCATATAGAAAGACGAACGGATAAGCGGCAGGGAGACCTGCTAGATAGACCAATCATCGGGCTGAGAGTGCTGCTTGGCTCAATGGAGTCAAGGAGTACTCTAACTGAATTTCGAAGAACTTAATTTCAACCGTCGTGTGCTGGATGCTGTCAGGGACACAGGCTACACGACCCCCACCCCTATACAAGAACAGGCCATCCCTGTAGCGCTCGAAGGGCGCGACCTCATGGGCCTGGCTCAAACCGGCACCGGCAAGACTGCCGCATTCATGCTCCCCATTCTCGAACGACTGCTCACTGGCCCTCTGGGTCCCGTGCGCGCGCTCATCGTCGCTCCGACCCGCGAGCTGGCAGAACAGATTTACCAAACTGCTGTCGAGTTTGGAAAGTACACCAAGATCCGCAGTGTCGCCATTTATGGCGGCGTGAACAAGAACCCGCAGGTCAAGAAGTTGAATCGCGGCGCTGAGATCGTCGTCGCCTGCCCCGGTCGCCTGTTGGACCACGTCAGGGACGGCACCATCGACATCTCAACGGTCGAGGTTCTGGTGTTGGACGAAGCCGACACCATGTGCGACATGGGTTTCCTGCCCGACATCCGCCGCATACTGACATACGTGCGTGACCGAAAACAGACGATGTTCTTCGCGGCCACAATGTCCGACGACATTCGATACCTCTCACGGGACATGCTGGATGATCCGGTCACGGTGCAGATAGGCATGATCGCGCCCGCCGAGACCGTCTCTCATGCCCTTTATCCGGTGACGGAAGGCCTGAAGAAACAAGCGCTCGTGAAAATCCTGGACACTGTGGCGACGGGACGAGTGATCGTTTTCACACGCACCAAGCACCGCGCCCGCAGACTTGCCGGTGACCTGGAAAATTACAAGTATCGCGTGGCGATGTTGCAGGGCAATATGGCCCAGAACAAACGCCAGCAGTCCATAAACGGATTCCGTGAGGGTAAGTACGACGTGTTGGTCGCCACCGATGTGGCCTCGCGAGGCATCGACGTTACTGAGGTCTCCCATGTCATAAACTTCGATATGCCCAACACGGTTGACGCCTACATTCACCGCATCGGGCGCACCGGACGGGCGGAAAACACTGGCGAAGCGCTGACTCTCACTCTGCATGAAGACGCCGCGTTGGTCCGCAAGATCGAAGACGTCCTAGGAGGTCGGATCGAAAGGCGACGCATGGAGGATTTCGACTACGGCCACTTTACGCCAGAACTCGAAGCTCCGAGTGGCCGTTCGAGGTCTCGACGACCAGCTCAGCCACGACCAGAACGCCAGCTTCCGCGCAAAGCTCCGGCGCCGCGCTCTCGCTACGGCAGGCAGGCCCAGCAAGAGCCGGAATCGCCGCGTAGTTCAAGACCTGGCGCAAGGCCAGCCGTGAAATCGGATCAGCCACGACCAGACAACGGGAACAGTCCTATCGGCCCTCGGCGGCGACGTCCCCGACGGCGAAGGACTCCTGCTCCAACGACGAACACCGCAGGCTAACAGTCTGTTAATCGTCCTTCGGTGAACCTTCAGATGCTCGTGCCCTCGCCCCTCGTCGGTTGATGGGCACGGCCTCTTTTGAGGCAGGAGGCGGGTTGTTTTCGGCTAGGTGCAACGGTATCTTACGATCGCGAGGCGACGAGCGTTTTCGCCTCAAGTCTCGCTGATTAGTCTTCTTCGGCGTCACCACCTTGCCTTCGCGGGTTTCGTGTTCCCACCACCACTTCCATGACGTCGCACGCTTGCCGAATCCCAATGCGTCGTCCAGCCATATGAGTGCCGTCCTCAGGGGTGGCGCGTTGATGGCGAACTACAACGGAATCCGATGATCGAACAACCCCTGTTTGTTGAATGGGCAGACTTTCAGGCGCCGTCCACACCCAGAGCCATCAGGGTTTGTGGCTCGATATAGAGTGGGTGATTCGACGTCGGGCTTCCACATTTCGTAGCCATTGAACATTACCTTGTCGCCGAAGGATATTGCTCCGGGAATGCCCTGCTGGGCGCACTTTTTGCACTTTTTGTAGAGGTCCTGGAGGTCGAAGTTATCAGCATGTGGCTTAAGTCGTAATTGGGTCGTTGACGGTATCCCACGATTGGAAGACAATCAGGTCTCTGACCGCAATGTCGACAATAATGGTGCCTGATGTATGGATAACCGAACAACGGAGGTTGGCCCAATGAACGATCAAACATCGCGAGTCCCCGAAGGCAGTCATGGACGATACGCCCACCGACCGATCATATGGGGAATGCAGGGTATGGTCGGCGCTGGCACCCAGTTGACAGCGCAAACGGGGATGCGGATTCTGTGGCAAGGCGGGAACGCTGTAGACTCCGCCGTGGCCTCTGCCCTGGCCGCCGGAGTTCTGGAACCCAGTGCCCACTACACCCTGGGCGGCGAAGTGGCGATGCTGTTTTACGACGCGGATAACAAGGCTGTGCGCTCAGTTGTCGGGCAGGGTTGGACTCCTCAAGCCGCGACCATCGACCTATACATGGACCGCTGGGGTGAGATTCCGTCGGGAGTCCAATCCACAACTGTGCCAGGCGTAATTTCGGCTCTCCTCACGATGCTGGCCAACTACGGGACTATGAACTTTGGGCAGGTCGTTGAGAGCGCGTTGTCTCTGGCGTCTGGCGGCTTCCCCGCTTACCAGTTGTTCTCTCGGACCATCGGCATGCCAGAGCGCATGGCGAACCTGAATAAATATCCTGACTCCGCTCGAATCTTCCTGCCCAACGGCGAGCCGCCTGAGCTTGGTGCGATATTCCAACAGCAAGACCTGGGGCGCACGCTATCCCTCATGATTCAAGCGGAGGCACAGGCGTTAGGCCAAGGCAAATCTCGCGAGGTCGGAATCCAAGCCGCTCGGGACGTGTTCTACAAGGGTGACGTGGCCCACCGGATGGTTTCCGCTCTAAAGGACATTGGCGGACTATACGACATGGACGACTTCACAGATTACGAGTCCCCCTTAGAGGAGCCGATTTCCGTCAACTACCGGGGCTATGAAATATACACTAACCAGTCTTGGACTCAGGGCATCACACTGTTGCAAACTCTGAAGATTCTTGAAGGCTACGATCTGGGTTCGATGGAGCATAACAGCGCGAAGGCTGTGCATCTGCAAGTCGAGGCTTTGAAGCTAGCGATGGCCGACAGAGAGCGATACATCGGAGACCCAGCCCACGTTGACGTACCCTTCGACGAACTGCTCTCCAGCGAATACGCAGCCCTGCGAGGGGCCCTTCTGGACACCGAATCGGCTCAGGCCGAGTATCCTCCGGGCGACCCTCGAAACATGCGGGCGGTGGATCCAGGATATCGCGCTTCTAAGCCATCGCCTGTCGAAGAGTTTGTTGCCGATAACGACGGCACGACCCATCTGGCGACCGTGGACTCTCAGGGCAATATGGTCGCGGCAACTCCCAGCAGTTTCGCTGCGCTGGCACAAGGAATGGTTCTGGGAGACACAGGCATCCTCATCAACTGCCGAGGATGCTACTTCTGGCTAGACTCGGAGAATCCCAACGCCCTCGCTCCTCGAAAACGACCTCGAACAACACCCTGCACCTTCCTGGTGCTAAAGGGCGGCCGTCCGTTCATGACGCTGGGGACGCCGGGAGGCGACAGCCAAACCCAGGCCTGTCTACAAGTGTTCACCAACATCGTGGACTTCGGGTTGAACGTCCAGGAGGCTGTTTCGGCACCTCGGTTCTGCGGTTACAGCTTCCCTCAGTCGCCGTGGCCTCATCGTGTCGCGCCCAACCGTCTGGCTGTTGAGGGACGGTTCAGCCACAGCATAGCCGATGACCTGCGCAACCTGGGCCATGCCGTTGAGGAGGTCGGGCCGTGGGGCATCATCAACGGGTTCGCTCCGATCATGGTGGACATGGATTCAGGCGTGTATCACGGCGCCGCCGACCCACGGCGCGAGTCTGTAATGCTGGGTTGGTAAACCCTGAATCTGTAAATCAAAATCCATAAAGGAGAGGCACATAATGGCTGAAGTCAGCACAGAACCCCTGCACATCAAGACAAGCGAGATCATAGCCGAAAAGGGCGAAGGCCCCTGGTACGAGCCGCTATTCTCCGACGGTCGCAACAACACAGGGCTAATATGCGATCTGCCCGGAACGGCCAGTGACCATCACTGGCACCCGGACTTTGACGAGTTCTGGGTGGTCATGAGAGGCACCATCGATTTCGATATCGGAGACTACCCGACCATCCACGCCAGCAAAGGCGACATCGTGAGCGCTCCCGCCGGAAAGCGTCACCAGATGATGACCGTGGGCGATGAATCCTCGGTGAGGTTGCATATCAGCAAAATCGGCTCCAATCACGACAACAAGAACGACCGAAGCTCCGCCATCGAGCCGTTCCCCGATCAGACAGAGCCGCCCAACATGCTGCATAACACTCTGCCCGGGTTGATTGAGCAGATGGGGGAGCCACAGTGGGTATCCAGCGTCATAGAGAACCCGCTGAACACCGCGAACCTGATATACAGCGCGCCGGGAACGCCTCATAACGCCCACTGGCATCCAGATTTCGACGAGTGGTGGACGATCCTTCAGGGCGAGCTTACTTGGGACCTGGGCGAGAAACGGCCCATCTATAACGTCAAGCAAGGCGACATCGTGTTCGTGCCCAGAGGCCTGAAGCACTACATCCTGACCCACGGTGGCGAAAACTCCTTCCGCTTCGCTATCACCGACTCCGAAGGCCTCCACGTGTACCAGGAAGGCGACGAAGACGCGCCACCTCCCAGGGAGTAGTCTTGGCCCAGGATCTGCGGTGAGGGTGGTCGAGGTTCAGGCTCTGTGATCGAGGAGGCGTCCAAGAGTGCGCTAAGGGTTGTCGTTACNGACAATACGAACTTACAGATGGTGAACTTCTGGGCTGCCTAGGGCGCCGGGTCATTCGAAGCGGAAGGATTGGTTGTCAACGTTGTCGTGCCCCCGGCTCCAGGATCGGCTCCGCTGTTCCTCTTGCAAGGAGACGCTGACGTCACGCTCTTGCCTCCGCCGATGTATCTGGGTTTGATCGCACAGGAGCGGTCTATTGTGATATCCGCCAACCTGTTGGCCAACGATCCGGTAAACATGGTTGTGCGAAGTGACATTGCCTAGTAACGCGGTCTGTCTCCCACAGTAAGATTGTTAGATCGGCTTGAAGGTATGCGCGGGCTTCGAANCGGNNCGGCTCCCGGAACNGTGGTGCGAATGCGCGTTCTGTTCGAGGCCGCTGGTGTGGATGTTGACGACGACATAAAGGTTGTCGTCGTCTCTAGCTCAGACCAGAACAGGGCCTTCGGAGAGAAGGAAGTCGATGCACTGTATTCCCATACGCCGTTCCTCGAAACGGCGTTATTGAACCAGGGCGGGATATTGTTGGTCAATTAGTCACAGGGCGACTCTCCCGGACTGACAGGGCAACAGATACACACTCTGGTGACGACACGAACCTTCACCAGCGAGAACGCTGACAAAATCGCGGCGTTCACAAGGGCGATTCATCGGGCGCAAAAACTGATNCGTGAGAACCGTCGNTCGGCCACCGACCCGCTGACCAAATCGGGATTGAAGGGACTGCACTCCGNTTTGTTGACGAGGATTGTCGAGATATATTTTCCCGCGATTCCAGACACGCCAGAAGTATCGGTCGAAGGCGTACAACTTGTTCTGTATTTCTTTCCGGCGCACTGCACGGCCTCTGACTTGAGCGGCATCGACATCTCGTAGTCCATTGATTCGCAGTTTGCTGAGCAGGTGGTCACAGGCAGGTAGATTCTCGACCCAAGAACACGGCTATGGCACTCCAACTGCCCTTGAGGTAGGATTGGGACGATCTGATTACGACCCGAAGGAGGGGATCCAAATGCATTTGTTAGAGGTTCTGAATCCGGTTGCCACGCAGCGAGGGGTGCTGACCGCCATGACTACGACGCCCAGGCCAGCCAGCCTGGACAACAAGACGGTCGGGCTTTTGTGGAGCGGCACCCACGGCGGTGACGTCGCTCTGAAGCGCGCCGGCGAGATGATTCAAGAGAGATTCCAGAACGTTTCCGTCAACTTCTACACTGGCGGCAACTATCCCGCCCCCCCTCCCATCGTCAAGCAGGCCGGAGAGGAGTGTGACGTCGTAATCGGCGCCACAGCCGATTGAGGGACGTGCGCGTCGTGGATGGTCCACGACATGATCGAGATCGAGAAGATGGGCAAGCCCGCTGTCCCGATCGTTTCCGGACGTTTTGAACTGGACGCCATAGCNAGTGCCCGCGCTTTCGCTATGCCAGACCTGCAATTCGTCCTCGTCCCGCGCATCTATCGTAATCTGGCTATCGACGAGTGCATCAGCCAGACTGAGGCGGCTATCGACGACCTGATAGGCATCTTGACCGCTGAAATCGACGAGGCCCGCGAAGCCCCGCAAATCACGACGACCGAGCGGTTCGAGGGCGATGACCGTTACGATGCCGTCCAACGCATGAACGATGACTTCATTCTACGCGATTGGGGCGACGCAATGCCGTTGTATCCCCCAACGCAAGAAGCTGTCGACGCGCTGATTGAGGGGACCAACCTGCCGGCAGACCATCTCGTGTGTGACATGCCCCCAGGGTTTGGGCTCGCGACGGTGGAGAAGATCGCTATCAACTCTGCGATGGCCGGGGCCAAGCCCGAGCAGATGCCGGTTATCATAGCCGGAGTGAAAGCTCTATCCGAAATCGGCGACCAGGGCGGAAAGTCTTTGCTGATGTCCACCAGTCCCCACGCGCCCATGCTGGTGGTCAACGGCCCAATTGCCAAGGAGATTGGCATTAATCCCAAGTCCGCTCTTGGTCCCGGTCGGGACAATCAGGTGAACATCACCATTGGCCGCGCCTTCTCGCTATGCCTACGNAACATCGGCTACTGGTATCCGGGTCATATGGATATGGACACCATCGGCACCACTCGAAAATTCGTCCATTGCGTGGCCGAGAACGAAGAAATGAGTCCCTGGGAACCTTTCCACGTCAACCAGGGGTTCAAAGCTGAGGAGAGCGCGATCAGCGTGTTTATCACCGACGGCGAACTGGACGTTCAGGACCAGGGCAACGTCACGGCTGAGGGACTGCTAAAGACTATCGCATACGGCTCAACCTTCGGAACCCGTAGCCTGGGCGAGCGTCACACTTCCGAACGCCTGATCTTCATGCCTCCCGATGTGGCCCGCCCTGTCGGAGCGCAGGGATTCACCAAGCGCGGAGCNAGGGAATTTCTGCATCACAACGCCAACCACAGCCTGGGCAAGATGATCCAATTCATGCCTCTGGAGGGCGAAGCCCGNGTCGCCGCCAACTGGAAGTGGNTGGAGAGCCACACCGAGCAGGAGCGTCTGNATATGACCGTGCCGCTGCTTGAGAGCGCGGACAGGTTCTACGTTCTGGTTATCGGCGCGGACAGNGCCAAGACTCTGGTGATGCCATCCGGCCCCAGCCCGGCCACCGTGGGCATCGACCAGTATATGGGTTAGTGATTATCCAGACAGTCTATTCCTAAGGCTCTGTGGATCGAAACGAAGATGACTCCCGATCGGATCCGGGAGTCATCTTCGTTTGTGTTGGGCCATNTCTTCTAGCGCTTTCACCAGGCACGGGATATTAGGCGAATTATCTCCGTCAGCGAAAACGTGCCGAATTCCCTTAACTTTGTCGTGGTTCGAGGGCGTGCTTTCATCAACATATGAAATATCGGAGCACATCGCAAATATTAAGAGTTTAACACTCTCANGCTNCNACGNTTTTACGCCTGAACCTCCCCTAGTATATGACGACATGCCAGAAACACGATTTGACAAAGGTGTTTTCAATTGTGTCGACTCCCCGAAATGAAAACGGTAGTGACCCGCAATGATACATCGCAACAATCGGGAACGCCCAAATCGTCAGTGAACAAAATGACCATCTATAACCTGAATAGCGTAAAAAGGCTCCGACCGACGCAAGATATGACGAGCGTCGTTGAACAAGCATTGCCCTCAATATCCG
>PAIW01000097.1 GCA_002710885.1 Chloroflexota bacterium | reverse complement strand
GAGGCGCTCCTGCAGGGTGTTCCGGGTGGCGACGATGGGGGTCGGCTCGCAGCCCTGCGCGCCGCGGCGGCCCTCGAGGCTTCGGAACGGGTCGACTGGGTAAAGGTGCAGGGGGGCTGGGATCGGGGTGTCCTTCCCCGCACTAGACCGATCGTGCCAGGTGAACTAGCAGTTAGCGACTGATAACTACGGTTGTAGTAGAACTTTCAGTGACGTTGTTGCGAAAGCAAACGCGTCTTTAAATGATTCCAGAGAATAGATGCCTGCTACTAGAGGCTCTGTCTTTACATGACGATTCACGAGCATTTCAATGCCTCGTTCGAACGGACCACATCGTGATCCAATCAGCGTGAGTTCGTCGACGACCGCCGGCCAAAGTTGGACAGGTGTACCTCCATGAAATGTCGATTTCATGACAACCGTACCGCGCGGACGAACAAGTTCCATGGCACGTTGTAAACCATCGGGACGACCNGTTGCATCGACGGTGAGATCGAATGANTTGGATGCNATGGTGTNCTNGCTCAAAGCAGTGTTCAACCCAAAAGANTCTGCGAGTTTCAGTTTNTCNGCATGGCGACCGACCTGCGTGACGGTGGCACCTGTTGATTGCAGAACTTGACCAATGAGAAGGCCGAGCCGACCATCACCTACGACTGCGATGCGGGTGCTCATAGTGACGTCAACTTGGGTCAATATTTCGCACGCTGCTGCAGTTGGTTCTACAAATACAGCAACGTGGTCGGAGAGTGAGTCTGGTAGTGCATGAAGATTTCTGGCCGGTAGCGATATGTGTGTTGCGAACGTGCCGTCTCGATTAAGTATGCCCAAAACTGATCGGGTCGGACAGTGTTCGCGAACACCGGCAATACACGAATCGCAGGCACCACAACTGGCATTGATTTCTCCAACGACGCGCTTGCCGATCCAATGCCGGTCTCTGTCAGGTGCATCTTCAACAACGCCAACAAATTCGTGACCGGGTATGCCGGTGTAGTCTGCGTATCCGCGGATTAGTTCGAGGTCAGTTCCGCAGATACCTGCATACGTTACCCGGATGCGGCATTCGCCANTCCGTTCTNCGAAAGGCATNTGGCGTAGCNCTGGACGCTTGATNGCAAGATTGGTCTGATNAGCTTCAACAGANTCAATGACGAGTGCGCGCATGTGNCGATCGTAACAGTCAGAATTCCTATAGGNGTGAATGCAANGATTTAGTCCNTGTTGTGAGATGNTTTGANAGTNGNGGCGTGGATTNTCTGCCCTTAATCGATTGACCGGTCTAGAATGATTAGGATGTTTCGATTGATAGCGTGNCGNTTNTCATTGTGTGCGCTTCTGATAGCTGCCTTGGNAGCCAATGTGCAGGCGCANGGAGCAAATGAAGACGCNTTTANTANCTATTTTCTTGATAAGACGATGCGTGTTGACTACTTCCATGCAGGTGGTCTGGGTACTGAGATTCTTGGACTTGATCAAGTCGTTTCAGATGGAATGTGGGCCGGGAGCCGTAAGCGACTTATCGACGATCTGAATCTCGGGAAGTATCTGTTTGAGATTATTGACCGAGAGACGAATGGCGTCATCTATTCTCGGGGCTTTGCGTCTATTTACGGAGAATGGGAGACCATCCCTGAATCCAGAGAAGTTTACCGGGTATTCCACGAGTCACTGCGCTTTCCNTGGCCGAAGAAACCGNTTCAANTCATTTTAAAGGTNNGGGATCAAGAAAATAGTTTTCACCAGATATGGTCGACAGTGATNGATCCGAATTCGAGATTCGTTAACCCGATCGATCGACCGCCAATGGGGGACGTTTGGCCATTGTTTACAAATGGCCCATCNCACGAAAAAGTTGACTTNTTGGTGCTTGGAGAGGGGTACACAAGCGAGCAGACTGAAAAATTCCATACTGATGCGCAACGGCTTGTCGAAGCGTTATTCGAAGAAGAGCCCTTCAAGGGGCGTCGGGATGATTTCAATGTGTGGGGCTTAGATCTTCCATCTGAAGAACCTGGCGTGACGCGACCGCGTGCCGGTCAATTTCGACGAACCCCTTTGTCTGCCGAGTACAACATTTTCGATTCTGAACGGTATCTTCTTACCTATGACAACCGCGCGCTGCGGGATGCGGCTTCCGCCGCGCCCTATGAATTTATTGAGATCCTTGTCAATGAAGACCAATACGGTGGTGGTGGCATCTTTAATTTTCAAGCGACAGCGGCTGCTGATACTGGATTTGCTGAGTATGTCTTTGTTCATGAGTTTGGCCATCACTTTGCAGGCTTGGCCGATGAGTACTACACCTCTGACGTTGCGTACGAAACTGGTGGAACATCCCATCCTGAACCGTGGGAGCCGAATGTAACGGCTCTTCATGATTCCACTCAACTCAAGTGGCGAGATCTTGTAAGTGCCGATACTCCTCTTCCTACGCCGTGGGATAAAGCAGCGTTTGAGTCAGAGAGCTCGGCCGCGCAACGGCAGAGAGCGGAATTACGTGGGACGGGTGTGCCTGAGTCAGAGATGGACAGACATTTCACTGCTCAGATGGAGCGTGAGACTAAGGCACTTCAAAATATGATGCATGCAGGTAAGGTCGGGGCGTTCGAGGGCGCCTCATACGAGCCGACCGGTCTCTATAGGTCTGAGATCGATTGCATTATGTTTACTCGCAACCCAGTNGGGTTTTGCCGGGTGTGTCAGCGANCCATTTCGAGAGTGATTGATCAGTATTCTCGGCCGTAGCGTTCCCGNCGACAGAGNAGTANTAGAGGTTCACCAGTGGANAAGATCTTTNTCGATCAGCTTGAGCAAATTGTTGGAATGGACGGCATGGTTCGCGATGGCGGNGAATTGTTAACGTATGAAACAGACGGNCTAGTAAAACTACGCTCAAGACCTGGTGCGGTCGTGTTGCCGACATCTACCGNGCAAGTGCAGGCGGTGGTGCAGTTGTGTCACGAGTCAGGAGTGCCTTTCGTGCCTCGAGGGCAGGGGACAGGACTGTCTGGTGGNGCGATGCCGCATCCNGATGGAGTCCTGATCGNTTTNACACGAATGAATCGTATTCTCGACATTGATTTGCCCAACCGCTGTATTACCGTTGANCCNGGAGTGATGAACCTTGATGTCAGCAAGGCAGTGTCACGCGAAGGTTACTACTATGCACCAGACCCATCCAGCCAGGTGATTTGCTCGATCGGTGGCAACCTTGCTGAAAATTCTGGTGGNGCTCACTGTTTAAAGTATGGATTTACAGTTCATCATGTGCTCGGTGTCGAAGCGGTNTTACCGGACGGTNNCATCATTGAGCTCGGNGGTCCGGCTCTTGATGCACCAGGGTTGGACNTGCTTGGGGTACTTGTTGGNTCAGAGGGAACCCTNGCGGTNGTAACGAAAATCACACTCAATCTATTGCGTAAACCTGCCGACGTAAAGACACTTTTGGCGGCGTTTGATTCNACNGAGGCTGCCGGAAATGCGGTGTCTGGCATCATTGGNGCAGGGATTATTCCCGCGGCNGTCGAGATGATGGACCGTGTGACGATTGAAGCGGCGGANGCGGCGGTTCATCCCAATTTCCCCAAGACGAACGCCATACTCATCGTTGAACTCGATGGTGCCGAAGCTGACGTGTCCACGCTTTTNACACGGGTTGAAGAGGNNTGTATCGAGGCNAAGGCNTGCGAGATTCAAATAGCCAAAACCAATGAGCAAAGAGCNCGGTTCTGGCAGGGGCGNAAGGCGGCNTTTGCGGCAATGGGNCGGGTGTCGCCAAGTTATTACGTTCAAGACGGAGTCATCCCNAGAACGAAGCTTNCTGAAGTGCTTAATCGGATTGAGGCGCTTTCGGAGAGNTCNGGTTTGAAAATCGGCAANGTGTTTCACGCTGGTGACGGGAATCTCCATCCTCTCGTGTGTTACGACGAGCGAATTCCAGGTCAGGCAGATTTGGCACAGGAGGTCGCCTCGGAAATTTTGACTTACTGTCTTGATGNTGGAGGATCGATTACCGGCGAGCACGGAGTTGGNGCGGACAAGGCGAAGCATTTACCAAAGATGTTTAGCGAGAACGACCTCGACACGATGCAGCTTGTTCGCTGTGCTTTTGACCCTGGTTATATTTGNAATCCAGGCAANNTCTTTCCGACCCCACGACTCTGTGGAGAAGTNCCGGGTCCGTATCGTCAACATCCAACCGAGGCAGCAGGCCTGGCTGAGCGTTTCTGATGGCGNCGCTTTCGCCTAGTGTNCTTGTGGAACAAGCGCGTTCCNGTNCCGGACAAAGCGTGGTCCGCTCGTCGACGGATACTGACGCAGTGGATGGTATTNATCCGAGTGTTGTTGTCGAGCCACTAACTACNGATGACGTNGTCGCAACGTTAGCTTGGGCATCAACTGAACGACTGAAGGTTATGGTCATTGGTGGACGGACGAAACAGGCGTGGGGCGCACCGGCCATGTCCATTGACCTAATGTTATCGACTGCGAGGTTGAACCGTGTTGTCGAGCATCGCCACGGAGATCTCACCGCAACAGTGGAGGCCGGTGCTACATTGGCCTCTGCCAATACAGAGTTGGCGCGTCACCGCCAGTGGTTGCCATGGGACCCGCCTTGGTCTGATCGCGCGACGATTGGCGGAATTGTCGCGACAAACGATAGCGGGCCGAGACGCCACGGGTATGGTGCGCCTCGCGATGGAATTATCGGAGTAACCATGGTACGTGCCGACGGGGAATTGGCTAAGTCTGGCGGCATCGTTGTTAAGAACGTTGCTGGGTACGATGTGTCGCGTCTTTTGACGGGATCGTTCGGTTGCCTTGGAGTCATCGTTACGGCCACTTTCAAGCTGTCACCGATTGCGGGTGCATCGCGTACGGTTGCAATTGAGCTTGACACACTCGAATCTACTGAGAGCGTCGTACATAGTCTTTCCATGTCGTCTTTAACGCCAACAGCCATCGAGTTAGTTGCGACCGGAAACAGAAGTCGCCTACTTGTGCGTTTTGAGTCGGTTGAAGAGGCATCCGCACAACAATCACAACAGGCGTACAGTCTTGTGGGTTCGATTGGCCAGGCCAAAATATTGACTGGCGACGACGAATCTATTTTGTGGCGAGAGCACGCAATGCATTGGTCGGAGGAGGCTGATGCAACTCTGATAAAGCTGAGTTGTGTTCCTAGCGAACTGTTTGAGATGTTGAAGTTGTTGCGTACGGCGTCGGCTGAGCATGGGCTTGAGTGCGCGGCCGCAGGTCGTGCCGGTCTTGGGGTCGTAGATGTCAGACTAGATGGTTCGATTGGTGCGCAAGTCCGCATGATTCAACGCCTTCGTCAGCAATTAGCAATTGGGCGCGGGTCGGTTGTTGTGCGTAATGGTTCAGTGGCATTGCGTCGGGAGATTGATACGTGGGGAGAAATCGGTAGTGGTCTACATGTTATGAAAGCGGTGAAGTCGCGGTTTGACCCGGATAATCGGTTGAGTCCTGGTCGGGGACCAGGAGGGCTCTAAGTCGTCTATCCGTTACGTCAGTTTGTTGCTGAAGTATCTAACGATGTGTTTTGGATAGACGCATCTAGCAGCTCGACAAGGTGCATGGTGTGTACCGTACGACCTTCTTGTTCCAGTGATGCTTTCATTTGCAGTAAGCAACCAGGATTTGACGAGACGAGCACATTGGCACCCGTTGTAGCGATATGTTGCGCTTTGCGGGTGCCGAGTTCGCGTGCTGATTCTGGCTCGACTAAGTTATAGATTCCGGCGGATCCGCAGCAAAGTTCAGATTCTGGGATTTCACATACCTCAAGTTCTGGAATCGATGCGAGTAGCTTCCGCGGTTCAGCACTGATTTGTTGGGCGTGCTGTAAGTGGCAGGCGTCATGGTACGCAATGCGGAGCGGTAACGGATGTCTCGTGGCTTGTGGCTCCAGGCCTGAAAGCACTTCAGAAACATCTCGACATTTGTCAGCAAGCGCCTTTGCCCGCGTCGCATAGTCAGGATCATTNCGAAGCAAATAGCCGTACTCTTTAAGTGTCGATCCACANCCCGCCGCATTAATGACGATCGTGTCAACGGTCGATAATTCCGTTTCAAACGCATCGATGAACTGTCTCGCCATGGCGATGGCTTCATTTTCAAGTCCGGTATGAAACATTAATGCGCCGCAACAGCCTTGGCCTTGAGGGATTACGACCTCGCATCCCTCAGCAGCGAGCACGCGCGCAGTCGCCCAGTTTACATTGCTGAAAAATACCCGCTGTACGCACCCAAGGAGCATCGCGACGCGCCGTCTTTTTGGGGTGACTGCGGGTACGACTTCCGGCATTGAGGAGAACGCGTCAGAGAGTCTAATCGNTGGCGCCATNGACTCCATTGCCCGGAGNCGAGCTGGNAGTAGTTCAANTANCCCTGTCGCACGAACAAGCCACTGCNNACCGGTTTTTTGGTACGCCCATAGTTTTAATGCGACCCATCGAAGNCGNNTCGGATAGGGAAAGATCNAAAAAATAAATTNCCGNAAAAGANGGTCGNCGGTTGTTCNTTNAATCNGNCGTTCGAGTTGTGGGCGGGTTGCTTCAANGAGTTTGTCGTACTGCACACCGGACGGGCAGGCGGTGACACATGCCATACAACCAAGACACGTATCAAAGTGTCGCGCGAAGTCTGTNGTGATGTCGGCCTTANCTTCGAGTGCCACTTTCATAAGATGAATGCGGCCACGCGGNGAGTCTGNNTCTCGCTGCCAGAGTGCATACGTCGGGCANGCGGGGAGACAAAACCCACAGTGNACGCAATCAGCGAGAAGGTCAGCAGATGGCGGTTGGTGCGCGTCGAAAGCACCGGTCTCGGTTGCCATAATTAGCTATGGTAGCGTAACANNTAGGAAGACTTGAGNATTCGTCGACATTAGCGGACNTACAGAGCTAAGATCGGGNTNTTGCGATCATCCACATTAGAACGACGGAGCGAATCATGACACACGCTGTTCGAATCCACNCCAATGGTGGCCCCGAAGTNCTTCAATGGGAGGAAGTTGAGGTTGCTGAACCAAAAACCGGCGAAGCCATTGTGCGACAGGTNGCTGCTGGCCTCAATTTNATNGATGTCTATTTCCGAACGGGTCTCTATAAAGTTCCGGCATTTCCGTCCGNAATTGGTAACGAAGGCGCTGGTGTCGTAGAGGCAGTNGGTGACGGAGTTACTGAGGTTGCGGTTGGCGACCGTGTTGCCTACTGCATGAGTCTTGGCAGTTATACGCAACGGCGTCTGATTCCAGCGAAACANTTGGTAAAGNTTCCCAGGGGAATTACCGAGGAGCAGGCGGCTGCGGCCATGCTCAAGGGTTGCACCGTCCAGTATTTGATTCGGCAAACGTATNCTGTGCAGNCGGGCGAAACGGTGTTGTTTCATGCCGCGGCAGGCGGTTGTGGACTAATTGCGTGTCAGTGGCTCAAACACCTTGGTGTCAGGGTGATTGGCACGGTNGGGACCGCTGAAAAAGCCGATCTTGCGAGGGCGCACGGTTGCGATCATCCGATTGTGTATACGGAGGAGAATTTTGTCGATCGTGTCAAAGAACTGACGGACGGCCGTGGCGTACCGGTGGTTTACGACTCCGTCGGCAGGGATACATTCAATGATTCTCTTGAGTGTTTACAACCGCGGGGACTCATGGTGAGTTTTGGAAATGCATCAGGTGCTGTCGAACCATTTGCTCCTGCTCTTCTCGCGGCAAAAGGTTCTCTTTTTCTCACGCGACCGACGCTTGCGACGTATACCGCGACGCGNGCAGATCTNGAGAAAACGTCTGCCGATCTGTTTAGTGTCTTGAGTAGCGGGGCNGTCAAGGNTGAGGTGAACCAGACTTATCCGCTTGAAAATGCNGCGCAGGCGCATCGTGATCTCGAGGCGCGTANGACGACTGGTTCGACCATTCTTTTGACAGGTGTTTAACAGGGGGTGTCGTAGACATGAAGAAACTTATAACCGGTATTGTGCTGGGAACTATTANTGGAATGATTTCANTTCTNGCGGTNACACCGCTGATTGCTGAGCAGAGTTCGACATCGCCTCAGGTTATTAANCTTCCCGGNCGCAGTGTNGCGGCNCCNTTTAGTGATGCTGTGCTGGCGGGAAATACCCTTTATCTTGCNGGCCGATTAGGGCTCGACNCGGAGACTCAACGACCTCCAGCCACAGCCGAGCAAGAAGCACGGAATGTGCTCGACGGGATACAGGCGGTGCTGAGTGAAGCAGATATGACCATGAATGATCTAGTGAGCGTTCAGGTGTTNTGTTCAGATGTTTCGATGTACGGTGATTTTAATCAGGTNTACCGAGAATATTTTGACGACGAACCGCCAGCGCGAGCCTTTATCGGTTCAGGCACNCTTCTTTTTGGTGCACGCTTTGAGGTNGTGGGGATCGCGGTTAAGGGGTAACGGACGAAGGGTTTTTGAGNTTGGTTGCCTGATACGTGTCAATAGCGTTGTCTGTTGCNNATTCACGCCAATTACTGTGAAGGGAGTCGAGCGCAATGTCGCAGCTCTTACGCGCCGGTCTTGTGAGTGGATTTNTCTGTTGCTCTCTTTCTNATTTTCNTTGGCGAAGCTGANCTTTNTGCGCAGGAGNTTGACCTGCCGTGGGTTCGCGTTGAGGCCGGTACATTTGAGATGGGTTGTGTNCCAGACGACCCGTTTTGTCTGGAGACAGAACTTCCACGCCACGAAGTTACNTTGTCAGCGTTTGAATTGATGGAGACCGAACTAACTGTGAGTCAATACGGTCTTTTNGTTGAGGCGACAGGACGTACCCCACCTCCGCNGCCAGATTTTCCGCAGACTGGTGACCACCCNGTGGTGCANTTGACGTGGGATGATGCTGCGTCGGTATGTACGTGGGNNGGCGGGCGNCTTCCAACGGAGGCGGAGTGGGAGTACGCNGCACGTGGCGGNAGTGATGGAACNATTTTTTGGTGGGGGAATCAACTTACGCGTGGTTACGCAAANTTTGGCCATACGGAATGCTGTGCAGGGACGACCGGTGGCGCTGACANATGGGTGAACACAGCGCCAGTTGGNTCGTTTCCNCCAAATGNCTTCGGNTTTTACGATATCAGNGGAAATGCGTGGGAATGGGTCGATGGGTGGATTGACGATCTNTACACCANTGANTCCGTAANTGATCCTCAGCCACCTGAGACNGGACAACTTCGGGTGATGCGNGGTGCGTCGTGGNTGAATTATCCAGAAGTGTGGCGCCTGTCGGTTCGNCTCGCGTTTTCTGCTGAAGCGCATACGAGTAATATCGGNGTTCGCTGNGCNCGTGACNTTCCNGGNNCGGTTNCNGCCGAATAAGCATTANGANACACAAGNANACGTTGNCTGCANGGCGAAGNAATAAACGTNGTTNGNGCANTGAANTAAAGCCTTTTNTTACAGTAAATTGACANNTNTATGAACTCACGTTAGGATGCGGTCCGTCTCCAAATNNTTNGGCGTNGACNCNATTGNGGTTCCTGAAAGGATTCAGTCATGGCTACTANNAAACGCATGNCGAANCGGACCAAGCGTGACANCGTTAAGTCACGNCGTANTTTCATGCGGCAGGCNGTNTTGGGANGCGCCGGGGCAACCGCGGCAGCTCTCGGAACNGCCGGTGTTGCCANNGCNGCNGAAGAAGACGTTAAACCGATTNCNGTTCCCAGNGAATTCGAGAAGGCNAAACNAGCGACNCTGCCAACGGTCGATTTCCCCATGAGCGGTGCCCAGGTATTCGCGCGCGCGTGCAAGGAAGAAGGTGTCAAGGGGNTATTTTGTTGTCCAGGNAATTACGATGTCGTCCACGCGATTATGGATACTGGTATCCCGACATACTCTGGCCGCCACGAGGGTTCTCTCTGCCATGCGGCTGATGCTTTTTGTCGTGCCACCGGCGAGGTCGCTGCAACTTCTGGTACTGAAGGACCTGGTTTTACTGACATGATCGGTGCTATTTCTGCGGCCAATTCAGCACGGTCACCGATTTTAGTATTGGCGAGTAATAAAACTATTTTTGCCGAAGATACCGAGCAAGGGATTCAGGATCAGTATCAGCAGCCGTTGACTGAGGGCATCAAGAAATACGGCAAGCGTCTCATCACTCCCTCGCGGACCTGGGAATATGCGGGTTATGCCTTCCGGCAACTGAAGGGTGGTGTGCCGAAACCGGTACATATTGATTTCCCAGCAGAAATTGCGCGGGCACGATTTGATGATGCAACAGAGCTTGAGTTTTTCTACGACAAGACAAAATATCGAACCGAGACGAAACCCCACCCGGACCCGAAAGCGATCGATCAGGCTGTGCAGATGCTCCGTGCTGCAGAGCGTCCGATTATCGTTTCGAGTAACGGCGTTTTCTACAGTAAGGCATGGAGTGCTCTCAGGCGTCTGGCGGAACGAGCTCAGATTCCGGTTGTTGAATCGGGTGCGATGAAAGGACAGTTTCCTGCTGATCATGAGTTGTCGGTTGATGCTGGCCCCATGGCATTGATGAGTGCGGACGTTGTCTTACTTGTTGGGCAGTACTGTATGCCGACCCTAGGCGAGTTCGCGTTTGGACCGGATGCCCGCTACATTCGAATCGATCCGGAAGCCGAGGATATTGGCCGTAATTTACCGATTGATCTTGGGATCGTCAGTGACGAGCGCGCCGCGCTGGAGGCTCTTGCTGACGCAATGCCGCGGCAGCGGCACGAAGCCTGGGTTCGTGAAGTAGCTCAAGCTCGGCAGGCATTTGAGGCTGAGAATGAAGAGTACTANCAGACTGGGCTGACGTACACCGATGCTGTGCATCCCGCAGTGATCGCCAAAGANTTGGCGGACTTTGTTCACAATGGTGAAATCCCACNGGACCGAACCACGATATTGCAAGGTGGTTATGGTATCGCGCGTTATACGCGGCGGTATCTGAGGTCNTTTCGCCCNGGACAGATCGTGAATGGTGCCTACCAATANGGAGCGATCGGTCCGGANGTNGGTTANACAGTNGGNGTNGCTGCTGCGGTNCGGCACGGNATTGGNGCACAGGCTGATTTNCAAGGTCATCCGATTATCGCGGTGACGGGCGATGCNGGNTTTGGCTATACCGCAATGGAACTNGAAACACTGTCTAAATACCGGCTGCCNGCTGTGTTGATCGTNTACAACAACAATGCGTGGGGNACGTGGTCGGGNCAGGCGAATAATACGCTTGGCCTCCCAGTGCATTTGTTTCAGGAAAACTTGCGATACGACAANCTNGGAGAGGCGCTTGGGACACATGGAGAGTACGTNACCAAAGCGGCGGAGATGCGTCCGGCACTCGAGAGAGCCTATCAGGTGGCACTAGACGAGAGTCGGCCTAGCATCATCAATGTTCAGGCGAAGAAAGAGTTTTGGCAGCGTGACCAGTATCCACCAGGATTTCTTGGCAAGGTCGAGCCTGGCGTAATGTCGTACTATCACTAGGAATTCGGTGGGCGGACGGCACGGCGCGCGATCTTACACACCACGTGAGGATGGGTTGGTAGTTGTACGCCAACGGTTGCAGCAGTACGCCGACCGGGGTGTCTTTCGAGGATTTACCGAAGAGTCCCCATGGCGCGGTCGCCATCGTTTTAAATTCCTCTGGTTGGCGAATACGGCGTTTCGATTGCACTATTCGCCACAAAGTGGAGAGTTCATCTTCCGAGATTTGTTGCCAAATGTACCGGTGCATTCAGACGTCGGTAAAGACCTCCGTGGTTTTCTCAAACGGCTGACTAGAAAAGATGTGCCAGAACACCGACGGATTGATTTGCGTCGGATTGATATTCGTAGTTATGTTCGACGAGGGGTTTTTTCAATTGCTGTTACCGCGAAGAAAAACCAGCATGGTTACGCCGTGCAGCGATCGGTTAATCTGATCCACGAAGTGTTTGTACGCCTTCATACCTATTTTCCGGAATACATGTGGGAGAACTTTGATGCACCGCAGGAATGACAGACGAGAGGGCATCGCAATGTGGGCTGTCCGTGTGGCGGCGCTATACGTTTTCAGCGGGTGTTTATTTTTCATGGCTGCTGCTGCTGGGGCGCAAGAGCATCCGTCGGAACCACATCGGCATCCGGAAGCGCAAGCGATTGAGAATCCATTGGAGTCGACAGCCGATTCACGTCGGGTCGGCCGGCAACGGTATGTTTTTATGTGTCGTGAATGTCACGGGAATTCAGGCCGTGGTGATGGAGACATGTCACATGCGGGTGGTGTTCCATCCGACTTCACGGACGATATATGGCAGCACGGCGAAAGCGACGGCGAGGTATTCACGGTAATTAAGGATGGCGTGACGGCGGATATGCAGTCCTATTCGAACCGTTTAAGCGACGATGACATTTGGCATGTCATTAACTATTTACGTAGTTTGGCAGAGTAGTGGCGCTACGGTATCGTCATGGCGCTCGTCCGTGATAGCATCCGCGCGTTATGCCAGAAGAAATCCTCTATCGGGCGATGGTCCCTGGTGAGGCCAGTGCTGTTTCAAAATTAATACTAGGCTCCTTTTCTGAGTTCATTAGTTCTGAATATACCGACGAGGGAATTGCCGAGTTTGAAAAGTTTGTTGCGCCGGAGGCTCTTAAGCGACGAACGGCGGATAACGATTTCGTCCGGGTGGCTGAATGCGACCACGAACTCGTTGGGATGATCGAAATTCGTGACAATAATCACGTGGCCTTGCTGTTTGTCGATAAAGCCTATCAACGACATGGCGTAGCAAAGGGTCTTCTCAAAGTTGCTCTGGCGGACGCGCGCGTAAGTGGACCTGACATATTGAGAGTTACAGTCAATTCGTCTCGTTATGGCGTGATTGCGTATGAAAAGCTCGGTTTTCGGCAGACGGGCCCCGAGCGGAAGGTCAATGGGATCGCCTTTATTCCGATGGCGATGCAGTTACGCAACGAAGATTGATTGTTACATCCGTACGTCTGGTTGCAAGTTACGTTAAAGGGAAACGGTCGTGTCAAGGGCGCGGCGTTAATCAGGTAGTGCGTATGCAATAAGTCGTGGTCCTCCCCCGATCGTTACCGCGATGTACTGCGTGCCATCGACCATGTACGTCATCGGTGTGCCAACGGTGCCAGTCGGGAGGTCGACGGCTCCCCGTATCTCTCCTGTTTGCTTGTCCCATGCCACTAGACCGGGACCACCACTGGGACCACCGGTGGGTACGGAACTAATAAGTAGCGTTTTCGTTAATACCGGTCCGGCGATTGTGCCGTCGCCCACTGGGGGCAGATTAAGGTCGCGTAAGCGTGGGTGATTGCGTACTCGGTCCCCATTACCAAGAGGCACCATCCAGACGTGGTCGCCTGTGTTCATGTCGATCGCTGTTATACGAGAGTATGGCGGCTTGAGGAGCGGTAGCCCTTGCGGCATTTGAGCGTTATACGACTGTCCCTGGCGAATTTGCTGCAACCGTTGCTGTTCGGGAGCGCCATGGGTGTAGCGCATCGTCGCGCCAAGGTCTGGGTCGGGTGCATAAAGCGGAATCGCGACCGCAATATTGCGGGAGGGGACGTACAGCATGCCAGTTTCTGGGTCGACGGCAGCGCCGGCCCATCCAGCCGCGCCGAAGTCAGGCGGACGCATCAGTGTTCCTTGAGTACCGCCTTCAATAGGACGTCCAGGTGGTGTAAAGATGGGGCCGATTTGGTAATTTTTGACTACATCGATAGCCATTTCTCGAATTTCAGGTGTGAAGTCGACCAGGTCGCCAACAGTCACGCCTTGGTAGTCGAAAGGTGCAGGTTTCGTTGGGAACGGCTGGGTTGGTGAAGGGATTTCATCAGGCATATTGGATTCTTGAGGGACAGCTCTTTCCTCAATTGGCCAGATGGGTTCACCAGTTTCTCGGTCAAAGGCATAGATAAAAGCTTGTTTACTTACTTGGACAAGTGCTTTGATCGGTTTTCCGTCCACGACGACGTCTACAAGGTTGGAGTGTGTTGGGAAGTCATAGTCCCACAGTCCATGATGGACAGCTTGGAAATGCCAGACGCGCTGTCCACTCTCGACGTCAACAGCAATGATTGTTTCTGAAAAAAGGTTGTCCCCAGGACGATCCGCCCCGTAGTAATCGTTAGTTGTTGTTCCGGTGGGAAGATAGACGTGTCCTAGTTCGTTGTCGCCTGCAAGCATGGACCATACATTGGCGTTGCCCGAATATCGCCACGACCCGTTGAGCCATGTGTCGACGCCGTATTCATCGGGGCTGTTTGGGACTGTATGGAAATCCCACGCGTGTTCGCCTGTTCGGACGTCCCACGCTCTGACCCATCCGGGCGGAGCTTCTTTTGTAATTCGTCGATCGGCAATCTGAGAACCGTGAATGACTTTATCTCTGACCACAATAGGTGGTGAGTTAATTGAATAGAGCAGGGCATTGAGATAATCCCTCGATTCACGTTCTACTCGGGGAACCCCGACCATGGCGTCGACCATGCCGCTTCCGTTTGGCCCAAAATCTGGGCATGGCTGACCGGTTTTGGCTTTGACACAAACGACATACCCGTTGCCGGTCCCCCAAAAAATTCGTTCGTCATCATTGCCATCTGTCCAGTAGGCGACCCCACGTTGCGTCCACGGACCACTCATTGACGGAGTCCCCTCTTCATAGCCTTTTGGATTAAAGATCCAAAGCGTTTGCCCGGTTTTGGCGTCCACTGCTACACCCTGAGATAGCGGAGTGTTGAAGTAGAGTGTGCCATCGATCATGAGTGGTGTTACTTGGAGGCGTGACGGATTGGGAGGTTGACTAGTTCGGTAAAGGTCAGGAGTGTCCTCGACCAGGGTGTCTACGATTGTGTCGAGCGGTGCCCACCATTCCCCTCCGCCTGGTGTTGACCGGCTTACAAAATTATCGACAGACATCCACTCCCAAGCAATTTCAAGGTCGTTGAAATTATTCGCGTTGATTTGGTCGAGTGCGGAATACTTTCGGCCACCGATATCTCCAGCGTAGCTGCGCCACTCGCCATTTTCGGTGCCGTAAGTTTGCCAAGAAGTCGTTGCGCTTTCGGTTTGAGCCGAGACAAAGCCGGTGTTGAGAAGTGAGATGAGAGTTAAGCAGCTAGCGACTTTCGATTTCATCTGAGATTTCCTTTTTTCTTAATTCAGTCCTGAAAAGCCAACGCCATATTCAAAGACAAGGCGACTGCCATAAAGAACAGTAAAGCTGAGAGCGATAAAACTAACTGCCGCTATAAATAATGCTATCAGTCGTTGTTTGTCTGTCGGACGATGAATATATGTCATCGCGAGGCGAATTGACGAAAAAAATACAAATGACCAGGTTGCTCGAAAAGCCCAATCTGAATGTGCTTGGAGTGCTGGGGTTGCATTAAGTGAAACAAATACCGTGTGCCTGGCGGCGTCGCCACTGAAGTATGTAAGAACCGCGAAGCTTGCACCAATCGTGTACAACCATGTTGAAATGGTTCCTGCCTTACTGGGATGAGGCATAACGATTTCAATCAAGTTAGCTACAAACGCGGCAGTTAGTATCGCGATTGGAAAGTGCACTATTAGCGGATGTAGGTTTGGTGTCCACGACGGAAGCAGCGCCATTTTGAGGGCGATCCTATACTACGAGCAAGTCCTGGGATGAGTTAATGGCACGATCACAGACATCGGCACAAGGTTGGCACGGTTGGGATGCTTATGCCCCATTTTATGACTGGGAAAATCGGCGTACGGTTGGTCGCCGAGATATTCATTTTTGGACAGACCTCGCGCGAAGAGTCGACGGCACAGTCCTTGAACTAGGGTGTGGGACCGGTCGCCTTTCGCTCCCGGTTACGCGTGTCGCGAAACATTTTGTCGGAATAGACAGATCGGAACCGATGCTTGGTCGTTTGGGAACACGTTTGAGACGTGCTCGACTAGCATCTCGCACTTCGATCATTCGAGGCGATATTCGCAGCCTTCCGTTCAGGAAGCGTTGGCGATGTGACTTGGTAATGGCGCCGTACGGCATGTTGCAGTCGCTATTGTCGGATGCGGATTTTGATGCGGTGATTGGTAGTGTCGCCGGAGTATTGTCGCGCGGGGGTATTTTTGGAATTGACCTGGTTCCAGACCTAACACGATGGCAAGAGTATAAGCGTCACAAGAGTTTAGAGGGATCCTTCGGACGCGGTCGGCACGTGACGTTAGTTGAATCAGTTCGTCAGGATCGACGGCACCGGCTGACAATTTTTGAGCAGGAATTTATAGAGCGAGAGGGAAGAAAACGTAAGATTCATCAATTTTCCATCACTTTTCGTTCGTTAACAGTTCCTGAGGTTATACGCCGACTTGAGCGTGTCGGTTTTAGGGTTGATGCGGTTCTCGGTGATTATCAAGGTGATGACTGGTCTCCCGATGCTGAAATTTGGGTGATTATTGCGAAACGAGCCAAGTAGATGTTGTAGCTATGGAATCGGGAGAACTCTCTTAGTTTTAGTTTAGATTTGCCATAATAATGGTCGAACCAATCACACTATCGGAGCAGTAGTTTTATGTCAGGTCACTCAAAATGGGCGTCGATCAAGCACAAAAAAGGTGCGGCTGACGCAAAGCGCGGAAAACTCTTCACTCGAATCATCAAAGAATTGACAGTTGCGGCACGTGATGCGGGGGGAGATCCGGATACAAATCCTCGTCTTCGAACGGTTATTGCGGATGCGAAATCAGCCAACATGCCTGCTGACAACATCAAACGAGCTATTCGACGAGGTACCGGCGAAGAGCCCGGCGTGTCTTATGAAGAGGTAACGTACGAGGCGTATGGTCCAGGTGGAGCAGCACTCCTTATCGAATGTATGACGGACAATACCAATCGTGCTGTTGGTGAGATACGACATTTACTTTCAAAACATAACGGTAATCTTGGCACGACCAATTCTGTTGCGTGGATGTTTGAGAAACATGGATATATTGTGATCGAGAAAGC
>PAIW01000096.1 GCA_002710885.1 Chloroflexota bacterium | reverse complement strand
GACCGAACACTTAGGCCGCTTCGATAAATCCGTCAACGTCCGTCACGAGTAGTTCAATCGGACCACATTTGACAGGGTGAATCCGGAGCCGATCAACACGGTCTCCAAATTATCCAAAGCCTTCATAACCTGCGCCCCCATGTCGCCCGGGTTAACCGGAGCGCCATCGTCATCCACTGACGTCTGGCCTGAGCACAATAAATACTCCGAAACTCCAGAGGGTGATTCGCCTGCACGACTCCGAAATCGTCTTGCTAGGTCCACTGGTTAATTATGTTGCGATCCATGTTTGCCTCCTGCAAGTGTAGAATCTAACGAATAATCAGAGTGCAGGCATTGTAACAGCGTTGTGAAGGTTTTTGTGTCCAAACGCCGGCAAATTGAGGTAATCGACGGTTCATGATCGAAGTTCACGGGTATCACAATAATCCTCGAATTCCGCGTAAAATAACCACTATTGAATTGGAGCAAAACGGAATCGGAAGGCATATAGATTGGATAAAAGTCGTCGAGGAACGAGAATCCANAGGAGAGTTANCTGAGTACTACNNACAGGCCCGCAANGAAGGCCGCAGAGNGTCAAACATCCANAAGGCNTCGAGCNTCAATGTTGACGCGATGANAGCCATCGACNCCCTCCAACANTCCTGGCGCAAGAACGGAGCTCTGGNNCCTCGGCNTCNCGAGATGGTTGCGCTGGTCACGTCCGCTCTCAACAGANGTCATTNTTGAACCAGNATGCACGNGGAGGCTCTCNGTAAAGTGGTCNTGNAAACTGNCAACANNACATGANTCGCCGNTCAGNTGNCNGAGGACNGGCGCAGTCTCGNCCTTCCANGGAAAGAGCAGTCGATGTTAGAGTACGTCAAGAANATTACTCTNACTGCGACCAGTATCACGAAANACGATCTGGACGGCCNGCGATCCGTGNGTTGGNCNGACCGCGAAATCCTGGACATNGCCCNCGTCTCGGCATACNACTGTTTCCGATGCCGCCTAGCCGACGGTNTCNGCGTGGAGTTGGACGACNACCGANNGGACGAGGAGNTTCTGGANGAAATCNAGCGCCGAANGCTTACNNTGATTCGATAGCCCACAGGCACATAGCANANANGGGCGTTCCGATTTTAGGAGCGCCCANATATGATTCAGTTGCNGATGCGNGGTCTAATCNGNGACNCGCACAAACTTNTGCATGCGAGCGGGGTCCAATGTTTCNCCTACGTAAAGGTCCCCTTTAGAGTCCAGAGCAAGAGCATGGGCCGCGCGAATGTCGCCGGGTGTCCAGGTGCTCATACCCCAGCCTCCCAGCCACTGGCCGTCCAGCGTCATCACCTTGACGCCGGCGGGATGGGTCACAGGATTGGTCGGAGGCGAATCGGCGTCNAGGCCCAGGTAGCCGCCCAACTCCGCGACGTACATATTTTCGTCGTCGTCCANAACCATGTGNTCTGGCCTGTGCACNCCCTTCCATTCTCTGATGTANTCCCCGTCCGGGGTNAATACCTGTATGCGGCTGTTCTCGCGATCAGAGACATAAAGCGTGCCCGAACTGTCGATGCACACGCTGTGGGGAATGATGAATTGGCCAGGGCCTGACCCAGGCTCGCCCCAGGATTTGATATGCTCGCCTTCCGCCGTGAAGTGATGGACGCGCGCGTTGCCGTAGCCGTCGGTTACATATATCGAACCGTCGAGTCCCAGGCAAATGTCGGTGGGCCGGTTGAAAGGGTCNCCNCTCATCCNCNCGGCAGGTTCGTTAGGTGTCCCAATCGTCATCAGCAGGTCGCCATCGGGAGACCATTTCTGGACCACGTGAGTTCCNANGTCTGTAGTNTAAACCGANTCGTCAGGGGCAATGAAAAGATGGTGGGCAGTGCCGAACACTCCNTCTCCCCACGTNCTGAGNATTTCTCCGTCCTGGTTCAACACGATCATNGGATGNTCGCTGCGATTGTAAGCAAANATCTCGTCTTTGCTGTTGACCCCTACGCCNACAACATGNTTCCATTCCCANCCGTCCGGCAGCGGCGCCCAACCGANTACGTGTTCAAAAACATACTCTCCGTAACTAACCCTCAAACCNTGTGNCATATTTTTTCCTTCCTGATATTTGTNTTTGNATGACTGTTTTCTGGCCTCGAATCAAATCGCACCGGTGGCTGAATCAGAGTCTACAATGCGATCGAATCGGGGAGGTCATCCATCGCATAATATTTGTGGGTGACGCCGTCGCCTCGCACCTTCACAACCCGCAACCCTGACGGATCGTCACCCAAAGGATAACCAACCGCGCCAGTGACCACCATCTGGAGTTTGCGATCCTCTGCGTAGTTATTGCGATGGCAGTGTCCAGCGAACACAGACGACACATCGTGTTCGTGCAATATGTCCAAAATCACTTTACGACGATCTCTAGGAATAACGAAGTATCCGTCACCTTCATCCGCACGCTCAAGGAACAGCGGATGGTGGGTGAACAAGATTATGTCCTCGGATCCGTTGGATCTCGCGGCGCTGAGATCATCATTCAGGAACTGGACGATGCTCTCCCATTCGTCCGGCACGTTTTCAGGGTTATAGCACACCGAGCTATTTATCACCGCAAAGTGGCAGCCATCATGGTCAAATGAGAAGTTATCCGGCCCGAATCGTTCCCGATAAAGCGCGAGAGATTCGGTCGTTGGAGCGTCACCTACGTCGTGGTTCCCTGATACCCAATGGATTGGAATGTCATCTTGGAGCATGGCCGTGATTCGGAAAAGTTCATCTAACTGGTTCTGGTCTTTGGGATCGTGAACCATATCGCCACACATGGCAACGAACGCGGGTTTCAGGCGGTTGGTGGCTTCGATAGCCAGGGTGTAAAGCCTGGACTCGTCAGCAAATCCGGTGATGATTTCAGGAGCCTTTCGGACGAACAATTGCCTGCGCCAGCGTTCCTCGACTTCTTCATCGGTCAACGTGCTGAAGAAGGCGAACATTCCGAATTGGGGGTCTGCCATCTGCACGAAAAAAAAAGACACAACGTTACCTCGGAATAACCAAATTTAGAACTTTACCTGCTGCGTTCAGCGTAAGTCTCGTGGGCTCTGTCGATGGCCGCCGTTCGACCGGCGACTAGAGGCTCTTGGCGAGACGTCACCCACTCGTTCGATCGCTTGACACTCTTAATTGACCCCTGGAAGTGAGGCATCACGTATCGGGCCAATAACTCGTAACTATGAAGCATTTTGTCCCGCGGGGCCCAGTCAACCGTCTGGACCAGCAATCCGCCGAATCCGCCGCTCTGTTGATCCAGTCGATATATAGCCTCAATGAGATCATCAGGCGTGCCGACAACCCAGGAACCATTATCTGCCATGTGGTCGATAACCTTGTCCAACGGGCCATCAAAAGCAGGTGGGCGTCCGTTGGTTCCCTCGCTGTACTCTCGCAGGAATCGTCCTGCGCCCATCCGAGCTTCGTCGCGAGCCTGTTGACGGGTCTCAGCCAGATGCACGGGCAAGGTCAGCCTCCAGTCATGCCGGTTCACGGTCTGACCATGTTCAGCTGCCGATTCCTCTGCCACTTCCCATAGAAATTCCAAAGGCGAAGGCCCCTTTGAAGGGTCGCGTGGCACCGTGATTGTCAGCACCGCGGCGCCATATTTGCCTGCTAGCGCGACACCTGCCGGTGACTGCACAGACGCGACAGCAAGAGGCATATACGGTCGTTGGAATGGACGCAACTGCAAGCTCGCTTCGGTAAGCTCAAACCAATCGCTCTTGTAAGTGATCGGATCGTCCTCGGTGAAGAGCCTCAATATTATCCCCAGTGCCTCGTCCATCTTCTCGCGTTGAGTCGTGGGATCAATGCCCATCATGTAAGCATCGCTGGGCAGCGCTCCGGGGCCTACGCCGAGCATCACGCGGCCGTGGCTCATATGGTCAAGTTGCACCATGCGGTTAGCAACCATAAGAGGATGATGGTAGGGGAGGCTGATGACCCCACTGCCCAGCTTGATATGACGCGTTCGGTCTGCCGCCACCGCCATGAATATTTCCGGAGATGAGATGGTCTCCCATCCTGCGCTGTGATGCTCCCCTATCCATGCTTCGTCGAAGCCAAGCTGGTCCAGCCACTCGACTAGCTCCAGGTCGCGATCGATTGCAAGAGTGGGATTTTCCCCGACCCGATGAAACGGTCCCAAGAAAATCCCGAACTTCATGCGGTCTGGCAGGGTCATTGCGTTCTCCTTCGATGTCGTATCCTCGTGGTGCATTAATCCGTGATCTAACCAACCAATTTAGAGGTGCTTTTGAAGACCTTCGATCGTGTCTCGCGCCTCGTTCACCATGTCCATGAGGATGTCCTTTGCAGGGCGGCGTTCGTTCAGCATGCCGCTGATTTGCCCTGACGGGTTGCCCACCAGATCATACCTGTTTGCCGCTTTAGCCGCGCGAGTAAATGGTTCTTGCAAAATCCCCTGGAGAGGCATGTCCAGATTTTCGAGGCCGGAGTCTGCCCATGCCTGTTTGACCGCGTTGTTGTAAGAACGCTGGTTCTTGCCTGACATAAACTTGCTGGTCGTAAAATCGGATGACTGGCCTCCTAGAATCTGCTGTTGGTGGTCGTCCGGGATGTTCGTCTCCTCGGACGTGAGGAAGGCGGTGCCGACCCACGCGCCCTGAGCGCCAAGCGCCAGAGCCGTCGCAAGATGCCTGCCCGATCCGATGCCGCCGGCCGCGAGAACCGGCATCGGCGCCACAGCGTCAACAACCTGCGGAACCAGAACCATCGTCGAGATATAGCCGGTGTGGCCTCCGGCCTCAGTGCCTTGAGCCGTGATGATATCGACGTTCGCCGCGACGTGACGCTGGGCGTGTCGCACCGCCCCAGCCATCCCTATGACCTGCATGCCTTGATCGTGGGCCCGGTCGGTCATCATCGCGGGGTCTCCGAGGGCCGCCGCGAATACAGGAACCTTGTTGTCCAAAAGCACTTCAATTTTGCGATTCAAAAGATCGGTGGACATCGGCTCTGAAGGCCCCAGCCCGGCCCGTTCAAGCCCGTGCTCACGAATGAGTTCTTCGACCACCGCAACGTGACTCGGGTGGTCCCGTTCAATCTGGGCGTAAATTTCTTCTTTATTGGTCGTAGTGACCTCGGCTCGAACAGCCGGCAGCAGGAAGTCCACGCCGAATGGGCGGCCTCCAACCAGACTGCGAAGCTCTTTGATACCTGCGTCAAGTTCGTCAAGGTTCGCGAAGTTGTCGCCCATGACTCCGAGACCNCCTGCATTCGTCACGGCTGCCACGAGCTTTACAGGGGTCGGCGCTGTGGATTGGGCCTGTCCGCCAGCGGCCATTCCTGCCAGCACGATTGGATATTCGATCCCCAGCATGTCGCACAATGGGGTGTGAAGTCGGTCTGCCATGTTGTTTGCCTCCAGACTCGGTGGACTGTATCGGACTTTGTATCATCCGATGCCCAAGTCTGACAAGTTTGACGTCAGCGCGTTCCCAGCGGAACGATGTCGCCAGTTGGGGCCGCGCTGGAGCGAATACAATCTAAAAACCGATTAGTCGACGTTGCTGCAAACTTCATACCCATGGCGACGCCACTAGTCATTCTCGGTTTTGGCCTGTTCATGCCGGCGCGTTCGGTTCTGCGATTCGCCTCAATCTGACCCTACAATGGCGCACGATATAGTCTAGAGTTCGCTCGGTAGGTTCACCAGACCACGATCGATGTCTGCGATGCACGTGCGTCCNCAGTAGGCCATCGCTCTGTCAAACTCCACGCGCAGGATGTCCAACACCGTCCTTACNCCCGCCTCTCCGTTGACTGCAAGACCCCAGAACAACGGGCGTCCAATCAAAACCGCTCGCGCCCCTAGAGCTATCGCCTTCAAGACATCAAGTCCCCGACGGATGCCTGAGTCGAGGAAAACCTCAAGCCTGTCGCCTACCGCGCTCGCGATTTCCGGGAGAGTCTCAATAGATGACCTCGTGCCGTCCAATTGCCTGCCGCCATGATTCGAGACAACCACAGCGTCCGCTCCATGCTCNGCCGCCTGAATCGCGTCGCCAACCGTGCGAACGCCCTTAATAATCAAGGGGAGGTCAGTAAGGTCCTTCAGCCAACCCAAGCGATCCCAAGTAAGCCCAGCGTATCCGGGAGGACTCCAATCCGCCATGTCCGGGATTCCGACTTCTCGAAGGGCTGCGAGATCAGGNCGGTCTCTAAGACTGCCCCAGAATTGACCCGGCCTACGCACCATGTCGTTGCGAACATCTCGCTCCTTGGGGCTACCTATGGGAGTGTCGATGGTGAGGCATATGGCCTTGTATCCGGCGGCTTTGGCCCTGGTCACAAGAAGCTCAGTCACCAGGTCGTTGAAGTGATATATCTGGAACCAAAGCGGGCCTGTTGCGACTTCCGCAACCTCTTCGATACTGTATCCTGAACTGGTCGGCAATGTGTAGAGAGTCCCGACAGATCCTGCTGCCCTCGCTGTTGCTTGTTCGCCATCGGGATGCACCGCGCGCTGTCCTCCCGCTGGTGCAACCATGATCGGGAAGGCGATTTTTTCGCCAAGCACCTCAACCGACAGATCGCGGTTTCCCACATCAATCAGAAAGTTTGGATTGATTGTGATGTCCTCGAAAGCGGTGCGATTCCTTCGCTTGGTGATCTCGTCACCCGATGCGGCGTCGACGAACTCCCAGGAATTGTGGGGCATCACCTGCTTTGCCATTTTCTCTAGGTCGAACAAACTTACTGGGTTCATCTAAAAGTTCCCTCCCCTCTTTCGTGACTCAGCGCAATTCTACCGCCTTTGGGCGAAAACCGAAATCGCGAAATTCCGAATTAATCCAACCCGTCGAATCCAACAATACTCGTCGGCGTAATCTCCAGCAGGACGAACTCCAACTCACTCAACACTTTTTCAACATACGCCTTGCCTTCCTCCTCGCCTCGNACGTAGTGCATGGACACCTCTGTCACCACGTCGGTTACTTCGTGATGCGTCAATTTTGCTGTGCCATTCACGAGCGCCCAACGCTGTGGCGACTCGTTGGCCACAACGCATAAGGCCACGGTCGTATTTTCGCGAACGTTACGAGCTTTGACTGATTTTTCTTCAACTCCCACCAAGATCTTGTCGCCACGAACGAAGTGCCACACAGGAGTCATGTGGGGCGTGCCGTCGGGTCGCATCGTAGTGATGGTCGATATTATGGGTTCCTTCAATAACTGTTTGATTTCGACTGTGTCTAATTTTGCCAATGTGCCACCTCAATTTTTTCACTTCGACTGCACGCTAATTTCATCTTTTTTGGGTATCGGNCAAAGGATACAGTGTTCGAGTCAGACAGACTGCGAATTTTCTGACCAGAACGAGAATTCATGATATGATCCACCTGATCCCAGCCAGGTCGCGACAGAAAAGCTTCCAACACCGGATGTCGTGCACAAATTTTCTAAAAGGAGAGGTCCACGTGACACAGCAGCAAGCTCAAATCCTCAGACCCGAAACCCTGATTGAGGAGTTCAAAAAGAACGGCGTGACTCACATCATCACCATACCAGACAGCGAGACAAACTATCTGTACGAATTAATGGTCAACGAGCCGTCCCTGGACATCATCCCTGTGTCCCGCGAGGGTGAGTCCATGAGCACAGCTCTGGGTCTGAACATTGCAGGCAAAGTGCCGGTGTGCTTGATCCAGAACACCGGGATGTTGGAGTCTGGTGACTCGATTCGAGGCATGGCGCTTAACGCAGGATACCCGTTGGTGATGGTGGTCGGATACCGAGGCTGGACACGTCATGGCGTGACGCCTGACACAGCAGCGACATATACTGAGCCATTCCTCCATGCGTTCGGCATCAACTACTATTTGGTTGAACAGGATGAGGACGGCGACCGAATTTCGGCGGCTTTCGCCGAGGCGCGCGAAACGCGACGACCGGTGGTTGTTCTGGTCGGCGATGAGTACCACGGATTCAACCGCTAGCGGGTGACGCTGAGTCGATATTCTCAACGCAATNTCAAACCATCAGGAGACGAAAAATTGATCGAAGCAGTTGACGTATTCAACGCATTTCAAGAGCATCGCGGCGACGCAATCGTGACGACAACCGGCAGGGCAGGCCGTCACTGGAAAAACATAAGCACTAACCCGAATCGAGACGTCGCTTTGGGAGGGGCAATGGGCCATACGGCNTCAGCGACGTTCGGTCTCGCGGTCGGATTGCCCGATGAAAAGGTGGTGCTGTTCGACGCCGAAGGCTCTCTGCTGATGAACCTAGGGGTTCTGGCCACGATCTCCGGCAAAAAGCCCAAGAATTTCTATCATATTCTGCTCGATAACGAGTCATACGCGACCACCGGCGGACAGCCAGTTCCCAACGCCGAGGAGATTAACTACGCAGGGATGGCCCGCGAGGCTGGTTACGCATCGACACACGAATTTGACGACCTTGAGGATTTCGTGACCAACATCGGGAGCATCCTCGATGAGACGGGTCCGGTGTTTGTTTCAGTGAAAATTTTCGCCGAAGTCGAGAACGCCCCCATCGCCTTGCGAGTCCGGGAACCTGCGCGCAGTCGCGAAGAAACGATCCGAGATTTGAGGGCCGAATTGGGAATCGGCGAGTAAACGGCCCGAAACTCTGACTGGACACATCGCCCCAGTCAGTATGGCAGTGGACGGCAATCAAAACGACCCTGACCCCAAGGTGTTATCTCTGGGGTCAGGGCCTAGTGTTTTGACTGGTTATGCGTCTATTGCAGACCTGCCAAATGCCGGGCTTGGCTGGATATTCGATGGTCGTGCTCGTCCGCGAATCGTTTGACGCCTCTGTAAATGGACTCGGCGTCGAGATGGGCCTCTGAGATAACATCGGCCTCCGAGCCGCCGGTCAGCCATTGGTCGTCCCAATCCGACACCAGCGAATACTCCTTGGTCAGCGGCCCAGGGTCCTGAATCGGCCACACACGCCGCGTGCCTGTGGTGACCACCATCATGTCATAGCGCGCTTCGGCCGGCAAAACCGAATTCTGGTAATCTGCCGACTGTCGCTGGAACAATTCCTCGCTGATGCACGCGACCACCTTGACATTCACCCCGTCCTGCTCCAGTTTGTCCAGAACCGAAACGAGGTTGACCGTAGACGAGGAGCCTTGAGTCATGACGTATCCGTGTTTGGGTTTGTCGGGATCAAAATCCCGTATCAGGTAGAACCCTTTGGCCGCAGCAGTGAGGTCAGTATCGGCGAACGTGGCACGGTCGGCCACCGGGAAGTCGGGTCTTGCGACTTCGAGTACGATAACGCCAACCTTGGGCTCTCTGGCAGCAATCGATGCCGCTGCGAAATATGCAGGAGCCACATCGTTGTAGTCCCAAAAGCTCAGCGTAATTACCTGTCCTTTGGGGAACAGCTTCCAGACCTGCGGCGAAAATATGCCGAAGTGGGTGCGAGCGTCCGCCGCCGTTTCGGGCCCTGAGTGTCCGGCGAGGATGTTCAACACTCCAACTCTGAACGGGCTATCTTGGTTCTGCTGGCTCCACACCCGTGCTGGCAGATACATCAACGGCGTGAACGCGCCGTACGATCCACTTATGGCCCATACGCCAACGTGCTTGTCGGGGTCAAGAGAAGCACTCTGGCCGACAAGCCCAATGGCCGTCGATGCGTTGCCTGCCTCCTGAATGACCGCCTTGAGCCGGGTTCCCAACGGGTTTTTTACGGGGTCGTAATGACCCCAGAAAGAGCCGTTCTCGACATTGATGGATTCGGCGAGATCAGCGGCAACAATCATAAACCTATTCTGGGTCACGTAGTTCATCCACTTGACGATTTCAGAAATCGCTCTGCGTGTTCCCCGAACATTGCCAGGTTCCTCAAACAACTTGATCGTGATTTCCTTCTCTTCACCGGAATCACTGTTCCGCACTGTGAGATTTTGAGCCTCCACTGGCAGGTTCTCGACCGCAAGACGTGGGTCTTGGAACGGGTCTTTAGACCGATCTATACGTAGCGGCAGATCATCCGCGACCGAATCACCAATATCGACCAGCCGATTCGCTAGCCATTCTCCAAGGCCATTTTTCTCCAACACGGACATGACAACATCGATGTTGGTCTTGAACTGGATCAGTCGTTCACGGTCGTTTGCGACCGCTCCGTCGTGGATCCCTTGGAACTCGACGCCGAATCGTTTTTCGAACGTTCCTGCTAGCGCCTGGAAATAGTCGTTGTTGAACGAGAATGCGTACGGGTGACTTTGGTAGCTCACGATCTGATCTCCATACCTGGGGATCTTCCCGTTCTGCGCTCCCGGCCACCATCCTTTGACTGTGCGGCCGATGACGATCATGGGCCTCCGATCTGTCGGGTCCCAGTCCTCCATCGTCTTTAGAACGCCTGCCACCTGGTCGTAGTCGTTAGCGTCGTCTAGAGTGAGGACGTTCCATCCATATGACGCCCACTGGCCCTCTAATTGGTATGCGTCGAACTCGGGTTTGATCACCCCGCCGACCAAACTGTCGTCAATACCTGCGTTGTTATAGGACAACAGGATACGCAGTCGTTTGCCAACCTGCTGGGCCACCGCGGTCGTCTTAAGTTCTTGGGAATGGCCGGAGGTCATCGCAAACTCCCCTTCGAGCGCGATGATCTTAAGGCTGTCGGGCGCGCCTACCATATCCCAAAAAGCCGCCTTACCTGCAGCAGTGGCGATGGCGATTCCTGAAGGCCCTCCATTCACGTCGTTTGTCAGATCAGTCGATTCAGAATGCCCGGCCAGAGCGCGAATGCCCCTGATTTTGGCCTGAGCCATCAAGGGATGGTCCACAAGGTCAGTGTCCTGGAGCAGAGTATCCAGTGCCCCCTGACCACGGCGGAAGCCCAGGGCGTCGATTGACAGCATGGACGTGATAGGGTCGGCAGCGTATTTTTCGTCACCTGTGCGGGCATGTTGCCTTGACAACGCCTCTCCCATGATCATCCACATAGCATAATTCACTGGAGTGTTGTGGCCGCCCGCCAACATAAACCGATCCGCGTAGGGATGTTTCGGCCGACGGTAATCGTACCTCAAACCCCCGTTTTCAGGGCCGATGAGATGAGAAGTAACGGTATAAGGAGTGTAGGCCAGCGGACCTCCGAAATGGCCAGTCTGAGCGTAATTGCCCAGAATCGTGAGTGTCATCGCTGTCAGGAATCCGATGTCCTCTACCTTGTCTTTGTCGTAATCCGGAAGCGATACGTCGCTTTTGTTGGTCTGGCTGGACAGCGCTATATTGCCTACTGTGGCTGTGGTATTTCCATTTGGTCCTGGCATTACTCACCGCTCCCTGGATAATTTGGATTCGCAGGTCGATTCTTTGAATCGGTGTCTCGCACGTCTTTCCTGGTTGTTGTTTTCAGAGCTACGAAACCGAATATGGCGTTCAGCCATCGAAACTCCCAACGAAACCCCTCGCAGGAACCGCCGGGCGACATCGCGTGGTTGCCGTTGGATGAGGATGACGCAACAAGCTTCCAGCCCATTATATAGGCGCTAGCAAAAAAAATCCTCAGTTGTGTACGAAAGCCGGTTCAAGTCAGCCTAGGTGGCCGCATTTGACTTGTTGGCCTCGTATCGACAGCTATGTACGTTCGCGCAGTTGTCGTCATTTTAAACTGCATGCAGTCCACTATGGCAATGGCCTCTGTCTGATCGCCAAGACTGCCCTGTTCGGCATCTGTCATCTTTGCGATAAGGCCCGACAGAAACAGCATGTCACCTATNCTGACAGAGTGATAATGAGGNGCACCTTAGTCCGGCACATCGGGATCGTTCTGTCTCACAATGTCCATTCGCTATCTGCCAAGAACCGATTTTCCCGCTTCGAGTGTTTCTATGATCGAGTCGACATCGAACACACAGCCGCCCCACGTCCCACCGGAGGCGTCCTGAAGCGCGGCCCACAGGCGAGAGTCATCGGGCAGGAACGGGTGAGGCGCAAGATCGTCCGGCGTCGGTCGGCGATCCAACTCCTGGCGCCCCCAGTCGGAGCCGTGATTGATGCCGTTTTCACCCACCAGATTAATTGTGCCTTCCAGCGAATTGCGATCAACCACGATTTCAATTACGTCGCGTTCCTTAACCTTCCCAATCGGGCCACCCGCCAGAGCCTCTGGGCCAACGTGTCCGACACATGCCCCCGTGGAAACACCGGAGAATCGAGCGTCCGTGATCAATGCCACATGTTTGCCATACGACAAGTGCTTGAGCGCGGCTGTTATCTGGTACACCTCTTCCATCCCGGTCCCCAATGGGCCACCGCAAGTCAGCACCATGATGTCGCCACCTTTAACTCGTTCGTCTTCGTCGCGGCTCTTGATGGCGCGGACCGCATCTCGCTCCGACCGGAAAACCCTGGCAGGACCAACCTTGCGATACACACCGTCGTCATCAACCACGGTCGGGTCTATGGCTGTGCTCTTAATCACCGAACCTTCAGGCGCGATGTTGCCTGATGGGAACGTAACTGTGCTGGTCAGGCCCTTCTCCCTAGCTCTGTCGGGCGGCATGATTACGTTGTTCGGGTCTGTGCCATTGTGGTCTAGAAGATAGGAACGGACATCGTGTCTCCGTTGAGAACCTTCCCACCAGTCGAGATTCTCACCCAGGGTCTGGCCTGTGGCGGTCAATACTGATGTTTCCAAAAGTCCCATTTTCCGAAGGTGCAGCATTACCTCTGGCACGCCGCCGGCGCCGTAGAGTTCTGCCGTCGGGTAACCGGTCGGGCCGTTGGGCAGGACGTCCACTATGCGTGGCGTTTCTTTGTTGATTGCGTCCCAATCCTCGACGGTCATCAATGTGCGNCCGGCTGCGTGCGCTATCGCGGGTGTGTGGAGCAACAAGTTCGTCGATCCACCGCAAGCGGCGTGGACGACCATAGCATTTTTGAACGCGGCATCAGTCAAAATGTCCTGAGAGGTGACTCCCCGTTTTTCGGCCATGACCAGCGCACGGGCGGAACGGACTGCGATGTCCCTCCATGCCGGAGTTCCGGAAGGCGACAACGCGCCATGAGTTATAGCGAGGCCCAATGCCTCAGCAACGACCTGAGACGTGCCAGCCGTGCCCAGGAACTGGCAACCGCCGCCTGGAGAGCCGCAGGCCCTGCACCCCATGTCCTGAGCGTACTCCAACGTGACTTCGCCCTGGGAAAACCGCGCAGCGATCGATTGAATCGTGCCCAAATCTTCTGCGCCCTCAGAAGCCAGGGTGACCCCACCTGGAACGATTACCACAGGCTTGTCTCGGAGTCCCGCCATCGCCATCATCATGGCAGGCAAGCCTTTGTCACAGGACGCGACGCCAAGAACGCCTTTGGCCGTTGGTAGCGAGCGCGCCAGACGTCTGAACACCTGCGCGGCGTCGTTACGGTACGGCAGAGAATCGAGCATTCCATTCGTGCCCATTGATCGTCCGTCGCAAGGATCAGAGCAAAATAGCGCGAAAGGAATAGAGTTCAAATCCTTAAACTCTCTTGCGGCAGCCTCGACCAACCCAGCCAGTTCGAAGTGCCCCGTGTGCAAGCCCAGAGCAATTGGGGTTCCGTCAGGCTCTCTCATACCCCCAGCCGTGGAGAGAATGACGAACTGCTTCCTCATTAACTCGACAGGATCCCAACCCATGCCTGCGTTCTGTGTCATGCCAAAGTGGTCGCCGCTGGGATTTTCGATCAGAAAATCGGCCGTGAACGGCACTTTCCCAGACGGGCCGGGGGCGTGNGTGAGAATCTTCCAGGTGTCAGCCGATGCGCCGACGCCCAGTACGTCTTCGGTTGTGATGTCGCGAGTGTCGTTGCTGCTGCCGTTGGTCATGGCGCTCTCCATTGTGTTTATGGCCTGATGTCAGGCGAGTATATTTCCGGCATCATCATAGGTCAATCATACAAGCCTTTGTCAGATCGTCCATCGCCCATTACAATCGAGCCCAACTACGTCGCATATTGTTCATTTGACCCTGGAGGANCAACGCAATGCCTAATTCACCGCTGCACTACAAGACTATTACNGAGCTGGGTCAAATGATCCAAACAAAGGATATATCCCCCGTCGAAGTGACGAAGGCGATTCTAACCCGCATCGAGGAACTGGACAGTAAATATATGAGCTATGCCACTTTGATGGCAGAACAAGCCNTCGCCTCCGCTCAACAGGCCGAGGGTGAAATCGCGGATGGCCATTATCGTGGTCCTCTCCACGGAATGCCAATCGCCGTCAAGGACCTTTGCTTCACCAAAGCCGTTCGGACGATGGGCGGCTCGAAGGTTTACCTAGACCATGTGCCGAGTTTCGATTCGACGGTCGTGGAGCGACTTGAGTCCGCAGGCGCGGTTCTCTTGGGAAAACTCAACCTCACTGAGGGCGCGATGGGCGGCTACAACCCTGAGTTGCAAATCCCCAAGAATCCGTGGAACGTGGATCGTTGGGCAGGCTCGTCCTCCAGCGGNTCCGGGGCCGCGACCGCCGCAGGCATGTGCTACGGCTCTCTTGGCAGCGACACCGGAGGCTCTATTCGATTCCCGTCAGCGGCATGTGGAATCGTCGGACTGAAGCCAACATGGGGCCGGGTCAGCCGGTACGGCGTCCTGGCCCTCGCTGAATCCCTGGATCATGTAGGCCCGATGACTCGAAGCTCGGCGGATGCGGCGATTATGCTTCACGCCATCGCNGGTCAGGACTCTAACGACCCTACTACNCTGCCCGTGCCAGTCCCCGATATGCTCGAAAACATCGGCGGCGGCGTGAAAGGTTTGCGAATTGGATGGGACGAAAAGTATGCATCCAAAGACGTCGACCCTGAACTGGCACAGGCTGTCGCAGATGGCGTGAAGATTCTCGAAGGCCTGGGCGCTGAGATCGTGACGATCCAGATGCCAGATGTGGATAAATACGTCCCAGCGTGGCCGATCCTGTGTTCGGCTGAGGCGGTGGCAGCCCATACCGAGAATTATCCCGAACGCCGAGACGACTACGGCCCGTGGTTCCGAGGTTGGCTGGACCAGGGAGCCGAGGTGACNGGTGCTCAGTATGCCAAGGCAAACAACATGCGCGCCGAGTGCAATGGNCTGATTCGNGAGGCGTTCCAGAACATCGACGTGCTGGCGTGTCCTTCGATGACGCGGCCGGCTCATCCTGTCACTGTTGAGATGAATTACGGCCCGATGGACGACCGCCGAGGCACCGCATTTCAAAAGTACACTGCGCCCTATAACTTCAACGGCGCTCCGACGCTCTCGGTGCCTTGCGGCCTC
>PAIW01000095.1 GCA_002710885.1 Chloroflexota bacterium | reverse complement strand
TGCTCATGGAAAATGAACGCGATTACCGTCGTCACAAACACAGAACCGGCGGCCCACGTCATGCGCCGCCTCAGTTCCAACAGATGATCTCGAATCGGGAGCGATTGGCGGTTCATGTCTTCGGTGGCTCTTCCGGAGGCTTGCTGGGTATCGGTGGGGAGGTCCGTGCCGGTTGGTGCGACACGGGTCCTTCGGGCACTTCTTGGNTTGGGTCTGCGCCTTCTTTTGGCGTGTGCGATTGAGGAGTCGGTCTCGTAGCCCCCTGCGTTGGCCCTGGCGCCTCATCGTTGTAGATGACCTTGATATCGTCGTCTTCAATTACTACTTGAGGCAACTCGGAGGCCAGTTTGCGCCCCTCACGAACCAACTTGCCCAACATCCTGGCGGCGTCAAGCATGCGCTCGGGCCCCAGGAATATGAAGGCCAGGACCAGAATGAGCAATATTTCCATCGTTCCCATACCGAGGAAACTCATATCTAGGCCTCTCGACAACCCAACTCGCACCGATCGCATCGATCAAAGTACGGCACGTGNAATCTGGGGTGAAGCTTCAAAACCGTGCCAACCTTCTCCATCAGACTAACTACNGTNCANAAAGGCAATCCAACTACGTTAAGATAACACCCATCCACTTTTGTGACCGGATTGAAGGGCAGGTCTTGCACGCCGTATGCTCCAGCCCGATCCATCGGAGTCCCAGAANCTAAGTACAATTCCATCTCCGATTCTGAAAAATCCCTGACATGTACTGACGTTGTCCTGGACGCGGTTACGAAGTTGGCGCCCATGATGCCACGAACCGTCACGCCTGTTACTACGCTGTGGACCCGACCTTGGAGTTTTTGAAGCATATGCTTGGCTTCAGGTCTGGTTGCCGGCTTTCCCATGACTTCGCCATCCAGAACAACGGTTGTGTCGGCAGCGAGTATTGTTCCAACGATGCCATTAACCATCGAAGCTTCGGCTTTCTCTCTCGACAGTCTGGACACGTACTCTTCCGGGGACTCTCCGGCGTTACGCGGTCCTTCTTCGATGTCCGGACTCAACACTTCTACAAGGTTTTCGACGCCCTGCATGATCTCTCGACGCCTGGGCGACGATGAAGCCAGAAGTATCGTCGGTAGAGTTTTTCGCGGAGCGCTTTTCATAAACTGGCCTGAGTCATGGTCGCCACGCACTCGACATGGTACGTCTGAGGAAACATATCCACTGGCTCTACGGAGTCAACTTTGTAGCCGCCTTCGGCAAGTATGTCCAGGTCTCGGGCCAACGATGGCGGGTCGCAGGACACGTAGACAACACGGCGCGGCCCAAGTTCCAACAGGGCGTCCAACGTTCCGGGGTGGCATCCGACTCTCGGCGGGTCCAGAATCACTGCGTCTGGTGTCGACTGAAGATTCGCTTCCTCTTTCAGCATTCCGAGGGCGTCCTCGGTTCGGGCTTTGATAAACACGATATTTCCAAGCCTCTTTGCATTTTCCCTGGCATCGGAAACTGCGGAGCTTGACTCCTCAATCGCGATAGCGCGAGCCACGTAAGGGGCGAGCAGGATGGCAAATACACCAACGCCCGCGTATGCGTCCACAACAGTCTCGTTGCCGCTCAATTCAAGTCTCTCTTTGACTAGATTCACCAAGTTTTCTGCCTGAGCGGTGTTGACTTGAAAAAACGAGGGAGACGCGACCTTGAAGTCTCTGCCCAGCAGGTTTTCGTGATAGTGCTTCTGTCCAGAGGCAAGGGCGATGTCTGAGTTTTGGAACGTGGGTTGAATCAATCTGTCGCCCGTGTTGGTCCCAACCCGCACCGACAGGTTGGACGTTTCTCCCGCTTTGTCCTGCAATTCGGTGATAGCTTCGTTTATTTTTGCTCCCATCAACATACATTCGTCGACACGGGCGAAATGCCGAGTTATTCGATTCGAGAACCCCAACTGACCTCCAAATCTCACCGTGAATCTCGCGTGATTTCGGTAATTGAATCGCTCAGGCGCTGGCATCGTCGGCGACACGGTTACGTCAGCCAGACTCTGGAACTCTCGAAGTTGTGCGGCGACCGCCTCTTGCTTCAGCCCCAATTGACGTTCGTATGACACATGCTGCCACTGGCAGCCGCTGCATGGCCCATAATAAGGGCATGGTGTTGCAACTCGATGCTCTGATGGCCTCAGAACCGTCTCAACCATCGCCGATATTATCCGTTGTTTGCGTCGTCGGTACCGATAGATGCGGGCAACGACACGCTCGCCCTCGATTCCACCGAACACGTTGATCGTCTGATCTTCAAAATCGGCGAGAGTGTCTCCGAGCGGCCCCATCTGGATCAAATCCAGTTCGACCAGTTCGTTTTCGCGTTCGCTGGCGGTTTTTTGGACTGAAGATGTCATTTGCCGGTTAATCGCTTGCCTGCTTGGACAATTTGATTGGCAGTAAATCTGCTTGTCGTGTAACCTTGAATCTGGACACAACGGCCGCGTTTGCCAACAAATAACGCGGCTTTACTATAGCATAGCAACCAGCCATGAATTGATGTCCAGCCATGAGCATCTGATAATATGTCTCTACCATGAGGATAATGGAGGAAACATGGCCATTGAACGCAAGCTCCCCCCTTGGCTCAAGGTCCCAATGCCAGGCGGCCCAAAGTACATCGAACTCAAAGAAATACTCAGAGGAGAGCAACTGAACACGGTGTGCGAAGAGGCACATTGTCCGAATATCGGTGAATGCTGGGAGCGCGGCACCGCGACATTCATGATTCTGGGCGATATATGCACCAGAGCTTGCAGCTATTGCGCCGTTACCTCCGGGACGCCCGTGGGTCTTGACCTCCAGGAACCGCTCAGGCTCGCGGAGACTGTCAAGCGATTGGACCTGTCATACGCTGTCATTACATCTGTAGACAGAGACGATCTGCCCGACGGCGGTGCGTTCATATACGCTCAGTGCATCACCCAGATTCGCAAACGCAGCCCAGGCTCCAAGATCGAAGTGCTGATCCCTGATTTCCGGGGCGACCCATCGGCCCTCGCGAGCGTGATGGAAGCCGGCCCTGACACGTTGAATCACAACATCGAAACGGTAAGAAGGGTGTTTCGGCGAGTGAGGTCAAAAGGCGACTATGATCTGTCGCTTAGACTCTTGAAGCAAGCCAAACATCTGAATCCAAACGCGGTAACCAAATCCGGCATGATGGTCGGTCTCGGCGAGACATGGGACGAAATTCTTGAAACGATGCAGGACCTGCGAGACGCGGACTGCGAGCTTTTGACCATCGGCCAATATCTGAGGCCAACCCCAAAACACACGCCCTTGGTCAAGTGGTACACACCAGGGGAGTTCGACGAGTTGCGGTTGGAAGGGGAGTCGATGGGATTCTCGCATATCGCATCGGGGCCACTGGTGAGAAGCTCATATCATGCGGATGAACAACACTCGGCAGCAACTGCGCATATGGTTTCGGGATAGGCGCAACCGTATGGGAAGNTAGCAATGGCCCGGAAACGCGAACGACCACTGGCCTCATTCGAGGGCAGTGGTCGCAAATTGTGATCGTATACGGGTTGGTTACGTTGGAATATTAGTCAGATGACGGAAGCTTCCGCGGTTGCTGCACGCCCATCTCGGCGCCGTGGCACTGGATTGCGCCCGTGCCGGCTTTGGTGCATAGCACCATCGTGCCGCAGGTCTCACATTGATACCGTCTTCCAAGCTGGTTAGCCATCTATTCACGCTCCGTGGTTGTGTCGAAAAAACGTTGTGTTGCAGTAACTGGTCGGGGGACGAACTAGGTCTTTTTGTTCATCGGCGTTCCGCAGCAGTTGATCCCGCCTTCTTCAGACCCTCGTGTCACCACGAATTCCGCGCCACAGTTCTCGCATGAATACCGCTTGCCAGTTTCGGTTGCCAAATTCCTTACCTCTTTTGATGTGTCTTCGAACATTGTTGGTGGGTTAACCAGATTATAACTACGATGGCCGACAGCGTCAACGAGGTTCGTGAAGCGGGATTCCTGAGAACTTGTGCGCCTGACCGGAGGTTTCACGACGCCAGCCGGCGGGCTGATTCGATCACGCGCCTCGCCGAATCGTAATCTCTTCTCCCTCCTCGGAATATTGGAGGGACGAGATACACTGTCCGCACCCCCTGAACCATCAGATTCTGTATCAACTCCAGCGCGATTTCTTCACCTGACCTCCCGGATTCTAATTCGGATCTGGTGCGTTGAGGCACGTTTCCGAAAATGATGCCATCCTTGGCAAGAATCTGAACTCCATAGAACACAGGTGGCGCATGTCCCTTGTCGAAATGTGACTCGAAGTCTGCACGGAACCGGGCAATCACGGATGGATCAAATTCTGCCTGCGCTAGGAAAAATTTGCCTCCTGCTTGCGCTTTTCGGACCGCCAACGGAATCTCGGAATCCGATGGCCTGCCCATATCAATCGTCGCTCCCACCGAGAAATCGGTCGCGACCCGCAGCTTCAGGCCCCTAAAATCCTTTCCCTGGTTCATGTCTCGCACGGATTCGATCAAAGAAGTGGGTTGAAAATCATAAACAGCTTTGAAACGCTCTCTGTCACGATTGCTTAATCCATCGCCTTCGACAATAACGATATTCTGGAGGCCCAACAGTTGGGCGCCTAGAAGCAGACTCTGGATTGCGACTTTATTCATGTCTCTGGTCGCAAGAGTGAACACAACATCTTGTTTTGTGTTCGCTTTGATCCAGGCTGCCGCCGCGACCGGATTGACCCGTACCGATTTGCCAGGATTGTATGCCACGGACACAATGTCAGGATTCAGACCATCAAGGTCACCGATTAGGCTTGGCATCCCTCCTCTTGGCGGAGAGAAATCGCAGATTATTTTAAGACAAGATGATCCATTATCAGCTAGGTCTGGAATTTTTGACATCTGGTTCCAACTTCAAGGATGGTGCATCGATGTGTTAGAGCAAACATTCTGACAGGAAAACCATAGGGGCCGGGGTCCCGTATGGAAACCCGGCCCTGAATTAAATTCAGAAAGGGACTACTTCCAGCCCATCGAACCGTCTTTCTTGGGCAACAGCGAGACCCGGTGCCCGGATTCGCACTTGTACCTCTCTTCCCGCACCTCGCGGCGCTTGCCTGAAAGGGACGACTGGTCCATTTGTTTTTCACAGAATGGGCATTTGACTCCAAACACAACCCTGTTACGAAACCTCTTAAGTTTCACGTAGGTCAGCTTTTCGGACAGGGATTTGGAGTCTCCAACATATCGCAGAACATACCGTGTGCCCGTGCTGAGGATGCTCTTGGGCCTGAGTTTGACGGGCGGTGTGTACGTGTAATCCACATACCCGCAAAGCAGACACTCTAGTTCGTCATANGTGACAATCATCGTGGATTCGCATCTCACACATATTCTTGAAGACGGGGCCGTGGTTGTTGTAATAGCCGGCGAGATTACCAAAGTTCCTACTCTCCCCCCACTAACTGTGGGTCGACAAATCGAGCAATTCAGACGGCCTCTCGAAGGTTCCTCCGACCTGCGAGCCAGACGGTCGTGCAGCGGTCTGACATTACGATCTTCCGATCGCCATGCGCGAGCTTGCGTGACCGAAACTGAGATTTCAACGACGCTCATGATACGCTCTTTGGGCAAGTGGTCGCTAAAAGCGATCATGTGCGACAGACGCACCTCATCCAANGAGTGAAAATTCGCCGAAATCAAACCGAGTACGAATCTGGCAAATGCTCCATGTTGGAGCAGGAAACTGCCCGTCTCGTACGAGGATTTGGATCCACCGGTGGCTCCGAAATTTCGGATATGCCAGTGGACATCCGTGCCGGGTGCCCTCACCCGGACATTGCAGCCAAGTCTTAGACATTATCTAGTAAAAGTATAAGACAATGCAAGGGCAAATTCACTGATTTTCTAGCGATTTTCTAGCGGGNTTTTCCCTCGTAGTGGAGNATGCGGNCTTTCCCCTTAGTAGTGAAGAATTTTATGATTTCAGATTTCGTGGTTATGTCACTCAAACCGTCNCGTTGTTTGCGGGTTGTAAACATAATATATAGGTTTCAAAGGGTTTAACTTGTTATGTGCCTACGCTATCGTTGATGGTTTGATTGCTGAAATNTAAATCGGTAATGACAACTTGTGAATCGAATACATATGGTTCGAGCGGCTCACGTTTGTTAGAACAAATCAAGTGATCGCTATATGTAAATCTTACGGAATTGGACGCCGGTATCGTCAGGGGAGTGCTATTATTCGACCTGTACAGGTCGAATAATAGAGACGAAAATGACTGTGGGTCGGTCGNTCAGATTAGTGCGAAATGCTTCGCCCAATAACCCGGCGATTCGATCGGCAACTTGGCTGACACAAGCTTGGTAGGACCGCCTCGGCTGAACGCTTTTTCCGCAATAACGAACAATCAACGCAGACTCGATTCTTGGGCGGTTGTGCAATAAATCACATGAAATTTGACGCCCATCTCCGGCCAATGCTATATTCCCAGCGGCTTAGGTCGAAAACCGACCGCGAATAATTCAGGAGAGAGCCGATGGCGTTGAACATTATCGTCTGCGCGAAACAGGTGGTTGACCCCGAAACTCCAGCTTCAGCCTTCCGAATTAACCCAGACACAAAACAAGTTGTCCCCGCTCAGGGGATTCCACCTGTCGTCAATGGATTCGACGAAAACGCAGTGGAGGCGGCGCTCCAAATCAAAGAGGCGTCATCTGACGCCACAATAACCGTGCTTTCTGTGGGTTCAGGTTTCGTCATGGATGTCATGAAAAAACCGCTGTCTATGGGAGCGGACCAGTTGATACTTGTCGACGACCCGGCAGTCGGAAATCTTGACGCTTTTGGCACAGCCACCGCTTTGGCTGAGGCGATCAGGAAGATTGGCGAATACGACCTCATCCTGTGCGGACGCCAAGCGTCGGACTGGGATAATGCCATGGTCCCACTTGGAATCGCCGAGATTCTTGGCCTTCCATGTATCACCATCGCCCAAAAGATAGAAGTCAGTGACGACGGCGTGACCGTCCACAAAGCGCTTTCCGATGGATACGAGGTTGTGAAAGCCGGGTTTCCTACAGTTGTGACGATCACCAACGAGTTGGGAGAGCCTCGGTATCCGACTCTTAGAGGCATCATGACGGCCAGCCGCAAGACACCGACGGTCTGGGATGCGTCCGAGGTTGGATTGTCCCACGATCAACTATCTCACAAACTCAACCTCGCGGAATTGTACATCCCGGAGTCTGACACCGACTGCGAGTTCATCGAAGGCGAAGACGATGCAGACTCAGGACGCCTGCTGGCGTTGAAATTGCGGGAAGCCCGGCTGATCTGAGTGCGTCTTGCAAANATATGATTTTTAGTTCTTAACTAATTGGAGTCACCACCATGGCAGGGATATTGATTCTTGGGGAAATAGAAGGCGACGCGTTGGGCTCGATAACCGGCGAACTTGCGTCGGTCGGTCAAGCTTTGGCCGCAACCAGCGGAGATGAAGTCGCGGCAGCGTTGCTNGGCGANACGCCGGAAAGCTTCGCAGGAGACGCCATCGCAGCAGGAGCGGACAAAGTGTACACGGTTGCCGATCCACTTTTGGCTGACGGTCAGATTGACGCATACCTTTCTGCATTCGAGCAAGCAGTCCAGCAGACATTGCCGTCGGTGGTGTTAATTGGTAAGACTGAACTGGGGCGCGACCTCGGTCCCAGGCTGGCATTCCGAATGGGTGTTGGAGTTGCTCAGGATTGTGTCGAACTTTCGGTCGATGAGTCCACCGGTCGGGTGTCCGCCCTCCGACCCGTTTACGGCGGAAATGCGTTGGCCAGGGTTACATTCCAAGGCGACGGCATCCAGATCGCAGTGGTTCGCCCAAAGACCACCGAGGCCCCGGAACCAGATACCAGTAGGACGGGCGAAACTCAGGCGCTGAGTGTGGAGCTCGAATCCAGTGTAATCAAGTCCAGGCGCGTCGATACCGTCACTCAGGCTTCCGAAGGTGTCCGGTTAGAAGACGCCACGATCGTCGTCAGCGGCGGCAGAGGACTGGGCGGAGAGGAACCATTTGAAACATTGGCAGGCCTCGCGTCAATGCTCGGTGGCGCTATGGGCGCATCCAGGGCAGCGTGCGACGCAGGATGGCTCGATCACAGTTATCAGGTGGGCCTGACTGGGAAAACGATAACACCCGATCTTTACATCACTGTTGCTATATCCGGCGCCAGCCAGCATATGGCCGGTTGCTCGGGCGCTAAACACGTTGTCGCAATCAACCGTGATCAAGACGCCAATATATTCAAATCATGTTCCTATGGCGTCGTCGGCGACTGGAACAAAGTCCTGCCCGCGTTCATTGAGACGGTCAGTGAGCTCATAAACTCGTAGGCATTCCGCCAAATTCACCACACATGGTTGATTTTGGCCTTACTATGTGAGTTGAATTGCTGNGTCCGTGTCGGAATTTAGAGGCCTTATTGGGGGTGTGGCGTTATGGAAGGCAATTTCCTTTTCGAGATTGACGAAGTGCTTCGGAACGTTCAAGAAGCACAGGTAATGTCGATTTTCTTTCCGTCGTTCCGCAGGGCGCTCATTATCGACACCCGCTCGAACGCAGACGACGGCCCGATGGTGCGACTGATGCCTATGGCCAGTTCACCTCAAGACCGTGTGCGTTCCATCCGTAAACTGCGCCCAGGATTCCCGCGTCTNCAGAATCTCACGCTGATTCCGTGGCAACGCTATGTCGACAGCCTTGTCAACCTAGGAGTTTGGGAAAAGATAGTCAAAAGGATTGAAGAGTCTGGAGACCCGAAGGCGATTCAAGCTTGTGACGCGGCGTTGANTGAGTTGCGCCGATTGGAGCGGCAAGAGTTGGTTGCGGCAATCAGTGGCGATAATTACCAAACGATCTGGTCCACAAGCAAATGACCAGAACTGGGAATTAAGCGTGTTCACCGTCACTGATAGTGCCAAAGAGGAATTGAAACGAATCGTCGAGTCGCGGAGCATCGAGGCGGGCAGGTGCCTACGGCTCGCGGTCCAGCCGGCTTGGCCCGGCCCGGGCGATTTCGGCATCGTGATTGACCACGAGAAAGCCGAAGACCACGCCGTCGCGCTCAGAGGCACGAAGATACTATTGCTTCAAGAACAGATGTTGCCGCAACTCGATGAGTCTATCCTGGACTATAAAGACACGCCCGAAGGCGCTCGATTCACGCTAGACGTTTATTAACCCCAACATATTGGAGCGCGAATATGGCGTCACAATGCCCACTGTGCCATTCTTGGGATGTTCGCCGCATACATACAAGCTCTGAGAAGCTGGGCAGCAGAGAATTCTTCCTGTGTTCAGTGTGCGACCTCGTCCACGTTCCTGCGAGATACCATCTCGATCACGACGCCGAGAAAGCCCGCTATCTTCTCCACAACAACGATCCCGCCGACCCTGAATACAGGAAATTTCTGGGCAGGCTCTGGAACGTTATGCGCCCTGAGTTATCGAGTGGAGCCCAAGGCCTCGATTTCGGTTCCGGCCCCGGNCCCGCTCTGATGCATATGGCTACGGAGGACGGATTCAACATCCTACCTTATGATCCGTACTTTGCATCCNACCAGTCGGTTTTGGANTCACGATTCGATTTCATAACCTGCACAGAAACAGCAGAACACTTCTCGTCTCCTCGATCCGAGTTCAAGCAACTTCATTCGCTTCTGAAGGCTGGCGGGATACTTGGAGTGATGACCAGCATGTCGGCGGATTGGTCGCAATTTCCGAACTGGCATTACAATCGTGACCCNACCCACATCGCCTATTACTCGCNGCGCACATTGGAGTGGGTATCTGCTTCATTCCACATGGAAGTCGATTTTCCGACAGCCAACGTGGCTATCTTCCGAAAACCAACCGAGGTCCGATAAATTCCGACGATCAGCTATCACGCCTCACTGACTCATGGATGCCGCGCACGGCGTTTCGCATCTCGCGCATCAGGATCGCCGGAGGAGGTGGCGCGACGTGAGTGTACCCAACGCCCAGGTCGAGCATTTCCTGAGCCGCAAGTGGAAACGCTGGATGGTTCATCGGTATCTGGAGCTTGGCATTGCCCGCCTCTTTGACCTGAGCGGCGATTTTTTCGACCTCTGCCCTCAAACGAGGATCGGTTGGATCGGTGACGCCCAGAGTTTGCGGCAGGTCAGTGGCTCCTAGGGTCTCTTGTTTTATTGTGTCCAACGCCGCTATTCCAGTCGCCG
>PAIW01000094.1 GCA_002710885.1 Chloroflexota bacterium | reverse complement strand
GCACCACGGTCACGAGGGTGACACGAGAACTGTCCTCACCCTCATTCTCGGAGGCGTTGACGCGAATAGGCGGGGCCGTCACTCACTGGTCTGGAGGGACGAGGATAGGCGAGTCGCTGGCCGATCTCAACACCAATTATGATTATCTGTTGAATCGCCATACGACGGTGTTCCTGCTTAGCGACGGGTGGGAGACCGGCGATCCGGATGATCTGGCGCAAGCGTTGCGAAGGATCCAGCGTCGAGTGCGTAGCGTCGTGTGGTTGAATCCGCTGTTGGGCACTCGTGATTTCCAGCCTCTGGCACGGGGCCTTCAAGCGGCGGTGCCTTATGTGGACCACTTTGTGCCCGCTGCCGATGTGGAACATCTGAAGCGGCTTCCAGCGCTGTTGCGTTCGTGATCGAGCGTTGATATGCGGGTCATGAAGCCTGCCTAGCCGTCTATCGTGTGCCTCACTTTGTTTGAAAGCCCAGTCAGCGAAACGGGTTTTTGCAAAAAATTAACATCAGGTGCAAAAATCTCTCTCGCCGCGACTAGGTCATCTGAATATCCAGACATGTAGATGATTTTTCTTCATGGAAAGATGCTCTGTGGATTCCTGCAAGCTCTCTGCCACCCATGATGGGCATGACTACATCAGTTAAACAGCAGGTCGATGTTCTCGGACCTGCAACTTTCTATGACCTTGATGGCCTCTAGTCCGTTAGAGGCTTCCAGAACTTTGTCACCATGAATTTCGAAAGCTTCTAAGGTGATTTCTCGGACAGCCTCTTCATCCTCGACCAACAGCACGCTTTCCGATCTGCCAACCAAGTCATTAAACGGTTCAACCTCGGCAGGCGCATCAGGCTGATCGGCGCTCTTGGGAACATATAGAACAAAAGTGGACCCTTCCCCCGATCGACTCTCCAGCGTTATGTGACCGTGATTTTGTTTGAGAATACCGTAGCAGGTGGAAAGTCTGAGACCTGTGCCCTCGCCCACGCCCTTCGTGTTGAAGAACGGTTCGAAAGCCCGCGCGGCCACATCTGAGGTCATGCCGAACCCGTAGTCGCTGACAGTGATTTTCACATACCCTCCGGGCGAAAGTTCCGGGTCCAGATTCATGCTTTCTGCGCTCAGAGTTACACTTTCGGTCTGGATCGTCAGCCTGCCTCCAGCAGGCATGGCGTCGTGGGCATTCACCACGAGGTTTACCAAAACCTAGTCCATCTGACCGGGATCAAAAAGCACGATTCCCGGGTCTTCGGATAGTTCCAGATTCAGGTCCACATGTTCGCCTATCAGCCTGCCCAGCGTCTTATCCAGGTTTTCGTCTGCTCGTTAGTTGACAGCACAATTGGCGCCGTGATCTGGCGCCGAGAGAAGGCCAATAGTTGTCGAACGAGACCTGCGCCACGTTCTGCGGCTGTTGTTATCTGTTTGATTTAGTTTCCGTTGACCCTTTCATCTAAGACCAATTGGTTGTCTGCCAGTTGAGCGAATCCGAGTATGGCAGACAGAAGGTTATTGAAATCATGAGCGACGCCGCCGGCGAGTTTTCCTGCCAACGGCATTTTTGATCTACTAAGGCGCTGGGATATGCGGTTCCCTGCAACATATCTGGTCGTGAATGTGTGATCATTCTGGTCGATGAGATTGACGGACAACATCGAGAACGGCACCAACGAACCGGCACGGCTGGCGAATATCTCGTAAATATCGCTGACGTCAGGAACAGAGCTCGTGATCCTGCCCAACTCTCCAACCGCAGCGCGTTCATCAGCCATCTTTCGGACATTGTTGTCGGTGTGCACGAGAGATTCGTTGGCCGATTCCAGGTCACGCTGTTGACGTTGGCTATTCCTGCATCCGCTCCACACAATGGCGACTAGAGCAAGGTATAGAATGCCGAATCCGGTGCTGACTGCAAAGACATCTATCGACCTGTGGCCTCGGAGATTTCCCGCCATGTTGACTATGGGGCAAGACGCCTCCGGCGGAACTGCTTCTCCATTATTCATCGCTTCGGTGTGCTGCTAAATAAACTGAAATACTCGGCGTCCCTTTCAGCCCGGATCAACGTAATCACTGTCGCGAAAATGGCGATCGCCCCGAAGCTCAGCAACGCAAACAGAAAGAAGAAATTGTGCCTGGGATGACTTAACAAAAATTCTATTCTCACGTGCTCTGTGGACGAAAAGCGATCGCTCGGTTGGAATTCCGGGATCGTCGCTGTTGCTGTTGACCTAATGCCCTCACTCATCCACACAATGAACCTCTGCTGGCGCGATTCGCCACGGGCGCATGGCCAACGCGCAACCTTCTTTCGTAAATCCGAAAGGAGTTCCTAACTAATGTACCCTTCTGCCCTACGGCTTAAACGAATAATCAGCAACCATTGCTTTGAGCTATGAACCTTGCTGTTCTGAAATCTCGATACGACAGAAATATCCTGTTGCTGAATTCGTCAGGCCACGGCTACAAAATACGAAAGTCTTACAGATCATGCCCGCTCGACACCAGTGTGGTTATAATGGTGGCGGCGAGTCTCAAGGAAAACAATTCGGAGCCAACGATGATTAAGCACTTCTCAGTCCTCTATGTCGGCCAGATCGACCTGGAGAACGTGGGGGCGAACGGAACCCCAGCCAACGAGCGCATATATTCGAACGATCGCCTGATCCAAGGGTTTGAGACGGCAGAATTGGCCGCCAAACTTATGGACGATCTGGGGTTCTACGCCCTCTGGATGGCGGAACATCACTTCCAGCGAGAGGGTTACGAGGTCATTCCAAACCTGATTTTGCTGGGCACTCACCTCGCAGGTCTGACCAAGCAGTTGAAGTTCGGATGTGGATTCAACGTTGTTCCCATGTGGCACCCGCTACGTCTGGCAGAGGACTACGCTACCGCAGACATACTGACGGGCGGTAGAATCATTTTCGGCGTTGGTCGTGGCTACCACAGCCGCGAAGTGGAGACTTTCGGGTCGCCAGTTATAGACAATGACGCAAACAGAGAACTGTTCGAGGAACAGATGGAAGTGATCACTAAGGCCTTCTCAGAAGAATCGTTCTCTCACAACGGCAAGCACTACACCATCCCACCCGAAGTCCCGTACAGAGGATACGACCTCAAGGAAATAACGCTGGTCCCGCGCCCTGTCAACCAGCCGGTGGAAATATGGCAGCCAATCGTAAGTGGCCGCACAGTAGATTACATCGCCAAGAGAGGGATCAAGGGAATGATCGACCTGACAGGCGAGTCGCTGGTCGAGGAGATGTTCGCTATTTATCGAGATGCCGCTGCGACTGTGGGGCGTGACTTGGCTCTCGGAGAAGACCTTGCTCTGGGAACAGGGTTCTATCTCGCAGCCAATCAGGCTGAGGCCATCGAAAAACTGAGGCCGTACCACGACGAACGCTACAAGTGGTTTGCGCCCTTCGGATTCGTGCGGTACGCGGATGAAGAAGGCCGCCCCTGGGGCACTCCTGGCGCTCCAGCCCGCGAACCGCACATCGAGGACGGTGTTGACCAGAAAGCGTGGATTTGCGGATCGCCGGAGGATTTTGTGAGTTTCCTCAAAGACATCGAAACCAAGTACCCTGGGCTTGAGCACTTCGTTTTGCACTGGGCGGAAGGAATGCCCAGGGATGAGTTTTTCGATCAACTTCGAATATTCGCTCAAGAGGTAATGCCACACTTTGGATCCGACAGATAATGTCGGAGAGTGTCACTAGAGATTGAGGGCGATACGTTCAACTGGGTTGGGTTAGTAATCTCGGTGGTTCTGTTCGGATTGGGCGTCGGATGCGCTGCCAACGAAGCGACGGTTGTGTCGTTGGCTAAAGCTGTCGAGATTTCGGTTACTCCGATTCAGCTTGTCCCAACATCAGTTGCGACTCCTGAGGTCGCGGTTCCCACGCCTGCACCTGTGCCATCAGCAACTCCGGAACCTGAGCCAACGGCCACAGCGACCATGTTGCCCACGGCGACGCCNGTCCCATCTACTCCGACTCCGGGTCCGACGCCGGTAACGATCAGATCGGCGAGCGATATTCCTATGGCGCATGATTTCGATCTGGCGTTATTCAGCGGCGGAACATTGACAATGTCTGACCTGCGCGGGCAGATTGTAGTGTTGAATTTTTGGGCCTCGTGGTGCCCACCGTGCCGGTGGGAGATGGCCTCATTCGAGACCATATACCAGGAATACCGCGATCAGGGCGTGATATTTGTGGGTGTGGCGGTGTCTGATTTCGAGGAAGACGCTCGCGAATTTGCTGAGATGATCGGAGTGACATATCCTATGGGGCGCGACCTGAGCGGCATCGCTCGCGATTATCGTGTTCTTGGTCTTCCTACCACCGTTTTCATAGACCCAGAGGGACAGGTCACAAGGTTCCTCAAGAACGCCGCCAACGAGGCGGTGTTGCGGCTGTTCATTGAAGGGCAGATCAATGCGCGCGGAGGTTAGCCGTCGATTGACATGATGCTGGTGTTCGGTGTTGTTGCGGTCATTCTGCTCGCAACCGCGCTGGCGTCGGGAATCGTAGAACGTTTTCCGTTGTCGTTCCCTCTCATGTTTCTGGGGCTGAAACTTGTTCTCGGAAAGCAAGGATTTGGCGCAAACGAGTTGAGGCCGCACGATCAGATTCTTGAGGTGACTGCCACCCTGACCCTCGCCCCGGTTCTATTCCTAGACGCCGCTCAACTTCAGATCAAGGAACTCGGACGCCGTTGGCTCGTCCCGTCCCTCATTTTGGGCTCTGGAACCGCATTGGTAATCAGCCTGGGAGCAGTGCCGTTGGCGTTGCTGATCGGATTCGGCTGGGTCATAGCGTTCTTAAGCGGTGTCATTCTGGCGTCGACCGATCCGGTTGTTCTCCGCGAAATTCTGAGAGACCACCGAATTCCCCGCTCCGTGCGCCAGGTTCTGAGGATCGAGGCAGGGATGAACGACATTGTAGTGATCCCCGTGATTCTCGTGCTAATCGCCGTCGCAACCGGCGATGTGGGAGGCGGACGGCAGTGGGTGTCGTTTCTCCTGCTAGGCCCGGCAATCGGGTTTGCTATTGGCGGTGTTGACGCATGGTTCATGCGCCAACTACGAAACCGATGGCGGCCCACATTAGTAAGAGGCGAGTCGTTAGCGACCTTCGTTGACCTCTTCATCGTCAGCCCGAGACCGACCGTGACGCATGAAGGCGATGTAAAACGAATTGTCCATAATCACCATCCTCCAGCGTCCAATTGTGACGAATTACACCGCGTACCGGACTACAGCCTCTGGGCTTAGATCAAGGCCTAGGCCCGGTCTATCTTGGAAAGGCGACCACATTCCTTCCTTTTGTTGTGGGAAATCCTTGTACCAGACACGGTCTCCCTGAAGAGCAACGTTCATGTACTCCACAACCTTGAGGTTTGGCGTCGCGCATGCCAGATGCAGATGCACCAACTGGACGGCGTGAGGCGCCACAGGCAGGTTGAAGGCGTGGGCTATGTGGGCGACCTTCATCCATTCGGTGACGCCACCGACTCGGCTCACGTCTGGCTGAACGATGTCCACCGCGTTCCTGCCGATCAGGTCACGGAAACCGTACTTCGTGTACTCGTGTTCACCGGTAGCGACGGGGATGTTGATGGCGTCGCAAATCTGGGTCAACCCTTCAATGTCATCTGCTAGCACCGGCTCTTCGAACCAACCCACTTGATACTGCTCGAATTCCTTAGCCATGTAGATGGCCTGCTTAGGATAGTATCCATTGTTGGCGTCGATGTAGATGGCCACGTCGTCACCCACCGCCCGCCTCACAGCGGACAAACGTTGCAGGTCTTCGCGCTCCGATTTGCCGAAGTCCTTGGCTACTTTCATCTTCACGCGAGATATGCCCTGCTCAACGTGGCCGGTCATCTCTTCAATAAGTTCTTGTTCCGTGAAGTTGGTCCAGCCGCCTGAGCCGTAGATGGGAACCGAATCTGTGTATGCGCCTAACAGCTTGTAGAGCGGCAGGCTCAGCGCCTTGGCTTTCAGATCCCATAGGCCTATATCCACGGCAGACAGAGCGCAGAATGCAAGCCCTTTACGCCCGTAACCGCGAACCCTCCAGAACATATCGTTCCACAGCTTTTCGATGTCGAAAGGGTCCTGCCCGATGAGAAGGTCTTTGAGTCCGTTCTCCACAACTTCTCGCACTCCTGGCGATGCTTGGCCTATCCCCAAACCGTCGTAGCCTTCGTCGGTCTCGATGTGGACGAAAAGTTGGCTCCTGCCTACTGCGCCGTCAGGTGGAGTAGGGATCGTGGCGTCCTGAATCGCGCGGCCTTCCGGGTAGTGCAGGACGGTTGTCGAGACGTTGGTGATCTTCAAGTTTGTGTCCTTAACGATGGTTTCTTGAGGATGTTAGACGATCGTCCGGGCTCGCTGCGTGCCTAAATGTCTCGGAAGTTCAGTTCTTTTTCCTCTGTTACCTTGTCTTCGTCGATGGCGAGACCAAGACCCGGTCCTTGCGGCACTTTGATGATACCGTTTTCTGGAATCAATTGGTCTTTCAGGAAGAACTGGTGAACTGAGTTCCACTTGATGAGAAACTCCTGGATCGGGCAGGTCACAGGGGACTGTGACGCAATCAGGTGGGCCGTGGCGTGGGAACTGTGGCCGTGGGGAATCACCGGCAGGTCGAAGGCAGATGCCATCGCGCAGATCTTCAGCATTTCGCTGATGCCTCCGCACCAAAAGATATCTGGCTGTAAAATGTCCATCGCCTTGTTCTCGACGATGGGACGGAATCCCCAGCGNGTGTACTCGTGCTCTCCGCCAGAAATAGGGATCGCAGACGATCGTTGAATCTCNATATAAGAGTCCAGCTTGTCGGCCAGCACCGGTTCCTCCAGCCAACGGATGTCGTACTCGGCCAGCCGCTGGCTCATCTTTATGGAGTAAGGGACGTCCCATGAACTCCAGGCATCCAGCATGATGTCCACATCGGGGCCGACTGCGTTGCGCAGGGTTTCGGCAAGCTCAAGATTGCGACGGACGCCGTCCTTGCCGTCGGTGGGGCCGTCTCGGAAGAACCACTTCGAGGCGGTGTACCCTTGCTCAACAAATTCCTTAGCTCGTCGGGCGGCGGCTTCGGGCTCGATAGAGAAACCCAGAGCACTGGCGTAAGCCGGAATCTCGGTTCGCGTCGGGCCTCCCAGGAGGCGGTGGACCGGCTGCCCGAACGCCTTGCCCTTCAAGTCCCACAGCCCGCAGTCCACGACGCTGATCGCCATCATCGTCTCGCCCTTGCGTCCGTGGATTGCGTTTCGGTACATTTGGTCCCATAGCATCTCGCTAGCAAGCGGGTCAGAACCTACGAGCGTTCCTCTCAATTGAGTGTCGATGATAAACGCCTCGTGACGACTGAATGGGCCTGTGAATCCGATCACGCCATCGTCGGTATGGATTTCGAGGAACGCAGAGCGCATCGCGTATCGTCCATCGCCAAGACTGCTAGAGTAGTTCGCGCCTTCTGTGCGGAAATCAGGGTAGATGTCCACGGGCCGCACTAAGCGTTCTTCCCAGAAGGGATCGGGATGTTCCATGACGCCGTTGAGTTCACGAATCTTCAGGTCAGTGATCTTCATTGGCAACACTCCGGAGGGAAATTGTTGTTCATGTCCGAGATTTAAGCAGTTTCATGCGCCGGATATGATACTTCAACCGAGCGTCGTGTGCCACCAATTCTAGGTGCATCCAGTAGGAAATGGAAGCAATCGAAACGGGGTCTAAAGAGATGCAGGTTGCGGACGTAGTATCACAGCATCCGCGTCAGTCACAATATAGACGACACTTGGCGCACCGCCATCCGGAACAGGTATTGATCACTAAAGTAAAAAGCTCGGTGTGCAAGCACCGGGCCGAATTTTTTTCACTGTTGGTCCGCATACCCAAGTTTAGATCTGGTGTGGTCATGCCGCTAAACTGAGTGGTTGGAACATCAGGGCCAAGCGGGTTAGGTTACGAGGACCGCAAGTTTTTCGCTTACCTAACTGGCTATATCGTCGATCCGTGCCTTGCATCTTCGCAGCCATCGAGGGTTACGGAAGGAAACTCCCACATCGGGTTAACGACGCACTCGCACAATAACGTACATCGCCGGGGGTTTACGCCTTTATGGCGGACTGATATGGGTTATACAGGACACTCTTAGAGTGTCAGTGAGCTGTTGTGGTGTCAAGCGTTTCGAGGCGTGTTAGAGTGAAGCATTCGTGTAAACAAATCGCAGCTTGCTCCCCACAGTCATACGTAATTACAATTACAGTAAATGCTGATAGGCCACGACGGAATCGCGATAGATAGGAATCCCAACAATGCCAATCGACACACTGATATTTGACCAGGGCGGCGTGCTGGTCTGGACCATATGGGACAAGGTCACAACAGCATGGGCGGAACTTAGACACACGATCCCTCAGGAAATAATGGACCGCATGCTGAAAGGCGATGCCTACGCGCCCTTCATGCGAGGCGAGATAGAGCGAGCGGAGTTTCGGGAGCGTATGTGCGCCCACCTCGATATCCATCAGACGATTGACGAGTTCGATGAGTTGTGGCGATCGGCCATCGAACCCAATCCTGATATTGTGCCGTTGATCGAGAGTCTGTCGTCAAGTTATCGAATGGTCATCGGCTCCAACACTGACGAACTGCATCAGCAGCGCGTAGAAAGCGTCCAGCCGATAATCACCACCTTCGACGACTTTTTACTGTCTTACGAATTAGGTCTCTTGAAACCCGATCCTGAGTTCTATGAAAAGGGCTTAGCGAAACTTGGACTCACCCCTGACCAGTGCTTCTTTACCGACGACCGCCAGAACAACGTGGACTCGGCCATCAGCGTCGGAATCGAGTCCGTGTGCTTCGAGTCTGTGACTCAGTTGGAGACGGCATTAGAGACACTGGGCGTGTCATGTCCAGGTGTGTAGATCAGGTCGTAATGGACATTCGGATGCGTCAACATCGCGCCATGATATCAAGAGCTTCGGTGAGATGTGAAATTGCAGGCTTTAAATTTGCT
>PAIW01000093.1 GCA_002710885.1 Chloroflexota bacterium | reverse complement strand
CGTGGGAAACACAAGGCCGAACGCCAGTAGAATTGAGTCAGGTATGGTGTGGTGAGGTGCCTTCTATGACGATCACTCGGCCCTGTTAAATTGATACGAGCGAAAATGGCGAACGATGGCATGTTTGGCCGAAAGCCCAAACATGTGGGATGTCCCAATTTGACTACACAACGGAGACAATGCCTCTGAGCATAAGTCGGTCGGGGTGGCCGGGATTGAACAAGCGTCCTGCTGCTCCCAACTACTATTGCTCGTCGCTGACTCTCTGCCTTTTGGCGGTCCCAATGATAGACTAGAGGGATATCGAAGACTTATCACTCCGACAGACCGCAAGAGGGAGGCTTTCCTGCGATGGCAGACTATATGTACCTCGTTCAGATGGATATACCTGCTGAATTGGAGGACGACTTCAATCGCATCTACGACACTCAGCATGTCCCCAACATTCTCACCGTACCAGGTGTGCATAGTTGCACCAGGTATCGAATTCAATCAGGCGATACGGATGGCGTAGCCAAGTACCTGGCCGTCTACGAAATCGACTCGCCAAGCCTGCCCAACACCGACGCCTGGAAAGCTGCCTCTGATAAGGGAGACTGGGTTACTCAGATACGACCCTTTGCCACCAACCGCTCTCGCGTTGTTTACAAGCACGTAGCTTGATTGACCTCGATATCGAACAAGGGCCGACAACGGGATCGACAGAGCTACAATTCGGACCGTGCATGCACCTGGACAAAAGTGTATAACCTTGGGATTCCCATGTTGACCTGAAGTTTGCGTGCGGTTGTTGTCAACATGGCTGTCAAACACCCAATCTAGCGATGGTGCGGGTGGTTAAACCTAGGCGTAGATGGTGACTGGTCGGGGTGGCCGGGATCGAACCGGCGACCTCCTGTTCCCAAAACAGGCGCGCTACCGCTGCGCCACACCCCGACTAGAATGCTATTCAGGTTACAGGTTTTTGCCTCGCAGGGTAAAGTTTATTCTCACACTCCGGGTTCGCGGGCGTGCCAATCGGTGGCCCGCTCGTAGGCATGCCCTACCTGGAACAGCGTCTCCTCGGCGAAGGGTTTCCCGATTATCTGAATGGCCATCGGCAAGCCCTCGTCTGAAAACCCGCACGGCACCGACAGGGACGGAAGACCCGCCAACGCCGCCGGACTGGTGTAGCGTCGCCGGCTGAGGTCTAATCGTCCTTGGTAGTAGCCTCCGGGAGAGCCGGTTGCAGATTCGATTGTCGGGGATACTGTAGGACTGGAGGGCATGATAATTACGTCGAAACGGTCCAGCGCTTCAATCATTTCCCGTCTTATCAGTTCTCGGGCTCGCTGGGCGCGGATGTAAGCGCTGGCTGGCGTCAGAATGGCGGACTCCAATCTCGTCCTCGTGTTCCAGTCGTAATCGTCGCCTCGCGTCTTGAGCCAATCGGAATGAAATTCCGCTGAGTCGACGTCTGCGATGGCGAGAAACACTGCGCCGCTCTGAGCGGAGGTCGGCAGCGATATGCGTTCAGCCTCAACGCCCAACTCTTCCAGCAACGTGATGGCCTTTTCACACCCGGCTTTGATTTGGGAGTCGACGCCGTTGAAGTCGAACATCTCATTAGGCAGTCCAACCTTGATCCCGCGGACGGTGGTTCGCAGGCTCGCCGCATAATCCGGCACGGGATTTACGCTGGTGGACGAGTCGCGAGGGTCGTGTCCAGCAATGACCCGGAGCATTAGAGCGCAATCCTCCACGGTTCTAGTCATGGGGCCGATGGTGTCCATCGACCAACACATGGGCACTACCGCGTGGCGTGTGACTCGACCGTAGGTGGGTCGAAGCCCAACGATTCCGCAGAATGCGCTCGGCCCCCGCACAGAGCCGCCCGTGTCAGAGCCAAGGGAGCCTGCGGCAAGCCCGCCTGCGGTGGCGACGGCCGACCCGCTGCTGGACCCTCCCGCTGAGTGCATTGTGTTCCACGGGTTGCGGGGCGTGCCATAAGGGTGTTCGATGGTGCCGCCAATGGCGAACTCGCTGAGGTTCAGCTTTCCCAGTATCGGAGCGCCGGCGGAGTTCAACCGCTCGATGATTGTCGAATCATGGTCCGGTATGTTGTCGGTCAGCACTTTGGAGCCTGCGGAGGTCAACACTCCTTTCGTGCTTATGATGTCTTTGACGGCGACAGGCACTCCATGTAGTGGCCCTGCGTGGCGCCCAGACTGGATTTGGGTTTCGGCCTTTCGCGCGCTGGATAGCGCCTGTTCGCCGGTCACAGTGATGTAGGCGCCGAGGTGGTCGTTCAAGCTGCTGATTCGGTCCAAGTACGCCTGCGTAAGCTCGACGGGTGAGAGTCTGCGGGCCTTGATTTCTTCGCCTGCCTGCGCGATGGTGAGTCTGTGGAGGTCTGAGTTAGCCACGATCACTTGCCTTCTTCACCGAGAAGATTTGCACGGGTTCCGCGCTCATCATATTTTCGATGGGAATTTGATCTAACTCACTCAGTATGCCGGAGAGCCTTGACGCGATGGTATCGGCCCGCGCTTCGTCGAGTTCAAGCCCTGCTGCCTTCGCCATCTCAATGATGTCTGCTCTGTTTAGGTCTGTCATTTTCCCTCCCTTATGTATGCGTGCCTGCGAGGGCAGGAAATTTTACCGCCGTGTTGAGTGTACTTGGAATGCATTGTGTCTCCAACAACCCGATGAAATTCGTCCTTGCGTACGCTTCGAGTGAACTCACCTGCTGCTTGCGGCGCCGCGCGATGGTCGTTGTCGATGTGATCATTGCGAAAAACAGCGTTCTGTCATCTGTTGAAATCAAGTCGGGTTCGTTGGCGGCATCATTCTATCATGAGACAGCGAGTGCAGAACCGGAGGTTCAGATTCCTTTTTCGAAGCGCGAAAATTCACGCAAGAAAATATCTCATCGAGACGCCAGGGATTCACCTCAGTCGGTCGCAACTTTCAACTGGCAATACAGATGATTTCGACAGACGCTGTGAACCGGGGAATTCGTGAGTTGAGGGGAACCCTTGGATAGCGGAAGGCGTTATAGATGTGAGAAGTTGAATGGTTTGTTGAAAAGTCGAACATATTTGTGTGGATACACCACATGATACAATAACCGAGTCGAAAAACATTGATTTTCTCAACAGTGGAGGAACACTATGGACTTGAACGGGAAAATTGCTATTGTAACCGGCGCAGGGCGAGGGATTGGCCGCGCAATCGCTGAAAAAATGGCTGAGTATGGCGCCAAAGTAGTTGTGGCAGACCTTGCGGTCGACACAGTCGCGCGGGTCGCAGATGAGTTGACTCAAGACGGGCATGAAGCCGAGGCTATCGCCGTCGACGTTACGCGAGCGTCATCTGTGGACCGGATGGTGCGTGGAACAGTGGCCCGGTTTGGTCAGGTGGATATTCTTGTTAACAACGCTGGAATTTACGCGGCGCCGGGGTGGGAAGATCGCAACCGGCCCAATGATCGTGATTGGGACATGATCTACTCTGTCAATGTCAAAGGCGTAAGCAAAGCCACAGATGCCGCTGTCAGGCAAATGCGCCGGCGGCAATATGGCAAGATCATTAATATCGCATCCGTCGCCGGCAGGCAGGGAGGGACAGACAATCCGCCTTACAATGTTTCGAAAGCGGGTGTTATCAGCCTGACTCAGGCCTATGCTTTGGAGCTTGCGTCAGACAACATCAACGTAAACGCAATCTGCCCCGGATTGCTGTGGACTCCGATGTGGGAGCGCATTGCAAAACGCAGGATCCGAATGGATGGGTCAATGGGCAGGCTTTCACCACGGCGACACTTTAATCGGATTGTCAGCGAGAGCATACCTCTGGGCCGTGAACAGACACCGGAAGATATCGGAAATCTGGCCGTGTTCCTTGCGTCCGATCTTTCAGAAAACATCACAGGACAGGCCATCAACGTAAACGGCGGTTCACGGTTAGATTAGCCGAACCTCAGGCGCTCATGGTTCGGGGATTCAGATACATTGATTCCGCCCTCAGAACGGGCCATCTCAAGAAAAGTCTGGTCGTAGCAGTCACAGATGGCCGAGCCAACGACCAGATTCTTCCGGTATCTTATCCTGTCACAGTATTGATTATCCCCTCGGTTTCTTGCCGGTCTTCTCTTTGTATAGTTTCCATGTCAGGTCGTTGAACGGGTAATATTTGCCCGGTGAGCACTGCTCGATCTCCAGTTGGGCCTTAATGACCTCTTCAACTGCTTCGCGCTCATGGGCTATCTCGATAACTTCATCCACCACGCTTCGAGGCACGACCACCGCTCCGTCGTCGTCGCCCACAACCGCGTCGCCAGGGCGCACCAGGACTCCTCCGCATTGAATCGCGTCGTTAACCTGCCACGGCCAGAACTCGGCGGGGCCTTGTTTGGCCGTCGTGCTGGCAGAGTACACTGGGAACCCGTACTCTTTGAGGGCTACGCTGTCCCGCGCGGCGCCATCGGTCACCAGGCCGCCGGCCTGCCTCTGCATCATTCGCATGAACTTGATGTCGCCGCCGACGGAACTGTACTTCCATCCCATCGCGTCGATCACCAGCACCTCTCCCGGACCGCACAACTCGATGGCGACATACTCCGCTGACTGATCGCCTTTCGGTTTGTCCGCAGCCAGATCCGGCCTGTGGGGCACAAATCGGAGCGTGACAGCCCGCCCAGCCATTTGTTGGCCTTCCTGGAGGGCCATTGCGCCTTCGATGTAGCTCATGGGCCAACCCTTTACCCATAATCCGTCTATCAGCGTTTGTGTGGGAATTTTCTTGAGAATTTCTAATGTCTCGTCAGAGATCGGGGCCAGGTCGGTCATAATGCGCCTCTCAGTGTTGTGTTCGGCGGATATTGTAGGCGCAAGCGGTTTCAGAGACAATGGCAGATTCGATTGCAGTCGGATTCTGGACGTGCGTCGCGTCGAGATTCATATATGGCGTGCGTCGTTGAATTAACGATATGTGGCGCATATAATCGCGTGGGAATTTAGACTGCACCGACGAGGCGAACTGATGGCAACAAAAACCGCGGACGTGGTTGTGATTGGCGGAGGCGTGAACGGCGCAAGCATCGCAATGCACTTGGCAAAGCTGGGAGCAGGGCGAGTCGTTCTGGTCGAGAAAGGCGGGCTGGCGACTGGTGCCACCGGCAGGTCTGGGGCGATGGTGAGAGAACACTATCTCCACCCTACGCTGGTTCGTATGGCGATGGAAGCCAGCGAGATTTTCCACAACTTCGACGATACCGTCGGAGGCGATGCCAGGTTTCAACAGACCGGCAGACTCCTGATGTTTCCTGAGAGCGAACGGGGCGCCGTCGAGGCTAATGTCGCTATGAACCGCGAGCTTGGAGTGAATATTCACACGATCACTCCGGACGAAATTGGCGAACTGATTCCCCAGGCGTCCCTGGATGACATTTCCATAGGCGTTTATGAACCCGATTCAGGATACGCCGATCCTGTCGCGACGACATACGCGTTCGCGGCCCAAGCTGAAGCCCTCGGCGCTCGGATTCTGACCCATACCGAAGTGACGGGAATTCGCGTGTTTGCCGGCCGGGTCGCTGCGGTGGAAACGCGTGAGGGCGACATCGAAACCCATGTCGCTGTGAACGTCGCCGGAGCCTGGTCGAACCTGTTGGGCGGCCCTATTGGTGAGGTTATGCCCATTACGCCGACGAGGGTGCAGATGACCCATTTGCGTCGCCCACCGGCTCTGGAGTCGCTAACCATGAACGTGATCGACTACACGACCGGAGCTTACTTCCGTGTGGACGCGGGACACGGTACGCTGGTGGGTGGCGAAGCATACGATGATCTGTCCGAGGCGGTGAATCCCAACGGCTACGGGTTGAACGCTGACCATAGCACGATCGAAAGGTATTGGCGCAGAGCTAACCTGCGATTCCCTGACTTCGCCAACGCAATCAGTCGGGGAGGTTATGGCGCTCTGTATGACATGACGCCTGACGGCAATCCGATTCTAGACCGCTCGGCGGTGGTGGACGGCCTGTACTGGGCAGTCGGTTTCAGTGGACACGGCTTCAAGCTGTCCCCAGTTGTCGGAAGAATGGTGGCGGAGTTTGTGACGCAAGGCGACACCATCGACCACCCAATTCGCGAGTTCAGAGCCAGCCGCTATGCAGAAGGCCGACCTCTGGTGGCCCAGCATCCATACCAAGGCCGCAGGCATCAGTGACCAGGCGACGTTGGCATGTTTACTATGATGGCGATTGTGGCCTGTGTCGGAGAACGGTGGCGGTGTTGAAGTTACTGGACTGGTCGCGCAGATGCTCGTGGGTCGCATATCAGAGCCTCAACTGTCCGCCGGACGGCTTGACCTGGGAAGATTTGAATGAAGCGGTGATTCTGGAATCGCCCTACGGAAAATACTTTCACGGGTATTTTGCTTTTCGGGAACTGGCCGGATTGTTGCCTCTACTATCTCCATTAGCCCCGATACTCCACATTCCCTATATGACTTGTAAGGGGATTCGCATGTACCGATGGGTCGCAGCCCATCGCAAATGTGCCGTAGCCGGTCCTGCGAGTCCTGACGAGTAGTGGGTGACTGACAGCCGAGGTTGGACCGCATAGAAATATGACCTAAATTTCATGGCACAAGATTCATATATGAAGTAGTATTGCGTCGTTGTCAAAATTAGCGAGTTGGGGGGACAGATCGAATATGGCAGGAATCCAAGTATCGCCCGAGATCAAAGAAGGCAGAAATCAGTTAGCGGTAACGGTTGTTCTGGGGCATGCCATCAAGCACATATACAATTCAGGACTGTCCACGATCTTGCTACCAGAGATCAAATTGGGTCTGGGCCTGACTGGAACACAATTGGGGACTCTGGCGTTTTCACGGCAGTTGGCAGGGTGGTTCACCACGGTGGCGGCAGGATACTTGGGCGATAGATTCGCGAACAAAGCGGCGCTGATGCTGGGCATCTCGATGACACTAATGGGGTTGTCTTACTTCTTCGCAGGATTCGCGACCAACTATTGGGTGATGCTGGCTGCGATGCTATTCGTGGGCATCGGGCCGTCTATGTACCATCCCCCGGCCATCGGAGCATTATCGCGCCGATTCCCGGACAAGCGCGGATTCGCTATTTCACTTCACGGGACCGGCGGCAGCGTAGGAGAAGTTGTCGGTCCGCTGCTGACAGCAGTCGCGCTGACGTTCCTGATGTGGCAGGATGTTTTGAAGGTCAGTTTGTTTCCTGCGATTCTAGCCGGCTTCTTGATTTGGAGCATGATGCGTACCGTTCGCGGCGAGGTCGCAAGCACCGAATCTACCAGCGATTACTTCAAGTCAATCGCATCGCTGTTGAGGAAGAGCAGGCTGGCGATTTTAGTGGCCGTGACCGCGTTGCGAAGCATGGGCCAGGCGGCGATCATGATTTTTCTGCCCGTGTATCTGCGCGAGGATTTGGCGTATTCTGCATTTACTGTCGCTATATACCTGTCAATGGCGCAAGTTGTGGGCATGTTTGCCCAACCGGCGATGGGGTACTTTTCCGACCGTCTCGGGCGAAAGATCGTTTTAATACCTTCGATGACTGTGATGGGTCTGTTGTTCTTCGTCCTCACATACGCTGATCCGGGTTGGCCGCTCATCGTCACGATTATCGCGTTGGGAACGTTTCTCTATTCGCTGCACACAATATTTATTGCCGCCGCGATGGACGTGGCTGGAGATGAAGTGCAGTCTACGGTCGTGTCGTTGATTTACGGGGCCAGCTTCATCGGAACCCTATCGCCTGTGATTGCAGGAAGGATTGCTGACAACTACGGAACGGAGAACACCTTTTTGTATGGCGGCGCGATGATACTACTTGCCACTCTTATTCTGGCGTTGACTCGCCTTCCCAAGACCGCAAACCAGATGGCGGAGGAACGGGTCGGGTAGTCAGCCCAAACAGACCTGATCTGTGAAAGCTGCGGATTTGAAATTGCGGTACGACTGCTCGACTTGACAGTCTGAGTCGCAACCATGATTTATGATCAAATGCGTGACAATCACTCAGACGGGAGACTTGGAGTTGGAACACAATATTGACGGCAATCCGGATTACGGACACCTGGCCGTCTCGTTGAACCTCGGCGAAAAATTCATTGCCGATCGCGGAGCGATGGCGTGGATGTCTCAGGGCGTGGATGTCAAAGCGCGGCTTCTCGGCGGGAAGGTCAGCGCCTTCATCCGAAAACTGGTGGGCGGCGAATCCCTGTTCGTCGGCGAGTTCAGCCACTACACGGGCCGACAAGCCACTTTCTGGCCGTCCGTCCTTGGCGAGATCAGCCATAGAAAGATGTCCGGCGATTCGTTTATCCTGACAGGTGGTTCGTTCATGGATTGCACTCCGGGTATCAACCTCAAGACCCGGTTCGGCGGACTAAAAGCGATGCTCTCTGGGGAACGGTCGTTCTTTATCGAGTGCAGTGGCGAGGGTGACCTGTTTTTAACCCCTTCGGAGCGCTTATCGAAAAAGACATTAACGGCTCGTGCACCGTCGACACCGGGCATAGGGTTGCTTGGGAACCCAGCTTGACCTACTCGATCAGGGGTTTGGGCGGTCTGAAAAGCACTCTTCTGTAGGGAGAGGGCGTGGCCTTGCGATTCTTCCAGGCTCCAGGAATTTNCTCATGTCTNCTTNATTCANATGCGNTCAATNNCTCTGTGTGGNCAACANNNNGACGAAANCNCGGCTAGNCACNGGNNCTGATTTTCACGACTTCACGCTGGANTTGGGTCGTGACTTGCGGCCCATCCTCAGATATGAAAACGTCGATTTCCGAACGCACACCGAACTCCGGAATGTAGATGCCCGGNTCTAAAGTGACCGCGATTCCGGGAATGACCTGTCGAGTGTCGTGAGTCTCCCAACTGTCTAGGTTGACGGCGTTGCTGTGAACTTCACGGCCTAGGCTGTGGCCCAGNCGATGNTTGAAGTAATCGCCGTATCCAGCNTCGATGATGTAATCGCGAGCCACCAGGTCCAACTCCCAGCCCTCCAGGACTCGCCCTTCNNGGAATCCTGTCTCCAGCGCGGANAGGGCGGCGTCGCGAGAACCAATCACAGCGTCGAACACTTCCTGGTGCTTCGCCGGAACNTCGTCGCCCACGTAAGCGGTCCAGGTGATGTCCCCGTACATGGNGTTTTCTCCAGGCAGACGGGTCCAAAGATCAATCAATACCCAGTCGCCGGCTTTGATCGTCACCGAATTTTCAGGCGTGGGATGGAAGTGGGGGTCTGATGCGTGCTCGTTGACGGCGACNGCCGGCCCGTCACTCACGATCAGGCCTTCCTCGCGAAAGCGGTTGTTGATGAAGTCTGCGACCTCGTTCTCTTTAATCCCTGAAGCCAGCGAATNTCCGATGTGCCGGAATGCTTCCTGGACGATCTCNCTCAANTTTTCNGCGGCAAATAAATGGGATTTCAACTGTTCATCATTCCANCGTTGGGTNGCGTATTGAATTACGTCCGCCGAAGGCACGATGTCGACCCCCATGCTTCGGACCAATTCCAGGGTTCCAGCGTCAATTTTCGAGACTCTTGGCAATTCGCCATTGGGCGAGTACTCCATTGCGATCTGGCTCTGTCCTTCCAGAATCGACNGGAGATGGTCGGTCATNGTTTTGCGATTGACGAACAANGTCGTCTCAATTCCCAGATGGGCGAATCTGTTNTGATCAACGAANCTGACGAGNAGTTGAGGGNCGCCGNAGGCGGGTATCCACAGCCAGCAGGGACGGGTTACGTTGGAGATCGGCCCCACGGTATCCCAGAAGATGGGATTGAGACCGCGGTAATCGTACAGNAGCCAACCTGCGAGGTCTCGGTCTGTCATGTATTCCTGGGCCTGAGCAATCACAGTCGCAATGGGCATATTAGGAGAACTCCCGATTAAATCATTGAACGTATGACGCCGCCATCGACCTGGATGGTCGCGCCTGTTATGTAGCTCGCGGCGTCGGATGCCAGGAAGACTACTAGATTCGCCAATTCTTCGGGCCTGCCGATACGGCCCATCGGAATTAGGCCGGTCACGTCGGCCATAGCCTCTTCGTAGTCTGCTCCGGTGGCGTCCCCTCGATGGTGGATGACCTCCATCATGCGGTCGGTGAGGAGGTAGCCGGGAGCCACATTGTTGACCAAGATTCCATCCTTGGCGACTTCGTCGGCCAGCGTCTTCGAGTAGCCCAGGGCGCCCATGCGGGTTGCCGCCGAGAGCACNAGATTTTCGATAGGCTGTTTGATGGAGCTGGCGAAGATGTTGATAATCCGACCACCGCCTCTTTCTCGCATAAGCGGCACAGCCTCGCGGCTCATGCGGGCGAAAAACAAGAGCGACATCTGGATGGCCTGCGCCCAGGCTTCTTCGTCGGCTCCTTCAGCGGTTCCGGCTGGAGGTCCGCCTGAGTTGTTCACGATAATGTCCAGCCCTCCCATCTGCTNAACGNCCTGGTTTATCAAGGATTGGACGCCGTCGAGAGTCGAGAGGTCAGAAGNGACAGGCACAACCTCCGCGCCGGTCTCGTNTGCGATTTCTCGGGCGGCCAGAGTCAGGTTCTCGACGCTTCGACTACACACGACCACACGGGCGCCCTCGCGAGCCANNCCCAACGCGCAGGCGCGNCCAAGACCCTTGCTGGCTCCGCCGACCACGGCCACTTTGCCTTCAAGNCCGAAATCCATTTGCGCGTTCTCCNTCTCGACGTTGCGCAGCGTTCCATTTGCAGCAGNCATGCGATNTNCNNTTCTCAGGCAACNGCCNAACAANCTCGTCAAAANCGTGCCCAGCNCCGAGANAATGTGATTAGTGAAGAGTGGGCANGANTTTGNNGTGATCCACGNGAGACANNAGCATGAACANACTGCTNTTCAATCATACTGGCAGCCNATNGCCTCGGCAAGCNTGTCGCACAGGCTAGCACAGTGGATAAATCCTGGCGAATCTGGTAAAACAGATAANNTTGGAANNCNCTCCTCAAAATTTCCGAATCAACATTTAGNNACCNGNGGNCTGACATGCNACAGAAAGTAATCCTCNNCCACGTTACNAGANAAGATGTGTCNCGCATCAAGGTATGGTTNGAAGACGAAGAAGTCTCCGAGACCTGGTTCGGCAGNTACTCTTANGGCGAGCCGGCTCACTTGGGATACCACCCCGCTGAGATGGAGGAAGCGTCGGACGAGGAGTTCCANCGCGTGTTNGACGACCCTNAGCATCAAACGCTCTCGATCTATGCCGAAGGCGAGCATATTGGCGAGGTCCATATCGCCATTGAGGAATCNTTGGGAGACGGNCAACTCTCAATTCTGATTGGGCGCAAGGATATGTGGCATCACGGATTCGGCACAGCGGCGGCGCAGGCTGCGCTGGATTTGGGTTTTGGCGAGTTCGGGCTGTTCCGAGTTTGGGTTGACATTCCTGAATACAACGCNGCAGCGAAGACGCTCTTNGAGCATCTTGGATTTGCTCATGAAGGCACGCTTCGCAAGAGCAGGCCTCATGAAGGGTCCAGGTTCGANTCGGTGGTGATGGGNATGCTGGCNGCGGAATACACACANAAATTGCAAGATCGAGACTCGGAAGTGTCTCACTCANTCTAGGCAACGATTAGAGGGGCCGATTGATCTACGAAGCTGAATCCGGAGACCTGACGCTGGTCGCAAGCGGNGACTGCATGATAACCCGCAAGCTCTCCGTATTCCGNGANCCGAGTTTTGTCTCGCTCGTGGACATGTTCCGGAAAGCGGACGTCGGNTACACAAACCTNGAGATGCTCATGCACGACTTCGAGCACTCTCCTGGAAGCGCCGGTGGTACATTCACAGGGTCCGANCCTCGAAACNTGGAGGAATTGAAGTGGGCAGGNATCAACCTCGTGTCCACTGCNAANAACCACGCCTATGACTACGGCGAGGGNGGAGTCCTGACCAATCTGGANAACGTCCACAAGTCGGGCATTGCATATGCCGGAACAGGACGGAACACCAGCGAGGCCAGAGCGCCNGGTTACTTGGACACANCCAAAGGTCGCGTGGCCCTGATTTCTGCTTCATCCACGTTCAGCGAGTCGGGACGGGCGCTCGACCAACGCCCTGACNTCAAGGGACGCCCCGGACTNAACGCCTTGCGTTTCAGCCTGACCCACACCGTTGACAGGGACGCCTTCGACGAACTCAAACGCGTTAACCGCGAGCTTGGGTTTGAAGCGAACAATGCCGCGTTGAGGAGGTTCCGGCCTCAGGGAGCAGTCATCGAAGACACCGACACGCAGTTGGGATTCCAGGGAAACAGATTCGTGCTCGGTGAAGAATTTAAGATTTCCAGCAAACCGAACACACGAGACATGGAAGAAAATCTGAAGTGGATACGTGACGCCCGCCGGATGGCTGATTGGGTTTTCGTTGCCTTCCACTGCCACGAGAGCGGAGCCAATCGCGACGAACCACCTGAGTTCCTCACCACATTTGCCCGAGCCTGCATCGANGAAGGGGCNGACGCGTTCCTGGGCCACGGCCCGCACGTCACCCGTGGCGTCGAGNTTTANCATGGCAANCCCATNTTTTACAGCCTGGGNAATTTCATATTTCAGAACGACACTGTGCGCTGGCAGCCAGCGTTTAACTACGATTCGGTGAACCTNGACCACGGCTCCACGCCTGCCGATTTCTACGACGCTCGCAGCGAGAAAGACACACGAGGTTTCCCNTCGGAGTCTGCNTATTGGGAGAGTGTCGTAGTTCNGTGCGAGTTCAAGAAGAAAAGNNTATCGCGAGTAACGCTTCATCCCATAGATTTGGGACACGGACGCCCCAGATCTCAGAGAGGTAGGCCAGTNATGGCCGNCAGCCGCCTTGCGCGAAAATCATTGGATCGGATGAGGCGTCTCTCCNAGCCATTTGGGACCGAAATCAAGGTGTCCAACAGNGTCGGCGTGATTACGGTCTANTCNNNTGAAGTCACTGGNCCCCTAAATTTGATGTAAAGTTAATGGGTCAATATCCNCTTTACCGACAATCCCCTGGANNAATGNGCGCAATCGTTATGTCACGACATTATCCCCTTATTTCGGAGCNAGAGNCATGCCACTGAGCTTCGANTCAGCGGTGGCTCTGGCNATGGGNCTTACCGATTTTGAGCGGTNGACAACCAGTCCNGGCCACTCGTCGTTCCANCTGGAGCGGATGACGTTNTTGGCCGACCGGTTGGGAGGCATCCACAAGGGAATCCCGACCGTGCACGTTGCAGGCACCAAAGGCAAAGGCAGNACGTCNGCCATGATTACGTCGATGCTGTCGGCAGAAGGGTATCGGGTCGGGCTGTTCACCTCGCCGCACCTGCACAGCGTTGTGGAGCGNGTGAGAGTCGGTCTTGACCCGATNAGCAAANACGNATTCGTCNGATTTGATAGAGCAGTTATGGCCCGCCGTCGAGTGGGTCGGCGCGGAGGGCGGGNACAACGGTGTTACGTTCTTCGAGTTGATGACCGCAATGGCGTTTCAACACTATCACAACATCAAAGCCGATTTTCAAGTCATCGAAGTCGGATTGGGCGGCAGGCTCGACTCCACAAACATCGTTGATCCCGCGGTTTCGGTGATTACCTCCATAAGCCTCGANCACGTAGCCANATTGGGCGACACTATCGANCAGATCGCCCNCGANAAGGCTGGGATAATNAAGAAAGGCAAACCCGTCATCGTNGCGCCNCAANCGGAACCCGACGCTTTNGACGTGTTTCGTCAGGTCGCGAGGGACGNGGANGCTCCGATCGTCGAAGTTCAAAATTCTTTCAATTGGCAGAAAGAAGANTCAGCCTTGTCGGGTCAGAGCTTCACGTTGGCTGGATTGGGCCGTTCCTATGGTTTGTGGACTCCNTTGCTCGGAGATTANCAGTTGGAGAATGCCGCGNCNGCTGTNGCGACGGCTAACACGCTGAACGATGCGGGGTNCTCGGTGTCCGNATCCAGCATCNTCAAAGGATTNAAAGACGTCCGTTGGNCCGGTCGATTGGAAGCGTTTGAACATAAAGGGCGCAGAGTCGTCGTCGACGGGGCCCACAATCCATACTCGGTGACTCGGCTTGTCAAGACCCTGGGGGAATACGTCGATCTGGAAGGCCGGGTCATTCTGTTGTTCGCCGCGCTGGGTGGACACTCTGCGGAAGGCATGTTGTCGGCTCTGGCGCCNTTGGAACCGGNAGCGATTATCGTGAGATCNCGTCATCCAAGATCGGCNGACCCAACCAACGCCGCCGAAACAGCCNGAAAGCTTGGCATCGAAGTCGCTNNAACGTCCGACACCGTCAGTGNCGGATTCGATCAGGCCATCGAAATGTCTGAGCCTGGCGACCTGATACTCTGCACTGGTTCGCTATCTGTCGCCTCTGAGGTTCTAGAGGAATTGAGAGATATAGAGCCTGAAATTTATCCGAATTTGCGACCCTAGACAGATTCCACTCTGACTCCCATATGATGGTAGGCTCGGATATGATACCAAATAGAAATACTTAAATCTGGAGCATCTAGCAATGAAAAACGACATACCCAGAGTTGTAATTACTGGCATGGGAGTCATGTCCCCCCTCGGCGAGTCAGTTGGGGACTACTGGGATGGTCTTGTGAACGGCAGGTCTGGCATTAGCGAGATGACCCTCGCAGATCCAGCGGGATTCCCGTGCAAGATTTCAGGCGAAGTCAGCGGATTTGACCCAGGTCAGTATATCGACAAGCGAGATGCTCGACGCATGGCCCGTTTCTCGCAATTGGCTGTGGCCGCCGCCGGGGTCGCGATAGAAGATTCCGGTCTCGATATGTCCAAAGAGGACGTTGAGCGCGTCGGNGTTGTGATGGGCAATGGCAACGGCGGGTTTCCGACCACCGATGACCAGGCGCGCGTCATGGTGAAGCAAGGCGGCATGAAAATCAGCCCGTTCTTCATCCCGATGGTCCTACCCAATATGGCGGCAGCCAACGTGAGCCGAATTTACGGCGTTAAAGGCTACACCAACACGGTTGTGACCGCATGCGCGGCTGGGACCCAGGCTATTGGCGAGGCTGCGGTTGTCATTCAACGAGGGGTTTCAGACGTCGTGGTTAGCGGAGGTTGCGAGGCAGGGATTTGCGAACTTGGTCTTGGTGGATTCAATGTCATAAAGGCTCTTAGCCGCTACACCGAAGACCCTGCAAACGCTAGCCGGCCGTTCGACTCGCACCGAGACGGTTTTGTTCCTGCGGAGGGCGCTGGAATTCTCGTGATGGAAAGCCTGGAGCATGCGGTAAACAGAGGAGCGAACATACTCGCTGAAGTCGTGGGCTACGGCGTGTCATCAGACGCCTTCCACGCTGTTCAGCCGGAGGAGGATGGCTCCGGCGCGGCTCGCGCAATTCGATGGGCGCTGGAGGATGCGGACCTGCAACCCCAGGACATCAGTTACATCAACGCCCACGGCACATCGACTCCGATAAATGACCGCGTTGAGACATTGGCGATCAAGAAAGCTTTTGGAGAGTATGCCTACAAGGTTCCAATAAGCTCGTCCAAATCAATGATCGGTCACGTGCTCGGCGGCGCCGGGGCACTGGAGGCTATCGCCAGCATCAAGACGATTGAGTCTGGGATGATCCACCCGACGATAAACTTAGAAACTCCTGACCCGGACTGCGACCTTGATTACGTGCCCAACGAGGCCCGTNAAGNTAANGTTGACGCCGTGTTGTCCAACAANTTCGGTTTTGGCGGCCAGAACGCATGCGCGATTTTCCGTCGTTTCGAGGAGTAGTCGAACCGAATCCCATCAGAACGNAAAAAGGACGCCCANCCGAANTCNANGGAGCGTCCTTTTTGNTNTTTNATNAACGATTTGGCTTCAATTCCAGANAGATTCTGGATTCTAANCCTGCTGAGAANCTAGGAAGCCACNGCCNCTGTNGATACCATGCCTTCCAGCATNATNTGCATTGCCATTACNTGAGTGCAATTTTCTCGACCGACNTAATANTCNCAATCGCAGTGCCACTGCTCGCCTTCATAAGTGATCGTATGGTTGCCGTTGTCGCCTCGGAATTCCGCCNGATAGGTCTTGATNTTGATCCGGTCGGGCTGAACCGCGTAATCTTTGGCCTTCTCGATCTTCTTNATGAAGCTTGNGTCCATTTGTTTTGGTCCTCCTCAGCGTGCGTGANAAGGNTANCGTGACCTTTGTTACNGAAAATTGTACCGNCCCGTTGGAGGCCCAGTCAATCACGAAAGCATGTATTTTGCATGAGTGTCAGNATGCCGTTGCTCTTCGTCTGACCAAGATGATATATTCGGTACCGNATCGAGANTTGTTAANGCTCAATTTGTAAGAAAAACGGCCTGACGACCTTGGCANGAAAGGCGGCAACCCAGTGGCAGGAGCTTTTGAGTTCATGTCACCGCGGCTCAGGCNTGAATACGGNTTAAAACCGTCNGCANACGCGGGAGGAACAGNTAACATGGCAGGANACCTACGAATCGTGGTGATAGGGCAGGCGGCGTTTGGAGAGAAGGTAGTGGATGCNCTGGTGGANAAGGGCGAGAACGTCGTTGGCGTGTTCTGTTCGCCCGACGCAGAGGGTCGGCCAGCCGACCCGATCAAACAGGCCGCTGAAAAACACAACATTCCAGTATTACAGTTCCGCCGGATGCGACGGAAAGTGGCGATCGACGCCTTTTTGGAATTGAACACAGACCTGTGTGTCATGGCNTTCGTTACCGATATAGTGCCTGACGCAATCCTGGAGGCGCCNACCAAAGGGACGATCCAGTATCANCCGTCACTGCTTCCNAAGCACCGTGGGCCAAGTTCAATAAACTGGCCTATAGTCGAAGGCGAGACCAAGACCGGTCTCACGATATTCTGGCCCGATGCTGGNTTGGACACCGGTCCTGTTCTTTTGCAAAAAGAGGTCGAGATTACTCCAGATGACACGCTAGGAACGGTGTACTTCGGAAAGCTGTTCGATCTGGGCGTNGACGCAATGATTGAGGCGGTCCAAATGGTGACTGNCGGNACGGCTCCCAGCGTCGCGCAAGATGAGTCGGAGGCNACTTACGAGGGATGGTGCCGTGCCGAGAATGTTGNGATCGACTGGAGCAAGTCAGCCAGCGANGTCTACAATNTGATTCGAGGCGGCGANCCCAGTCCNGGAGCCAACTCCACTTTCAACGGNGCCGNAATTGGTTTCTTCAAGGCNGGCAAAATGGANGGAGACACGGGTCGACCTGCTGGCGAGGTTGTGGAGATCACCGACGANGGATTCCGCATCGCGGCAGATGGNGGTTCCATCTGGATTGGCCGCGTCCAGCANGAGGGNCAGCGAAAGGTCATGGCNCCAGAGTGGGTTGAGTCTGTGGGACTGACNNAAGGCGCGAANTTNGGTTCCTGANCCGTCACCCACNGAGAANCAATCCTATGAGCGAAATAATTTGGACTGATGTNGGACGNGATACGNCCAGACTGCTGAGTCNCTACATCCAGATCGACACTACAAACCCTCCAGGAAATGAGCGAAAATCCGCTGACTTCCTNGAGGGTTTCCTTTCGTCNCGCTNCGTNCNGTCGNCGATATACACGCCGGCCCCTGGGCGCGCAAATTTGTTGGCGAAACTGGAAGGTGACGGTTCCGAAGGGCCGATCATGCTNNTGCATCACATGGACGTGGTNCCCGNGAATACTGAGAGATGGGCCGNGGAACCGTTCTCAGGNACGCTCGCCNACGNGCATGTCANGGGTAGAGGGGCGATCGATGACAAAGGTCTGGGAGNCATGCAGTTGATGGCATTCNGCCTGTTGAAAGACAGCGGTGTCACTCTCAAGCGTGACGTGTTGATGCTGGCNGTCAGCGACGAGGANTTGGGCGGGAAGTGCGGCGCTCAATGGATGGTTAAAAATCATTGGCCTGACATTCAGTGCGAGTTCGTGTGGGACGANGGAGGAACGGGAACTCTGGGTATCATGGGAGACCGGCCAGTGTTCGCNGTGTCCGTCGCTGAAAAGAGGGGCATGATCGTGNAACTCANNGCGAANGGAGCAGGCGGACATGGCTCATTTTCTGCGAACTCCCCCTTGANTCNGATGGTGTCGGCCCTCAATCGACTNAAANCCAGTCAATGGCCGGTGCAGTTTGNCGANGTCACAAANTNGTTTCTTCGCAACGTTTCTGAGACTCAAAGCTTCCCATCGTCTTGGCTGGTTCGTAACGCTTCCATGCCTCCGNTCAGGTCATTCATGGNCAAAAAACTGGCTTCGATCCCAGNGNTNNANGCCATGCTGAGGGACACCGTGACNGTGACCAGCGTGCAATCGGGNNCTGGAATGAACGTNGCCCCGGACTCTGCGAGCGCGANGTTGGATGTCAGATTGCTACCGACGACCGAAAAGTCTGAGTTCNTGAGGAAGTTGAAGTNNGTTCTTGGAGATGATTCNATATTGATTGAAAGCNCCGANCNGCCACCGAAGATCGGGTCATCAGCANTGGACTCGGAGTTTTATGAAGCNTTGNCTCGTGTGATCTATCGAAGAGTCCCTCAGTCAATCGTCACGCCGATNCAAACTCCGGNGGGAACGGATTCCAGGTTTTTCCGACANAAAGGCGCTCAGGCATACGGNCTGTTGCCGGCGGTTCTCNCTCAGGCAGACCTGGACACAATGCACGGTGTGGACGAACGAATTTCGATAGCGAATCTGGAATTGGGNACTCGGATCATATACGAGACNCTGTTGGAGTTGTGCGCGTAAAAAGCCAGAATTCCTATTCCAGCGTTTCGGATTCCAGCACCTTCGAGAGNGAGCGGTCCAACGCCTGGAGTTCGAGATCGTCAAGCCGGTCCAAGAAGTGATTNNCCACGCCCCGAAGATGCCCTGGTTTCGCNAATTGGAGCGTATCCCTGCCCCGTGGNGTCATGACCGCGTACGTTCCGCGTCGGTCGTGAGGGCANGGCGCTCTGGACACCAAGCCCGACTTCGCCATGCGGTCGACCAAGCGGGTCAGACCACTGCGACTCAGCAAAACCGATTCTGCTAGTTCCTGCATCCGCAGCCTACCCTCAGGCGCGTCGTCCAGGTGGGCGAGAATGTCATACCAGGTAAGCGGAAGCTCCTGATCATCCCTCATCTCTCGTTCCAGTACGCGCATCAGTTTCGTGTGGGCCTGAAGGAAAGCCCGCCAGGCGGCCAGCTTGTCCTCTTTAGTCATGGAGTTCATGCTTTGATAATAGCATAGCGAAATTGCATCAACAATAGTTGAATATGCAATCATGTGCGTTCCAAAGGGCCGTTCGCTATGGCGCAATGCTATATGGAATAGTGATAATGAGTGCAACGATTTTGCGAGAAGTCGAATCCGTTGAGTTCGCGTTCAAACCGCTTCCAAATGGCAAATTGGCAGTCGGCTGAACGCTGACATACGCCAACTCGAACTAGGACAATATTAATGAATGAATCAAACTCCAACAAATCATTTCTAGCCATATTCGCCCATCCCGACGATGAGGCATTCGGAACTGGGGGGTTGTTGGCACTAACTGCTTCCAGAGGTCATAAAACTGCGCTTGTGACAGCAACTCGCGGCGAGGTTGGCGAGATTTCTGACCCTGCGCTCGCCAATCCGGAAAATCTGGGCCAGGTCAGAGAGCAGGAGCTTCGGGAGGCAGCCGACGTCCTCGGTGTCTCAGAGCTAGTTATCCTGGACTATAGGGATTCTGGCATGGCCGGGACCGAGGACAATGAGCATCTTAAAGCGCTGGCTCAAGCTGATGCGAACGAAGTGATCGGTCAACTAGTAGGGATAATTCGGCGTCTGAAGCCCGATGTGGTCGTAACTTTCGACGAAAATGGCGGTTATGGACATCCCGACCACATCGCGATCCACAAGCATACTGTGGTCGCATACCACGCAGCCGGGGACTCATCCAGGTTCGTCGATCAGGGCGATCCTTGGGATCCCAAGCGTCTGTACTATGCGGTGTTCCCAAAGTCAACGTTTGCCAGGATGCGCTCCATGCTGGTGGAGAATGGCATGGACACGTCCGATCTCGACCGATTTGAGGAAGGCGATTTTGGCTGGCCTGACGACGAGATTCACGGCGTTTTGGACGTGTCAGAGGCTGTCGATGTGAAGTGGGAGGCTCTGAACAAACACAAGACCCAGTTCGGCCCTGATAACCTGTTCAACAGGATCCCGGTGGAGTCTGCCAAAATGTTGATAGCGCAGGAGTATCTGGTCCAGGCTGCTCCAAAACCTCCCGTAGACGCCGCCTATTCGGACGTGTTCGAGGGGTTGGATTCGTAGAATTTGGCTACTCGCCCAGCGAAAGATGCTGCATCATTACCGGGACTNGCGAGCCACTCTTCTAAGATTGCCTGACGCTGTGCCAGCAAAGTTGCTAAGTCNTCGGCCTTGATGCGTTTGGACACAGCTTNTCTCGACTGCTTGGACTCCAGGAATGTGGAGCTTTCATCCGNGCCGTTCGATATTGCCAATCGAACGAACTTCGGCCCCGGCTCGATTAATGTGACCGCGGTGACCCTGCGGATCATGTCCCGCTCTCCGTACATCAGGCGGATGTTNATGACCACCCCAACGTGATGAAGTTGTTCACNGGGTATTGCCACTGGNGGCTGTCTGAGCATCTGTGTCACTTGTTCCGGCGANTCGGCNTGNATGGTTGCGACCATCGAGTAACCGGCATCCAGAGCATCGAACAGTGTGCTGACAGATTCGCCCCACAGGTAAGCCGGCGTGTGGTCGCTCAATTCCGGAACGAGTACGTATGTGTTGGCGGCGTCTGTCATGTCAAGGAACGAAAAGTCTTCTGATCGGCCTTGTGTGAGGACGGAATTGTAACGTCGCGGAACCATGTCCAGTAGGGCAGTCAACAACGTTGTTTTGCCCGCCAACTGAGGCCCGGCCGCAGTTAGGATGGATGTTTTGTTTTCAACAAACAGCCACAGCAGTGCGGCTAATTCGATTGATAATGTCTCGTTGCCGATAAGATCAAGCAGTGACAGTCGGTTTTGGCTTCGGCCTTCGCCGCCCCACCAGTTGTTTGCGTTGTCGAGATTCGTCATTTTGATAAATTATGCGATTCGTTTTCGTCGATTGCGTAGGTAGTCCACCATGACGTACTTCCCCAGTTCGTTGGGGTTGGTGTAGAAGGCGCGGCCCTTGTTGAGACGGGTCATTTTGTCAACGAAGTCCATGAGGTAGTAGTTTGACTCCAGCATGAATGTGTTGATGGTGATGCCCTCTTGAGTGCAACGCTTGACCTCTTTGAGCGTCTCTTCAAGGGTGCGATAGCTGGGCGGATAGGCGAAATATACGTGACCCCCCTCCAGGTGGGCGGTTGGCTCGCCGTCAGTAATCATAATTATCTGTTTGGTGGCGACTTTTTGCCGAGACAACAGCTTGCGGGCCAAGACCAGGGCGTGCTGCATGTTGGTTCCTGAAACCCAGGCGTTCCACGTCAACTCTGGCAGGTCCTGTTCGTCGATCTCCATTCCGTAGTCAGAGAATCCCACCAGATAGAAATAGTCGCGAGGGAACTGACTGTGGATGAGCCAGTACATCGCCATTGCGACTTTCTTGGCAGAACCCCAGCTTCCGAACATTCCCATCGACCGGCTTTGGTCCAACAGCAGCACTGTTGCTGTCTGGCTGAGGTGTTCGGTGCGATTGATTTCAAAATCTTCTGCGTTAAGTTCGATTGGCACCTTTGGGCCATTTCTCAGCACCGAGTTGAATAGCGTCCGATGCAGATTGACATCGAATGGGTCGCCAAATTCGTATGGTTTGGTCTCGCCGGTCTGTTCCCCTCCGTCGCCGCGATAGAAAACTTCGTGGCTTCCGACACGGTCTTTCTTCAACTCGGAGAATAACTCTCTCAAGGCCTGTTGCGCGAGCTTCCTCATGCCGCGGGCGGTAAGCTCCAGGTTGTCGCCCTTGCGCTTCAGGTATCCGGCTTCCTCAAGCTGTTGAATCAACTCCTGCATCTGCTCCATTTGTCGCCGGGCGTCTTCTCCGAGGTGTTCCTCCACCTGATCCAAGTCGATGTCCTCAATGTCTCCGTTTCGCATCACGGACTGAATTTGCTGATCTAGTTGATCCATGCTTTGAAGCTGTCCCATTAGCTCCATAGCCTGATCGAGGGTTAGCGATTCGTCGCCCATGAACGGGTACTCGTTTGCCATGTCGTCGAAGGGGAACATGTCGTACATCATCGACGCCAGCTCGGACAGGTCCTGCATCATCGAAGAGTCCATCGACGACTGCATCATCTGCTCCAGTTCGCTTCGCATGTCTGACGACATGGAGTCCATAAGAGACTGCATGGATGCCATCTGCTGTTGGAGCATTTCTATAAGCTCGTCCAAACTGGATGGTCGATTGGGGTCGAAAAATTGGCCGTACTGCTCCATGAACCCTTCGAAGTCGGGATCGTCTCCCATCGCTCGGTCGTTGAGCATCTGGTTCAGGGCCTGGATCATCTCTTGCATGCGCTGCATTTCTTCCGGGGACATGCTCTGGATTGCGTCCTTCATGCCCTGGAAGAAATTCTGCATCATCTGCTGTTTGAGGGAGGCCAGAAGCTCCTGGAATTTTTGTTGAGCCTCCGGGTCCATGAAATCATGGTTGCTCAGTTCTTTGATCTGGCCCGCTGAACTTTCAGGCAGGTTGTCCAATTTTTCGGTGGCCTGTTGAGCGCGGTCCTCCAGGATTTTCATTGGCCCTTGCAGAAATTCTGAGTCACCGCCTGCATGTTCCAATTGTTCGCGGGCGTCGCGCAGCCGATCCTCGATGCCCTTGCGTTCGGTGTCAATTACGTCTTGAAGACGCTCCTGGATGTCGTCCATCAGAGATTCCAGGTTGTAGCGTTCCAATTGCTGTTGTTTTTGTTGCTGAAGTCTCTCGCGAAGCTGGCGCAGCCCGTCTACCCGCTGGCCCTGGTCGTCGGGCATTCCCTGGCGAAACAGGTTCCTCAGCGCTCGGTTCACGTCGCCGTGAGCCATGATGTCGTCAGACAGCGCTTCCATGATGTCATCTTCGTCGAAATTGAATGGNTTTTGGGTTCCGTCCCACCGNGAATATCGGTANTTAATCATGAGGATTCCTTAGNGGATAGAGGGTCATTGGAGGACGGCTNNAGGAAGCGGATCAGGTGAATTTCAGCNCGTCGTTTGGAGATGCCTGCGNGTATTCCGCCCNATGTCGTTNATGCAGTNTCATGATAATTGGGGNGGTCNGAGGTGTCAACGACGAGGCATGANATTGGCGTCNAAATTNGANAGTCGTNAGCCNGNAGNANCANCAATCAAAACTGGTGGNCACNAGGTATGCNGTNACAACTTNCNNNGCGTCGGATTTNGTGANGTNGGTCAACNCGATTAAGTAGTNTNTGACAGACTGNACAGCCTCCGGTTTTTCGATTGTGCNGCTGTCGTNCNCGNCNTACACNCNCAAGACGTTGACAGCGAATCCGCCTANNNGGTCCAGCATCAATCTGGAAGTTTTCANACGNNGAATGGCCGACGATTGGCTGTCNAATGACGCCGNTGGCCTCNAAATTCTGGGACGNCGNTTTGCNTCCGCCAGANGTCAACGCGGCCCAGGGCGGGTCGGCGGTCTGGGCCAGCGCGATTCCAACGAGGACGATTGTCATAGTTAATGAAGATATTAGAGCAACATGATTGGTCGCTCTGCTTGCCTTGGATTCAGAGCACGTGCCATTTCAACATCTCGAACTCGATTCGGCCAAGGAATTTAGACGCCGTCGAATGCAACATCGTCGCAACGATTTTCCCCTAGTTGCATCTCGACTCTATGGCTTTGGACAAACCGAGATGGTCAACAGTCTCTTTCTTGAGTGAAGATTGTTTCTGACTGGTGACGGCCATTGCCCTTTTGTTAGACACTTTTCGCTTGGATCAGAAACCGACGTTAGCGCATATTGCATCCACGGTTAGAGACCAGTCGCCCACTTCTCCCCCGGTCTCTCCGGCGGAAGCTGTCCACCCAGCCGGGGAAGTCAATGTTGGTCGAGAGTCAAGTGTCGCGACTCGCGGGGACGACATGTTTATGAATGTTCCTCCACCAATCACCTGCTTCACGCCTGGACAGTTTGCGGTCGTTTCTTTGAAACGGAAGCTGTCTGTCACGATTGTGTTGGTGACGATTTCGTACTCACTTATCCCAATATTTCCTGTCAGCACTTGCTGCCCCTGAGACCCCCTGTGCCCCCTTTGCTTCCCGTTTCGCCTTTCGCGCCTTGCGATCCGGTGTTGGCGATTGCGCCAGCGTCCCATTCGGGCCAGGCGGGCGGGCAAGGCCCGTAGCTCCCTTGTCGCCTTTAGGTCCAGGGTCGACCGTTAGCCCTTGCGGGCCGACATCGCCTTTGTCGCCGGTGTCTCCCTTCGACCCCTGCGGCCCATAAATTCCCTGGGGGCCTGTGTCACCTTTGGAACCGTCTGCTCCCGTACCGCCTTTGGAATCACACGTGCCAATCGGTCCTTGTATCGCTGTTTCGCCTGGGTCGCCTTTCGGCCCCGCCGGCCCAGTCGGATCGAACCCCCGAATACCTTGGAGTATGCACCCAGAATAGTCCAGTGCTTCAGCAGTTCGTGCGCTGGACGCCTGCAAGGATAGCAACGCATAGGGCGCGTATGACATCTTAAATCGCGGGGACATCTCAGGACCCCCGTC
>PAIW01000092.1 GCA_002710885.1 Chloroflexota bacterium | reverse complement strand
GCGTTTATTAATACACCTCAAATTTCTGGTGAGAGCATAACTCTGTGGCGGCGCTGCCGGTATAATCACAGGCATAAGAAGCTTACTTTTGGGATTTTTCGCAGCGCTGGCCGCCATGACTTGCAACGACTCCGAGACGCTGACTCAGCCATCCGGCGGCGTTCAACCTACGCCAGCCGGTCAACACCTCAGACGATGTTAATTCCCACACCTGTGCTCGTCAATCTCCCTTTGCCTCCAACAACCTCTGTGCCGCCGCCGCAGGTAATTCCAACCCTCGTCCCTCAACCCGAGCCTACGCCCCTCCAACCGATGAACGTGGCAGGGTGTTCCCCAATGTCTCATTCGACAGGATGGTGGACATGATCTTCACTAACGATGGCTCTGACAGAGCGTTCCAGACGCTGCAACCCGGTCAGATCAAAGTTCTGGATTCTACTGGGTAAGACGCCCAAGTTCACGAGTTCATGGACATCCGAAGCCGGGTGGGCGACCGTGGCAACGAGGAGGGATTGCTGGGACTGGCCCTGGACCGCGATTTTTCGGCCAACGGATTTTTCTACAGCTACTACTCAGCCGCCAGCCCCAAGCGATCAGTCATATCGCGTTTCTCTGTGAGCACTGACGCTCCTAACCGCGCGGACCCAGACAGCGAACTTGTCATCATGGAAGTAGCCCAGCCCTTTTTCAATCACAAGGGCGGTCAGATTCGTTTCGGCCCAGACGGGTTCCTGTACATCCCATTCGGGGACGGCGGCAGTCGCGGGGACCCCACGGCAACGGTCAGAACCGCTCGAGCCTGCTTGGCTCGATTCTCCGCATCGACGCCAGCGGGCTAGGCTCCTTGGGGAGATATGCTATACCCGACGACAACCCCTTTGTGGTCAACCCGAACGCCAGGGCCGAAATATGGGCATACGGGCTGCGGAACCCGTGGCGGTTCAGCTTCGATCCCCTAACTGGAGACCTGTGGGTTGGAGACGTAGGGAAAAATAGTTTCGAGGAGATTGATCTGGTCAATCGTGGCGGCAATTATGGCTGGAACGTGGCGGAGCGCCTCCACTGCTACGCTCGCNCAGACGAAACATGCGATCAGTCGGGTCTTGCGCTTCCGGTCGCCGAGTATGATCGGGGCGGCGGATGCTTGGTCACAGGTGGATACGTCTATCGAGGCTCTCGCCTGCCCCGCTATTTGGCGNCTACGTGTACGGGGACTTTTACTCAGTGAAAATATGGGCACTGAGGCACGACGGCTCCCGCGTCACCGAGCAGATGATGATCGCAGACACATCCCTCAGAATATCGTCCTTCGCGCAGACCCCTTCAGGAGAGATATACATCCTCTCCTTNGGCGAGAAGATGTATNNCTTCACGCCATAGACCGGTCGCCGCTAATTTTTGGCCTAGACAATTCGGTCGTCCAAGCGNCGGNACAGGGATATATCACAACGCGGAACCCTGCCAGAATCGTGTTGCTGCGATATTCGCCGACAGGAATTCGACAACGCACACATTGTATTCCGCCGAACGGCCCCATTCCAGGGGTGTGTTAAGCAAAGCCGAACCGACCCCCAAGGCTCTGGGCGTCCGGCTCCACAAAAGCGCCCACTAGGCTCTAAATGCCACCATCTGATCGAGCCAGCACGGGTCCGCGGCCAGTAGATTCTGTGACGATAAATCCCACCGGTGCGCCTTCGTGGCTGGCATTCCAGATGGATTGGTCTGAATCGAGCAGTTGCTCCTCAACAGACCTTTGCATCTCAGGGTTCGGTAGTCACGAGATGAAGATGTGAGACGACGCCAGGTGGCGTTTTAGCTTCGTCTCCAATGACATCACGACCNCTAAGTCTCGACGACCCGCCCGGCGCACCTCAATCTTGTGGATCAAACCCGGGCCAGGAATGAAGGACCGCAGCGCATCAATGTTAATCATGCCGAAACCCAGAGAGTGAAATGCGTCGATGGNCTGGCGATGGTGGGCCATGATGGATATGTTATGAGTGAAGCATCCGCTTCCACCCCAGCGAGTGGCCAGTTGGGCATACATATCTCGATACACGTTTCGGCTGTTCAATGTGTCGATCTCATGTCCGAAGTCCGGAACATATGCCGTATACACTCCTTTGAACATCAAGACCATGCCGAGGTTAAACCCGATCCGCCTTCCATCGTCTTGAGCGACAACTCCAGAAACCTTGCTTCTGAGGTCGTGAAGAAACGAAAGCGTTTCAACAGCGTGCTGATACCGACGCGACAACAACGGCTCTCGCTCCAATTCGGTGCGGTATCGGGCCTCCACCAGAGACGCAGCGGCTTNTAGGCGGTCATCGTCAAACTCGACGATTTCGATGGTCATATTGTGTTTTTCACAAGATCGGAGGCTCACACTTCGTCAGCTTATCAAATGTGAGATACTTTCACGCAAGTGTCGAAAGTCGCAAGGAAGGACAATTATGTTTGAAGCAACCGATAGATGGAGAGAGGCGTTCCTCGGAGCGTCGGTCGGCGCCCTGATAATGAAGAACGCGTCCAATCCCGCCAACCACCCCGAACTGGACTCCAGGATGAGTGCGGTCGAATCGGAGATTCGCAAGAACTACTCTGAAGGAGGGAGGTCGGCAATCCGAGCACTGCCCGCCATCCAGGCATACACAGCCCATTACAAAAAATTCAAAAAAACCTATCACGTCCAGTTGCAGATCGAGTCCATCGCCCTCAAAGGCCGCAGCCTGCCCCGAATTTCAACGCTGGTGAGCGCGATGTTCGCCGCCGAGTTAAAGAATCACCTGCTGACCGCAGGACACGACGTGGCGACGCTTCAAAATCCCGTAACGCTGGACGTCTCAACCGGAGACGAGAAGTACACAATGATGTCTGGCAAAGAGCAGACTCTCAGTCCAGGCGATATGTTCATCGCCGACGCTCAGGGCGTAATGTCCTCCATCATATACGGGCCTGACNACCGGACGACCATCACTTCGGACACCAGGGATGTGTTGTTCGTCGTTTACGGGCTGGAGGGGATCTCTGCTCAGCAGATAACCAGCCACCTTGAGGACATTCGCGACTTCGTGAACCTCGTTTCTCTNGACGCTGAGACCATATCGCTGGAGATTGTCGACGCGTAACCGCTTTCTTGACACGATTCTTGCTCCCGCCTAGGTTACGGACAATCTTCAGGGGTTCTTTCCACACTGGATGCCGACGAAATCGCCAATCATGAAAACTCAAATTGCCATGCTAAGCCGCAGCGAAGCATCTCGGAGCCTGCTATACAAAGGGCGTCTGGGTCACGACCAGATACTTCGCTCCCATTCGTATGGCGAAGGGGACGNTCAATACGGCATTGTGACGCGCTAAGCCGCCGCCAGAGCTTCCCGAATCTTGAACAGGTCGCGGCGTAGTTGAGCGTCCACGGGAAGCTGGGTAGCGATCCGATCGCAGCCGTGGGCCACGGTGGTGTGGTCCTTGCCNCCCAGCACCCTGCCAATGGCCGTCAAACCCATGTTGCTATCCTCTCTCATGAGGTACATCGCCATCTGGCGCGCCTGNGCGGTCTTCTTATCGCGTTTGCGGCCCTTGAGGGCTTGCTGGTCCACGCCATAGTGTGCTGCGACAGTGTCGACGACCAAATAGTCGGGAATCGCCCGATGCTCATCCGGGTCCGCCAGTCCGTCGATAGCCCTTTTGACCAACTCGACGTCTAAGAGACTGCCCGTCAGGTCAGCATAGGCGACGACTCGGTTCAGGCTGCCCTCCAACTCGCGAATGTTCTTGTGAATGCGCTCCGCCAGGAAATCCAGCACCGTCTGAGGCACGTCCTGATTGATAGTCTCGGCTTTGGCTCTCAGAATGGCAAGCCGAGTCTCGATATCCGGTGCCTGAATGTCCACCACCAACCCCCCAGCCAGCCTGGACTGGATACGGTCTTCAAGCAGTGTCAGCGCGCTTACCGGACGGTCGCTGGTTATCACGATCTGCCGGTTGGTCATGTGGAGGGCGTTGAAAGTGTGGAAGAACCCTTCCTGAGTCTGCTCCTTGCCTATCAGGAACTGTATGTCGTCCAGCAACAGCACATCGGCGCTACGGTAGCGGTCTCTGAACTCTTCGGTTCGACCTTCTCCAATGGCCTTGATGTACTCGTTTGTGAACTCCTCAGTGGTCGCGTAGATGAGGGACAGGCCGTTGGCAACCGCACGGTGCCCGATGGCGTGCATCAGGTGAGTCTTGCCCAGTCCGACGGAGCCGTACAGCACTAGGGGGCTATACACTTCGCCGGACCGATTCGACACAGCCTCGGCGGCGGCGTGAGCCAACTCATTGGATTTGCCCACGACGAAACGCCCGAAGGTGTATTTCGTGTTCAGTGTGGTGAGTCTGGCTTTGGGGTTGAACGTTGGGTGGNGAACTNCTGTTGGCCNCGCTTCAGTCAAGCGTTGATCGTCTGCNTCTNCGGGCTCGTCANTCGCATCACCGTCCTCGGACAGCAGCACCTGGAATCGGACCTCCACCGGGCCTTTGACCACCCGTTCAGCGGTCAGAGATATGAGAGAGTACATCCGTTGTTCCAGCATCTCGGCCACGAAGGCGTTTGGAGTGCCGACCACGAATTCGCCGTCACGGAATGCGATGCCCACAGTGTTTTTGAGCCACGTCTCGAAGCTGGGCCTTGTGACGTGCATTTGCAGGTCGCCCAGGACGGCTTCCCATAGCTCTTTGGGTTGATTGGCGGTGGTGGTCATGATTCGGCCTCGTCTCCCTGAAACAGGGCTCGATAGTAGCACAGAACGAGGTCGAAACATCAAGAGGCGAGGCAATCAGATTGACAGGGTTTCTGGCAATCAATNTGGACCGGNAAGCGCTCTCCGNTTGTCCGCGTCGNTGNCCGTTTGATACATTGCCACAAACTAACTGGAACAGAATCACGACTGTTTACGCTCACATCACAGGAGACGAAATGGCAGAAATACCCCTGAGCGTCAGCGGCAAGACAGCGATGCAGGTTGCCATTGAGGTGTCCTACAAATCGGGCGAAATCCTGTTGGAGCGNTTCTACCAGACCAAGGAAATCTCAATGAAGGGTANNAACGACTTCGTGACCAACGTGGACAAGGAATCGGAAGCTTTCATTATGGCCCAGCTTGCCCGCGAGTTCCCAGACACGGGACTGCTAGAAGAAGAGTCNGCCGGTGCGAGGCCNGATGAAGGCTACGTATGGATCGNTGATCCAGTGGATGGCACTCGAAACTACGCCTAGGAGATACCCTTCGTCTCGCTGGTGGTGGGGCTGGCTTTTGACGGCGAGGCGCTTTTGTCGGCGTGAACTACGACCCAATGTGCAACGAGACGTTCCACGCCAAGCGAGGCAAAGGAGCGTTCTTGAACGACAATCCGATACGCGTTTCGGACAGGCCCAACCTATCGAAATCGGTGGTCGGATTCGATCTTAGCCACGCCGGTGACGACGGAGCGTCCAACGGACTGCAAGTCATCCAAGCTATGTTGAACGACGTCGGCTCAACGCGGATCATGGGGTCGGCGACGCTGAGAATATCCTACGCCGTCGCTGGGCGATACGACATATACTTCAACCACGGATTGGAACCCTGGGACCAGGTGGCAGGCCTGCTCCTGATCGAGGAGGACGGAGGCGCCGTCACCGACCGCACAGGCAGTCGAGCAGGGTTGTTCAGCGACGGCATCATCACCTCCAGCGCAGGTTTGCNCCGAGTTCATGCGTCGCAGCGAGGGCATGGCATGGCGCAATCCAACGCACCGCACCGTTTAGAAAATTGGGGGAACCGTTTTACCCCTGTTATTCACTGTCATGTTGAGCGCCACCGATGCATCTGGTCGCCGTGGAACAACTATCGATTTGCGGACAACCAGATTCTTCGTTTGCGAACTCAGAATTGCGAATCCTGGGATTAGCCAGGCCTGTCTCGCAGGGTCAGCTCGCCTACCACTTCGCGGCCGTCTCGTATGATAACGATGTCCACAGTTTCACCGGGCTGGTGAGCGATAAGGAACTTGGAAAGCTCTCCCGTGTTGCCGATGCTCTCGTTGCCCAGCCGGACGATAACGTCATTGACCCGTAGGTCTGCTTCCGCGGCGGCTGTATCCTCAATGATCCTGGCAAGAATCACGCCCTCGTTGATGTCCAGACCCAACTGGTTTGCTATACTCGGAGTCAGGTTGACAGGCGTGATGCCCAGGAATCCGCGTCGCACGAAGCCCTGATCCATAAGCTGTCGCGTGACCACCTTTGCGTCGTCAATATTGATCGCGAAGCCGATGCCCTGCCCACCCTGGATGATGGCCGTGTTGATACCGATGACCTCTGACGCAGTGTTCGCTAACGCGCCTCCGCTATTGCCGGGATTGATGGAAGCATCGGTCTGGATCAGGTCAACAATAGTGTTATTTTGCTCGGTGTTTATGGAACGTGCCAAAGCGCTTACGACGCCTTTGCTAACGGTTGGACCACCGGGAAGACCCAGCGCGTGCCCGATGGCGATGACATCCTGCCCCACCTCCACCTCGGCGGATACACCCAATTTGGCGGGCTGAAGACCGTCCGCTTGAATACGTATAACGGCTAGGTCTGTAATATCGTCACGTCCAACAATCTGTGCGGGGAAACTCTCGCCGTTTTCGAGGGTCACAGTCAGTCGCTGTGCGTCCTCGACCACGTGGTTGTTGGTGAGAATGTGGCCCTGTTGGTCGAGAATAACGCCGGTGCCGACGCCCGTCGGGGGCAGTGCCGAGTTACTAAATCCCATCGCCGCTAGTTCTGAGACTATTTGAACGATGGACGGCTTGAGTATCTTGACCACGTCAACAGTGGTCAATTCTGCCGCAGCCGGATTCAGGGAGACCACGGCGGCTCCACTGCCGCTGCGCGTACCTTCGATCACCATCTCGGTGTCAGGTTCTTGCGTGGGGCTGGCGGCTGCCGTCACAATAGGCCCGCTGGTCGGCGCTGGGGCCTGGGTTGGACTCGGAGCGCTCGGCGGTTCGGGAGCCTGAGTCGGGCTTGCCGATACGGTCGGTTCTGGGGTCTGAGTCGGTTTCGCGAGCACCGTTATCGGCGCCTGCACCAGCACCTGCGCCCATGGCGCAGGTCGCGACTCCGTCCCAAGCTCCGGTGCAGGTGCCGATTTTTGCACGACAGATTCGACGGTTGGCGCTGATTCGGCCGGGACGGTAACGGCAGTCGCGGGGGCCGGTGAGTCCTGAGGACTTGATCCCAGGTCGCATGCGCTTAGAGCCGCCGCGCTGGCGACCATCAGAGTTAGGAATAGAACCACTCGGTAACGCTTGAGCATTGGATGAAACCTCCGAATTCGGCGCCTCAATCAGGAGACAGATCGACCTGTGTCAATGCGATCTGGTTGATATGTCCTTGAGTATGGCGTTCGACAGATTCTTGGGGAACGAATTGTAACGTTGGAAACGTCCGCCCTCATCCAATGAGATGTTCACAGGCCGCCAGACGCTTCACAATAGATAACGTCCGACGACCTTCAAGCGTTAGGTTTTGCGCCTAGTCCACGAAGAAGCCGCGAAGCTCTTTTAACAGGAACTCGGGGTTGTCTCCGGTGATTCCGTGGCCTGATTCCGGCACCTCGACAAACCGGAGGCTGTGCTGGGTCTCGTGCATTCGGTCCTGTATTTCCGGCGACAGGAAGTCGCTTTCGCCACCCTTCAACTCCAGTATCGGGCAGCTTATCTTCGCCCACTGCTCCCACAGGTGGGGAACTTCGTTTACGCCGAAACTTCCGTTTATCCAGAACATATCCGGGTCAGACTTGGTGACATATTTCCCGGCATAGTTAAGCCTGAGGGCGTGTTGGGCCTGATGGCGAACGTACTCGTCGGAGAGCCTGGGNTTGTTGATGCGCTGCTGGTCGACGTACTCGTCGATACTGCGCCAACCCAGAGNGCGGCGGTTCATGCCGCTTATCTGGTTTCTGGCCGAGGCGACGCTCATCTCGGGACCGTAGTCCAGGCAGACGAAGTGCTTGAGGTGGTCGGAGTGGTCGCCTGCGTAGGATATGCCGTTCCGCGCTCCCAGCGACGCGCCGACGNAGGAATATGGAGTNATGCCGATCTTCTCGGCGAACTCNGCCAGATCCGAAGCGAAGGCCGTTACTGCGTAGCCCTCGCGAGTGTGATCCGACTCTCCATGGCCACGCTGGTCTAGGGCCACGACTCGAAATTCGTCTCGCAGAGCCAGGGCGATNTGATCCCAGTTTCGGGCGTTTCCGCCCTGCCCGTGGACCAACAGAAGGTTGCGGTTGGAATCTCCTCCCCAGTCCACATAATGGATGTTAAGGCCGTTGACNTCCACGTTGTGATCGGTTGGCGTAATNTTNTCGGGCATTGGTATCGCCTCCTNTCAGCNTCTGAAAATTTCGACNGCATTGTCGCACAATTCGGNGANGTTCAGAAGAGATAAGGAACTTAGGAGCANNAACCAGATNTNGCGACGAGACNNTACATGGAGGTGGCGCCANGCTGAATNGGAGAANTGCTACCCGTGATGGTTGCCGAGAGGAATGTTAGGCGNACAGTCTCNATGAATCGCTGAATCAGGCNGGNTGATCAGNCTCNACCGTCAGGCANGTCACGGTTCGCATGATTCCGTTGATTGTGTGAACCTGCCCGGTCACGATCTCTCCGATCGCATTCAGGTCAGTCGCCTCGACGGTGGCAATAATGTCATATTGGCCGGTGACCGTGTCNACGGTTTTGACTCCAGACACCGATGTCAAAGAGCCGGACACGTCTTTCGATTTGCCCACACCGGTCTCTATCAGAATGTAAGCCTTGGTTGCCATGTTACAGCCTCCAGTAGAGTTATCAGTGCGCGTGTGACTCCAAAAGGCGTCTCATCGGGTCATTAAGCGTGCCTGCATTCTAAGGACTGGCCGTCGTGTATGTCAATTTAGGTCCTGATCCATACGAATATCAAACGAGCTGCCGATTGACCATGGCTGATCTCGTTGCTGGACTTACCGGATTGGGGAGCCACCAACGGACGAATTTACGTGACCTATTCTCGATTTTCGTTGCGCGCAGGCAAAAGCGTTTTAATTCTGCTCAGTCTGATGACACTATTGGCTCTGGTTTCCTTCGGCGGGGATGACGATGAGGAAAACTTTGATGAAAACGAGCCGGTGGCCTCCGCGTCGACACAGAATCCGACGGTTCCAACATCCAATCCTGCTCAACCTGCCTCTCCTGCGCCCAACCCAGCCACAACGCCAGCTCCGTCCGTGGCATCTAGCGGATCCTCAACCATTTCAATCTCTTCCGCGCTCTCACCACAGCAAATCGAGACCTTCCAAGGCTGCCCACGCAGGTTGACCTGCTGTTCAATGACCTCAACACCGGCAAGTTGGTTTTCGAGGTCGAAGCTGAATCCCAGTTCGGCGAGTCTCCCAAAGACGAGCCCATGTTCCCAGCTTCGGGACAGGTGTTGAGACAGACGATGAGCCTCGCTCCGTTCTCGGATTTTACCGTC
>PAIW01000091.1 GCA_002710885.1 Chloroflexota bacterium | reverse complement strand
TCGCCCTGCAGGACCGCAGCATGAAGCGCGGTATACCCCGCCGCCGCCGCGTTCGGGTTTGTCCCTTCGGCCAACAAGAACTCGACAAGCGCACGATGACCACTATGAGTCGCCACGAGCAACGCGCTCCGACCATCCGGCGACGCATCGTCGACGTTCGCACCGGCGGCCAAGAGTAATCGCGCCGAATCAACATCACCCTGCCTGGCTGCAAATAGAAACGCCGTATACCCGCCCACTTCGGTCTCCTCGGCGTCCGTGCCGTACCGACGACCCAACTCGCCATACTTCAGATTCGACTGGAGACGCCGGCTGATTACTAGACGTCTGGTACGCGACCGACGATGCACGTCCGCGCCTCCGTCAATCAGCACGCGCACGACAGCAGCGTGGCGTTGCGCCACCGCCCACATCAGCGCGGTCTGGTCATCCTCGGATTCGGTCGCATTGACCTGCGCACCGTGGGTAAGGAGTGCAGTCACGGCCGCCACGTTCCCCGTGCGCGCACAGCTCATCAACAGGGTCTCACCGGTCGAAACCGCCGCATTCGCATCGGCGCCAGCCGCGAGCAATAACTCCACGGACTCTACATTCGCATTCGCACACGCCAGCGATAACGGCACCACACGATGAGTATTTGCGAATCCCGGGTCAGCGCCCGCATCAACCAGCATGCGGAGAGTCTCCACGTCATCGAGATAAGCTGCCCAATGGAGCGCGGTTGCACCATCCACCTGTGATGCGTCCACGTTGACCGACTCTTCTAACAGAACCCGTATCGCGTCAGTGTCCTGTCTCTTGACGGCATCAATTAAACGAAGGTTTGTATCCTGCGCATTTGTGTTGGCCAGTGTCAACACCAAGAGGTTCGCCAACACCAGGCCGATACCACACGCCACACGGAGTCCCTCGACGAAAGGACGGCGATGAGAATCGGCATGCGCGCACAGCGACGACGCTCGCGACGCATAATCGCTACTGACGCTCCTTCGCACCCTCGTCTCAGTTCCCATCTCGTGATGTACTACACACCGGACAGCCGCTCAGCTCCCGCCGAAAGCCCCGGAAGAGCACCCGTGCTGTCTCCGATCCGATCCACGTCAACACCAAGCTTGTCGAGTAACGACACGTGCAGGTTTGCAAGCGGTGTCTGCTCTGGATAGACCAAGTGACGCCCACTCTGAAGCTGTCCACCACCACCGCCCATGATGACAACCGGCAGGTTGTAGGGCGAGTGCAAATTACTGTTACTCATGCCAGCGCCGTACATGATCATCACGTGGTCAAGCAACGATCCGTCCCCGTCAGGCGTTGCCTTGAGCTTCTCAAGAAACGAGGCAAACAGCGTCACGTGATACGTATTAATTTTAGTCAACTTCGCGAGCGCTTCTGGCACGTTCCGGTGATGGGAAAGCGGGTGATGTGCATCCGGAACCCCGATCTCGCGGTAGGTACGACCGCTAAGTTCGTGACCGCTCATAAAGGTGGTCACACGTGTGCGATCAGTTTGGTACGCCAACAGCTGCAGGTCGTACATCAACCCGGCATGTTCAGCAAAGCTCCCAGGGACACCCAGCGGACGGTCCACGAGCGGTAGCTCCTCGTCACGCTGAGACTCGGCAATTTCGATGCGACGCTCGACATCCCTGACGGCATCGAGATACGCCCCGACCTTGAGCTGGTCACTCGGGCCAAGCTCGCGGCTGAGTCGCGCGACATCATCCCTGACTGAATCAAGAATACTCCGTTGCTCTTGTCGACGCGCTCGCCGAGCTGCCGGGTCAGTGCTATCGGTATCCCCAAACAGCCGCTCAAACACCGCACGCGGGTTGTGCTCCATCGGTAACGGCGTCGCCCCACTAGCCCACGAGATCGTGTACGAAAACGCACAACTAAACCCTCCACTGTCGCACGAGCCTGCAAAATTCGCTCCTTCGAGACCAAGTTCGAGCGACGCCAGTCGCGTCTGCTTACCCAGCTCCTGCGCAGCNAGTTGGTCCATCGAAATGGCCCGCGGGTTCCACGCGCCGGGATGCTCTGCCGTCAGAAATTTGGTCGANGCGCGAGAGTGCGTGCCACCATTGATCCCAGGNGGCGGTGTACTGTTCAGGCCTGANAAGACCAGCAACTGGTCCCGGAACGGTGCCAATGGCTGAAGAATCGGCGTCAGCGCAAACTTGTTGCCTTCAACCGCNGGCGTCCAATTTTCCATNACCATCCCGTTCGGGACATAGACCGCACCAAANCGAACCACTGGCTTTGCNGCCGTCTTACTCAGGGCACTAAGCGCCGGGACCATCCCATCAAGCAACGGCAAAGCCACCGTCGCNCCGAGTCCCCGTAACACTGTTCGTCGTGGAATTGCCTTCTTCGTAATTATCATGACTCCGCACTCCTCATCTGGAACGGCATNCTGTTGACGATACCAAGAATGATCGACGACCAGCGATAATCATTCGAGGCAGCCTCANACACAATCCGCCGTATGGCGGGCTGNTCGTAGTATTCAACGCTCCGCCCAATNGCATAGNTCAGTAATTTTTCGGTCACAGTTCGGANAAAACTGACGTCGTNTGCCATCAACGCCTCGCGAAACGTAGCGGGGGTGTCGACGACGCTNCCATCCGCAAGCGTNCCACCCGTATCGACCGGTGCTCCCGCTACGTCAGTGGNACGCCACCGCCCAATCGCATCGTAGTTCTCCAGCACGAACCCNGGCGGGTCCATGATGCGATGACACACNGCACAGGCGGGATTCGCACGATGTTGTTCCATCCGCTCGCGGATCGACAACACGTCCCGGCCACCATGATTTTCCTCNAGCGCTGGAACATCATCCGGNGNGGGTGGGGGCGGCATCCCTAGAATATTGTCCAGTACCCACTTACCCCGCAGCACTGGTGANGTNCGNGTGGGGTACGACGTCANTGTCAGNAAACTCGCGTGCCCGAGCAANCCCCCGCGGGTGNCTGCGTNAACCGGGACCCNTCGGAATCGTTCGCCATAAACCTGGTCNATACCGTANTGGCGAGCCAGGCGCTCATTAACGAACGTGTANTCCGCCGTGAGCAACTCAAGAAGACTACGATCTGTCTGCAACTGGCTCTCGAGAAACAGTAGCGTCTCCCGNTCCATGTCGACNCGCAGNTTNTCATCNAAATCAAAAAAGACGTCGGNNTCAGGCGCCACCCCTCGGATGCGGCGAAGCTGTAACCATTGACTGGCGAAGTTGTCGANAAGGGCGNTCGCACGAGGGTCACTCAACATCCGCCGNACCTGCTGTTCAAGTACATCCNGCGTGGTCAGGCGCCCCTCTTCAGCAACCGCTAACAACTCTTCGTCCGGAATACCGCTCCACAGNAAAAANGANAGACGAGACGCGAGCTCTATATCTGTGANNTCGTACGCCGTCCCGGCCGCGATATCGACAGGGTCACGTTCAACACGAAACAGAAACTCAGGTGCCACCAGCAGTCGTTGAACCACTTTCTGAATCCCGCCCTCGAAACCGCGTTCNCTCAGNCCCGCTTCGTAGAAACGCATGAGCGGCGCAATATCNTCATCGGTCACGGGACGCCGGTAGNCCCGCCTCGCCAACGCAGTCACGATCTCGNTGGCACATTNCACCTCGTCTGCNCCACTCTCCGGNTGACACGTAAACAATTNACGACGGCTGGCCGTATCACCTGGACCNNCCNCGTTGTAGGGCCCCGCNATCTCCACACGCTCGACGGCNGCNTTCCCTTGATAGAAACCTAGTCCGCTCAGCGAGAAACCCGACAAGCGACGTTCNAGAATNCCCGTCGGNTCAGTNCGNGCNTCAACAAANGACACGCCAACCACGCGCATNCCCGCCTTCGCTGGAAANCGAACNACNAGGCCTGCATCNGCTTCNTTNGACACNTANTCTTCCCANGCCNGNTCGCCNCGAATCGTTCCAAAGAANCTGTAGGCTGATGGATAGCCGANTCGATCAGCGTCNCCAATGNTGAANTGTTNNACNAGCGCNCCGTCAAGNCGCACCTCGATCTNGTGGGACNNNCCCATNCCGANGATGTAGTCATAGATCATCCGACGGAGATCAATNTTGACTTCGTACTCACCATCGAGCGGAAAGTAGTGACGAATCGCCATGCCNCCTCGCGAACCAAACGGGAGGTCCTCANNAGTACGNTCGTCTTGGTATTNNAGTCTCGGNCTACTGTACGTGGCNGCGCCGTAGCCAGACCCTATCGTNGTNTCACCNACNGCGAGNCGGCTAATCCGGTTNGCGGCAGACAAGGTANCGATCGAACAAGCGCCGGCGACACCGAGAGCACGTCCCCGTTCGTATCGAAACCTTGCTGGTCCACGTCATCTACCGGAAACAGTAGCCAGTGCTCATCGACCTCAAAAGCAAGCAGGCTCTGGACGGCGTTGATGTACTCGGCGGAGGTTAAACGGCGGACCACTGAACGCCCTGGATTCGGGTTGGCCGCCGCCGCCGCGTCAAGTTCCCCTTCGAGCCACGTCACGAACCGGTCGTTTGTCACACGGTCCGGGCGCGGTCGACCGAGCGGCGGCATCATACCGAGCCGCAACTTCCGAGCTACCGTTTCCCACATCGCCGCGTCGGCGCCCACGTCAGTCACGTCGAGGTGTTCAAAGGCAAACGGTACGGTCCCCTGACCGCTCATCGCCTCGTTGTGGCAACTAACACAATACTGGTCGAGCAATCCCTCGTACGCAGGTCCCTCAGAACGCGCACTTGCAGCAGACTGTCGATTCGGGGCGGGTCCCTGACCAGCGGCCGAAGCTGCCACCGCAACGACTACGGCAACATGGGCCAAAACAGTCACATTCCTCATGAGGTGTTCATTGTGGCGAGGCTGTCCACGCCTGTCAACGTGGACCGTTCTACCAGTATTGCAGCCCCAGAAACACTCGCTCTGGACCGTGCACTAGAGCGTAAACCCACGCTTATTGTGCAGGACGATCCGGAAACAAAAACCAAGGAAAACAGTGCTCGACTAGTGCTCGCGGCGTGATACGTTTAGCACCACGCAGAAAGGAACACAGGCATGGAACTTCGGACCCGGCGGCGCTTTCTAAAAATCGGGGCAATACTCGGCCCAACTTTTGCTGCATTGCAGCCGTCAGTACTGTTCGGCCAATTACAGGATGCCGCGCGCACGCTTGGTCATGGGGTCAGCGCCTACGGCGCCCGCTCTCGATTTGAAACCGCGATTCGGCTTCTGCGAGACAGTCGACATTCTGAGGCATCGAGCAGTCGGACACCGCTCCGAGACCTGCACGGTACCATCACACCGTCTGCCCTCCATTTTGAGCGGCACCATGCGGGAGTGCCAGATATTGACCCGTCAACCCATCGTCTGTTGATTCACGGTTTGGTTGAGCGTCCCTTAGAATTTTCCCTCGACGACCTCAAGCAGTTGCCGGTAGTCTCTCGAATCTACAGCCTCGAATGCTCCGGTAATAGTCGTACCCTCTGGGGAGAGGCTGGCGCGACAACCGTACAGAGCACGCATGGTATGACGAGCTGCAGTGAATGGGTGGGGATCCCGCTCTCGCTACTATTGCAAGAAGTCGGTGTGCGTCCGGAAGCCACATGGCTTGTTGCCGAGGGCGCAGACGCCAGCCGGCTTAACCGGAGCCTTCCCCTCACGAAGGCATTAGACAACACGTTGGTTGCCTTTGGTCAAAACGGAGAGGCACTCCGTCCCGGACAAGGATATCCGTTGCGACTTTTTGTGCCTGGCTGGGAAGGCAACATTAGCGTCAAATGGCTCCACCGTATCGAACTAGTTGACCAACCGTACATGACCAGAGAGGAAACATCGAAGTACACCGATCTCTTGCCAGACGGGACGGCACGACAGTTCACATTCATCATGGAAGCCAAGTCGGTGATCACGAATCCGTCCGGCGGCCAACAACTCAGTAGCGTAGGTTCCCATCAGATCGAAGGTATCGCGTGGTCAGGTCGTGGACGAGTAGACCGAGTCGAGGTATCTACCAATGGAGGCAAAGACTGGCACCGCGCTGAGCTTCAATCCCCCATACTGCCACTTGCACACACACGGTTTCGCTTCAACTGGGCGTGGGATGGAGGAGAAGCGGTGCTTCAATCACGGTGCATTGATGAAACTGGCTACACCCAACCAACACGCGACGCGCTCATTGCCAAGCGCGGCCTGCAGTCGAGCTACCACAATAACGCTATCCAGTCGTGGAAGGTCGCGGCAGACGGAACCGTGGAGAATGTCTATGTCTAGTCGACATGACTGGACGGTGCTGACCACGCTCCTACTTACGGTTTTGCTCGTGTACGTCGTCGCACCCCAACAGGCGGCATCACAAACGTTCAACGTTGGACAACCTGTAACACCGGCAGCGATCAAGGATTGGGGCGTGAATATCAGTCCGAGTGGAGACGGGCTACCCGCCGGCGGCTCGACAGCCACTGAAGGACGACGCATCTATCAACAACGGTGTGCGCGCTGTCATGGAATCAATGGCACCGAAGGCCCTGATAGTGTTCTCGCTGGCGGCCAAGGAAGCCTGACGAGTGATGTTGCGAGTAAAACGGTCGGTAGCTATTGGCCGTTTGCAACAACGCTGTGGGATTACATCAATCGCGCGATGCCGTTTGATCAGCCTGGAGTACTCGCGGCAGATGAGGTCTACGGCTCAGTTGCATACGTACTCTATCTCAACGGTATCATTGACGAGTCCGAACGAATGGACGCAACGACCGTGCCAGAAGTACAGATGCCGAACCGTAACGGATTCGTGCCTGACCCGCGTCCTGACGTCGATTAAACGCAATCGTTCAAACAGCTACAATTAATGCGCACGTTGGAACGCGCCATCGCATATGGCGCGGGTCGTCAGCGCACGACGTTAACCGCTTGCATGCCGTGCGGGTCAAAGGGTTCGGAGAGTGCGCGCACGCTCTCCGTCTCCTCCATTTTCAATCTAGTGAATAAGGATCTAGTCATTACGGATGCCGAAGCGAAGTCTACGTAACTATCTACACGCGTTGTTCCAACCCTGGTTGCAAGCGCGAGCATATAGTGCCTCGGGCGAGCGGTCCTTGATCGGTCCCTTGGTTCCGCGCAAGATGATCGGGTAGTCCTGCAGCGTCGGTTGTCCGTGCTCAAATGAGTTCAAACCCGAGGCCAGTCTCGCGACGTTCCGGCAGGCTGGGCCGAAGCCAAGGTCGCAACCACGCCCAAGCGTCCCTGCGGCGTCTGCGACGTCGAGCCGGCGACGATCCTTTCCCGAGCGAACCAGCGCAACGTGAAGAATGCCTGCTTCGTTGCATGCCCACCCGGACCCACTCCGACAATACCTCTCCTGCATGTCAGCGAGATACGAACAGGCGTACGTTCGCCCCTGACTGCAAGCCTCTTGCCAAAACGGCACCCACTGGCCGGGATGACGGTCGCCCACACCTTGAACGACGCTCATGACCGAAAATACTGCCGCCCAGACCGCTATATAGGCGAGATTTCGTTGCGGCTGGCTACGCAAGCGGCAGAATGCCACGCGTTCAAACTGGCGAAGCCAACGTGCCAGTGTCAGGCGGTCCAATAGTTGAACAGAGAGGTTCAGCACGGGTACAAACAACAGTTTGTCGTAAAAGGTCGGTACGCCCACATATCCGAGAAGTGCATACAGCGCCACGGTGCTCAAGCCGTAGAGCACCCCGAACAGGATACGAGCCACCTCACTCCTCGGCGCTGTGGACGGGTCCGTGAACAAGAGATGCATGCCAAGGAACACGGCAACAGGGATATACGAGTCGTAGAAAAAATAGACGCCTGTCGCCGCAAAGTAGAGGAGCCCGAACGCGTAGGTGACTATGACCGCAGACATCGTCATCGATGCCACACCGAACAGGTACTGCCCCGGCAGCCCGACCAAAAACAACACCAGATACACGTGCGGAGGAAAGAACTGTGTAATCGCAATGTCCTGTCCCCACGTGAGGTCACTGGTACCGGTGAGAATCAACGCGAGCGAGAAAACAGCGAGCGGAAACGACGAGGGATTAAAGATGTGGACTTGCTGTCCCTGCTTGTTCCACTGGATCAGCTCTTTGGCCGCAAAGCCCAACGCAATCAGCGAAAACTGCAGAAAAAACCAATCGTCCACGAACCAGAGAAATAAATTGATACTAAGGATGACAGGGAACGGGCCAAACCCAAGCACGTAGGTATCGCGTCGCGACCAACACAACAGCATGTCGAACGCGTAGGCGAAGACCAGTTGAGCAACGATGAGAAAGGCCGAGTCGTAGACCGGACGCCAGTACCATCCCCAATACAACAGGAAGACCACTTGCGCGCTGGCTTGTACGTAGTGCTGTTTTCTAAGGATGACCTTAAGCGTCAGCGTTCGACCCGTGTGCCGAGCCAACGCGAACACAGTGCCGCTCCAGGCGAAAAGCAAGACGACCGCACCGAGAAACGACCACTGAAACCCTGAGTTCTGCCTGACGTCATCAAGGAAACCGAACGCAGCGAGACCGCTTACGAAGAAGCCGACTAGACAGAAGCCCCTCAACGGAGAGAGAGAGACCGCTCCGCCTCGCGTCGCACTCAAGCCCAAACCATGTCAACCGACCGGGGTCAGTTAGCGCAGAGGATCCGAGGTATCTACGCCGGGTCGTGCCAGTTCCCAGGGTGCCCCGGTACCAGACGAACCGAGAAACAACTTAGTCCCGTCGATAAAGGTGATGTCACGACCGTTCGCCCGGTTAGTTCCATCCTTCGCCTGATACCCATCGACCCTGACATCGGTCCCAGGTAGGAGCGAGTCCCTCGTAAAGCCCCGCCTGAACAGTACATTCGGAGTCCCAGCTTCGAATGCCCAACCCTCCATCGTGCCGTCATCCCGCGTCACGTCAAGGTGAATCCAGACATGGGGATTCACCCACTCAACTTTCGTGACCGTACCACTGAACTCGACCGGGCTGTCCGCATCGAATTCGGCGGCAAATGCATGATGCGCCGTGACTGGCACGGCAGTTCCCACCACCCACGCACAGATCCCTAAAACCGCAACCACGTGTCCCATTCTCATTACTTTCGCCTCCCCATTGCCTGACAACACACTACCTTCGATACCACTCATGGAGACGATCGCCAGGCGGAATCTTGCGGGTGATGTCAACGATCATGGTCTCACCTTCCCATCGTGTAACCAATGGCTCCCTGCGTAAATTCCCATACATGAACTCTTCGGCGAACTCGATGCAGGGATAATCCAGAACTGTAGCACTCGGTTCAAGACGCCGGTAAAGCGGCATCGCGATCGTCCAAGGGCGAGTAAAAGTCTCGGGATCGGTAATCGTCACTTCGTACCAGATAGCATCTGGTGTCATCGGCGAGAAACGCTCTGTGAGCTGCAAGTCCTCACTATGAAAGTTTCCGGCCCTGTCGAACCAAGTCTTGCCATTGAAATACGTTACATCGACGACCAGTGTGTCCCCTTCCCACCGTCCAACCGAATGCCCCATATAGGTATAGTCCGGGGGCCCAGTAACGTCATCCAGGTGTATGACACGCGCTGCGTTCGAAAAACCGAACGTCATGTGGATCTTGTCGGTGCCTTGGGCGATCTGAAAGGGATAGGGCATATACATTGCGCGCGGAATGCCGGGCAGGTAGCACTTGAGCTCGGGGTCCCGGTCGATCCAATTCTCGGCGTTCTCCTGCTTGATGCGTAAAGCCTCGGGTGTGTAGGGAATCCGACCGTCGCCCCCCACTACTCCCAACGACCCGGGTACTCCAGCCGCCGCGCCCAGTGCCAACACAGGCGCTGCCGGCACCCTGGCGTATTCGTAGGGATAGACGCCTTCCTGCATCACCATTCCCGGACGTGCCTCGTGGGCTTCCAGGTCCCAATGTGCTTCGTTGTTCACCTGCCACACGCCATTGAAGTTTGGTCTGCCATCAGGCGTTTGCGCCGGACGCGCCGCCTGGCTCTGGTCTTGACCTTGCCCGGCCGTATTTCTTACCGCGACCGAGACAACAGCACCCACCGTAGCTGCGGCCAGCGCCACGATAACCGTCGAACCTCTAAACCAATTTCGCATCATCGTTCCTCACTCCGGTAAACCATTGACACACGTGGCGGTATCCATGGAGAACGGGTCCGGTCCGCGCCCCGCTTCAAATTCCTGCTCATCCATACGCGCGCCGATGAGCAAGGCCGGGAGGCCATAATTCCCTTCGTGGCACCGCGGCTCATAGTAGATTCGGTTCTCCTCGTCACTTTGACGCTTCAGTTCCTGCCGGACCGTCCACGGTGTCGCCCATACCGTCGGATCCTCAATCGTCACTTCGTACTCAAGCGTATTCTCGTCGACACGCGTATACCGTTCGACGAGCTTCCGGTTCTCACCCGACCCACGGTAGGGAAACTTGGGAGAGAAGTTCGTAGTCTCGATAACCAGCGTGTCACCTTCCCAGTGCCCCCGCGAGTCTCCATGCCGCAAACGAATCTGGCTCGCCGGATGGCGCCCGCTCAGGTAGACGACCCGTTGGAATCCCTGGCCCTGTCCAGTGTCATACCCGATAGCGATCGAATCCTCGCCCTGTACGATGCGGCGGAACCCATTGAAATCTGGCGTGCGTCCTGACATACACCGGTCGCCCGAACTCTGATCCTCTGGACCAAAGTGGCGGTTCATGCGGGACGTATTGTAGAAAGGAGCGACGTCGAATCTACGCTCGGACGGTGGCCCGTAGTTCCCACCGGCGCAACCTGGCGCTTCACTCTGGCAGGTCTCCGTGTTTTGCAGGAGCATCAGTCGCCACTCTTGCTGTGATTCGTTCTGCCGCTGGGCCTCTGGGGTCAAGGCCGGAATCCTCCCGTTCGGTGGATCAACAACCAGCGACGTGCGTGGGCCGGCCGGCTTCGCTGAGGTATAGACGGCGTTATAAGCGCCGGCAACGTCCTGACCTGCACGGTCCGCGCGCTCGTTACGCCCCGGGTTAACCATTCGGGCTTGGTCCCGTGCGGTTCGCTCTTCGATCGTGGCAAACTCTCGATCGCCAAGCCCCGACGCCCGTTCAAAGGGCGTCGCATACACATCGAGCCAGATGCCTTCTAGGTTGGAGTGACCCCATGCGGTCGAGGCCGCCCCTTGTCCACCCACCGATACCGAGGTGAACTGCAAGAACACCATAACGCTCGCGACCAGTGCTGCCACACCGAGCGACTTGACCAATCGTGGCCTCATCTCCATACCTCCTGAAATCATGACTCACCTACAATGGAGTCAATGCTTGATACACCTAGGCCTCGCCCCTGTCAATGACAACCTAGTACTGACTCCCATTCTGAAGGTCGCTACCGCGCACCACCGCCGCCCGTGGTGGTGTCCAATGAGAACGGGTCCGGCCCGCGCCCCGCCTCAAACTCCTGCTCGCGAACCCGCGCACCGATGAACATCGCAGCCAAGCCATAGTTCCCTTCGTGGCACCGCGGCTCATAGTAGATTCGGTTCTCCTCGTCACTTTGACGCTTCAGTTCCTGCC
>PAIW01000090.1 GCA_002710885.1 Chloroflexota bacterium | reverse complement strand
AGCGGTTTATTAAGGACCAAGTCCAGATCATAGTGGCGACCGTCGCCTTCGGAATGGGGATCGACAAACCGGACATCCGACTGGTCGTTCACTACGACCTGCCAGGCTCTGTGGAGCAGTATTACCAGGAGACCGGACGGGCGGGGCGCGATGGGCTGCCGTCGGATTGCGTTCTGTTTTACTCGTTCGCCGACAAGATTCGTCAGGACTACTTTATCGAGCGCATGGAGAGCGAAGCCGAGCGTCAGGGGGCCAGGAAACGACTCAGGTCGATGACCGATTATGGCGACCTAACGAAATGTCGCCGAAAATATCTGCTGGCGTATTTTGACGAGACGTCCGCTGAGGACGATTGCGGCGGTTGTGACATCTGTTTGTCCGGTAACGAGGAGCGTTCGGACGCTACCATTATTTCTCAAAAGATACTTTCTGCGGTCATCAGGACAGGAGAACGGTTCGGAGCCGCCCACATTGCCAAAGTATTAAGAGGCGCGAACACCCAACAAATCCGAGCGCACGACCATAACGAATTGAGCGTGTACGGCATCGTAGACGACCTCTCAGACACTCAGGTTCGCGAGACTATTGGCTTGTTGCTAAGAGATCACCTTCTGGAGCAAGTGGGAGAATTTCGGGCGCTGGCCGTGACGGACAGTGGCCGCGACGTTCTGAATCGTCGAAACCCCATATTTCTGCCTCAACTAACGTCTCGATCCGAGCCGAAAGCGCCATCCAATCAGCAAGACGCAATCGAATACGATTCGGCTTTGTTTGAAAAGTTACGCGCCCTCCGTCGAACGCTCGCGTCGGATCGTGGAGTGCCCCCTTACGTGATATTCGGAGACGCGGTCCTTCAGCAGATGGCTCATTACTTTCCTCAGAGCGACGAAACACTCATCCAGATGTCTGGTGTTGGAGAGACCAAACTTCACGAGTTCGGAAACTCATTCATTACAACGATTCGGGATTACTGTCGCCTGTATGATCTTGGGGACAAGCTCGCGCAAAATACTTCCTCCCGCCCGCCTCGCCTCAGAACGGAGCGCCAGCCACGCGCAAAATCTCTTGGCGGTTCAAAGACGCTGTCAGACACTCAGCGGTTGGTTCGACAGGGCCTTACCTTGTCTCAGATCGCGGAAACCAGGCAGCTTTCCAAGACAACGGTCATTGGTCACATCGAACGCCTGGCGCGTAGTGGAGACCGCTCAGGGATTGCCAATTTACTACCTGCGCAACCCAGAATAGACGCTATTAAGTCGGCCTTCGATTTGCATGGTTACAATATCCTCTCGCCGGTTCGAGAATTTTTGGGCGAGGATTATACATATGATGAGCTTCGTCTGGTTCGGGTATTTCTGAACACATGTGAGCGAGAAACCGAAAATTAAATTCACAGCGTTTCCGCTCCAATCAAAACAAGGGAATCATCAAAAAATATGAAATTCAGCAACTTCTTGTTCCCCCACTCCGCGAAGCCGGAGGACGACTTTGAAGCCGTCACTCAAGCGCTGGAAGAGGCCGCGCTCACAGAGGAGCTTGGATTCGATGCTGTTTGGCTGGGAGAGCATCACATAGACGGAGCCTGCGCCTACGTCGACCCAATAACCTTCGCAGGCGCGGTGGCGGCCAGAACCAAGACTGTCCAGATCGGGTTCGCCGCGGTCCAGATGGCGCTGCATCATCCAACTCGTCTTGCCGAACAGGTGTCGTTGCTGGACAATCTGAGCCGAGGACGCATGATTTTGGGCATCGGCAGGGGAACTGCTTTCAATTTCTACGAGTACCGGGCATACGGCATTCCTTTCTCCGAGGCTCAAGGGAGGCTAATCGAGTCAGAGGAAATTCTCATCAAGGCGTGGACGACAGAGAATTACAAGCATGAAGGCGAACACTTTAACATCGAGATACCAGCGTTGAGGCCACAAGTGTACACAAAACCACACCCGCAGATGATTCGCGCCGTTGCCACCGAAGCGTCTATGGTATCGATGGGGGAACAAGGCAGGCCGTTTATGTTGGTCGTTCAACCAGACGATGAGACCGCTCGGCGGTTCGACGTTTACAAGACGACGATGACCGAATCCGGCTATGACGACGAGGCGATCGAAAAGAACATGCAGCAGTGCTGGATTTGGCGCAACATATTCTTGGCTGAAACCGATGAAGAGGCTGAGAAAATCGGAGTGCCTGCGTTTGTGGAGTCTCGGGAGCACATAGCGAAAACTCGGGACAAACTCAACACCGCAGAAGAGATGTCGTCGGTGTCTCGTGGCCTTGCCGATCCTCGCTTCGGCGTCGAGCACGCCCTTATTTACGGCTCTCCGGACACTGTTTCGGAACGCATCGCCAGGCTTGAAAAGTTGGGTATGGGAGGTATCATCCTCCATTTCCGGGTCGGCCCGTTATCCTGGGAGGACAACGAAAATAGCCTGCGGTTGTTCGCCGACCGCGTGATGCCGAACTTCAGGTAATTGACNATAGACAAGAACGNCACCAACGGAANAACCGANGANTTCATTCAGCTGCCTCGNCGNCAAGTAATGCTGACAATGGGNGGNGTCATGCTGGCTATGTTCCTTTCCGCTTTGGATCANACNGTAGTTGGAACCGCGATGCCCAGGATCATNACGGACCTGGGCGGTTTCGATAAGTTCACNTGGGTCACGACCGCGTACCTTGTGGCGTCCACTACAGCCGTNCCCATTGTTGGCAGATTGTCNGATATATACGGGCGCAANCGGTTNTATATCGCNGGAATTNTNATATTNCTGATTGGCTCNGTGTTGGCCGGTTTNAGCCAGACGATTAACCAGTTGATCGTGTTCCGAGCAATTCANGGGTTNGGCGGCGGTGTCATNATGGCCTTGTCGTTCGTAGCCATNGCAGANCTCTTCCCNCCNGAAGAGCGNGGGAAATACCANGGANTGATTGCGGGAGTCTTCGGNCTTTCGTCTGTCATCGGGCCAACCCTNGGNGGGNTCATTACCGATAATCTGTCCTGGAATTGGATATTTTGGATCAATGTGCCTTTGGCNGTCCCCGTTGTCGTGTTGTTCGTTAAATTGTTCCCGGAGAGCCGACTGCAAGNTGATGNTGAGAATCAACGTNTNGATTACATGGGGATGATCGCGTTGATTCTCGGACTCGTGCCTTTGTTGTTGGCGCTCTCCTGGGGCGGAGCACAATATGAGTGGGGATCGCCGCANGTNATNGGAGCGCTCGTTCTCGGCGGNNTTANGTCNGTCGCGTTCGTGTTCATCGAGGCGCGGGCCGAACAGCCGATCATGCCGTTGGACATTTACAAAAACCGAATGGTCAGTGTGTCTCTCATCGCAGGTTTCCTGACCGGATTCGGCATGTTTGGAGCCATCATATTCATCCCGTTGTTCTTCCAGGGCGTGTTGGGCGCGTCGGCCACCAGNAGTGGCAGTTTTTTGACGCCGATGATGCTCGGCATTGTGTTTGGAGCCGCAATATCTGGGCAAATTCTTTCCAGAACGGGCGGNCATTATCGAGCCCAGGCGTTGGTGGGAACAGCCATACTCACGAGCGGAATGTTTTTGATTTCTCAGATGAATGAGGACACCAGTTTCGTGAGGGCAGTGTTCAACATCGTCATCATGGGTTTTGGGATGGGCACGACGTTCCCAACTTTCACGCTGGCTGTGCAGAACTCGGTGCCATTCAGAATTATTGGCGTAGCGACGTCAGCGACGCAGTTCTTCCGTTCCGTAGGCGGGATGTTGGGGCTTGCGATTCTGGGTGCTGTCATGGCTAACCGGTTCGCCGTAAACCTGTCATCAAACCTGCCTGATGCTCTTGCGCGATCTTTGCAGCCAGGCCAATTGGAGGCTTTCAGGAGCAATCCTCAGGCTTTGATTAACCCGGAGGCGATGACGGCGTTGCGCGCTCGTTTCGAACAGGCAGGGCCTGAAGGAGCGATTCAAGCAGAACAGCTTCTGGTTGCCTTGCGGGCATCACTGGCGGAGGCAATTGGTGACATATTCCTCGTGACGGTGGCAATCCTCGCGTTGTCATTCATCGTGACGATTTTCCTGTCATCTTCCAGAACGGCGAAAAAAGAGAAGGTTCCAGGTATTCAATCAGAGCCCACGCCAGCCGACTGATTCGGAAAAACTGGCTGTTCATTCCGATTTTGGGGTAGATTAGATTGTAATNGNCGGAATCACGGTCTGNGCAGGAGTCGCGCCGACACTGGTTCGATAAGCCGTCAATTGCAAATCGGTGGCGTCGTAGANCNCGATACTATTCTCGAANGGACTAACNGTGCATAACNGTTGGCCAAAGTAGTTGCGAAATCCGANCCTTCGGATTCTTCCNCTCCTCCCCCGACNAAAGGGATAGAANTGCACGCCATCAACAGNANAGCCAAAACGGANAGTCCGATCAGGATCAATCGTTTTGAAACCCGATACCTCATGCCAGTTTCACAATAATAGCAATTNTCATGATTGAAGTTNCCTGGCGCCAGCGCGATCATGCCAACGGAATTGCTCAGTAACTTAGTTGATTCTTTTCGTGGCACATTTGTTTTNGTTCCGGTGCTCGCAAGGTCAGAACCTCAATTCGTTCTGGCAACCCAGATTGTGTGGACACACGGGAATGGGATTTTTACAATGAGTTCTGATCAATGCCTAAGGGGCTGTGAAGACGAGGCCAAGGAGGACTGAATATCAGCGTTTTAGAGACGGACACGACCCTGGAGAAGGGCATTTCGACTCGTCGTAAAGTCATCGCATTCGCCGTGATGGGCATTGTCGTCTTTGGATTCTTCGGCTTGCTGGCGCTTGGACTGATGAACAAGTCGCCGGTCACAGTCAGGAGCGGCGTAACGCGAGTGGGAAAGGCGGCNCCTGATATCACGATGCCTCTGTTGCAAGGCGGAGCATTTCGACTCTCAGAACACGCCGGTGAACCAACCGTCNTGAATTTCTGGGCTTCCTGGTGTCCACCGTGCAGGGACGAGTCCCCCGGTTTCGAACGAACCTGGAGACTCTTCTCTGATGATGGCGTGCTATTCGTCGGGGTTGATATTCAGGACACACTGGATGATGGAATGTCCTATATCCGAGAGTTCGGTCTGACATATCCCAACGGAATCGACGCGGAAGGCAAAATAACGGTTGAGTATGGGGTGATAGGACTACCAGTGACGTTCTTCATCGGGGCAGACGGCATCGTCAAAGGCCGGTGGGTCGGCGCGCTGCCGGAGGACCGTCTGACGGGATGGGTCGAAGCCTTGATCGCAGGAGCCACGCCTGAAGACGCGTCTGATATCGAAAACTCCGAAAGTTTTTTCAAATTCGAGTGACNCTGACACGAAATCGGCATGACGGGCCAGCCGAACGCGGATCAGNTTGAAGTAGAAACGGGTTTCAAACCCGCCTCTACTCAGTTTTCGGGTCTCTACGGATAGCGCGAGAAGTCGAACCCTTCCTTCACAATGAACTCGACCAACGCTGGCGTGCCAGTTTTTGTGACCTCAATAGCCTGTTGAAGTGACGGGACGATCTGTTCCGGCTGCTCGACTCGCACGCCCCAACCGCCCAGGGCTTTCGCTACGCTTCGATAATCGCCACCCTGATAGACTGTTCCGAATTTCTCGATTGCAATTGGCATCGAGTTGCGCTCAATCGCCATTGCCCCATTGTTGAACACAATCGTGAGGATTCCCAGGTTGTTGCGAACGGCAGTCTCAAAGTCCATGCCCACCATGCCTATCGCTGCATCGCCCATGATGTTCACGCAGAGCTTGTCTGGCTCGGCCAGTTTCGCGCCCATCGTGATGCCCAAACCGTAACCCAATTGGGTCGATTTTCCCCAACCCTGGTAGGTTCTTGGCGCCACAGTCTCCCAGAACGGGACCAACTGGTCTCGCGGACTGCCGGCATCGTGGGTGATGATAGTGTTGGTCCTGTCGACGAGGTGCATCAAGTCCCAGATAATGCGGTACTGATTCAATGGAGTTTCGTCGGAGGTGAAGTGGGACATCCATTCGTCGAGCCAATCTTGCTTGACAGCTTGAACTTCGGACGCGGTGGCGGCGTTGTTCCGGTTGCCGATTCCGTTGGTCTGAGCTTTGATCTCCGCGATCACGGCCTCAAGCACGAGCTTGGCGTCACCGAGGAGGGCCAGGTCGGCCTTGTAATCTTTGTTCACATCGGAAGGGTCGTTGGTCGAGTGGATAATCATCTTGCCGTTCGGGATAGTCCTACCGTAACTTGTGCGAGTCAGGCTCGTCCCGATACCGAACACTACGTCGGCGCGATCTAAGAATACCGAGATCGGCTTCGTTGTGGACACGGCGGACGCTCCGAGCGCCAGTGGATGATTCTCCGGGAAGCCGCTCTTGCCTGGGAGGGTGGTCATGACAGGCGCTTGTAGAAGCTCGGCTAACTGTTCCAGTTCATCGGTTGCTTCAGCGTAAAGGACGCCCTGGCCGGCATGGATCACGAGGTTTTTGGCTCCCGTCAAAACTTTCACGACCTCGCGAACGTCCGCAGAGTCGGGACCGAAACGATTGGGTCTCACCGGTTCGTATCCAAGTTTCCCTGGATATTCGGTGGCTCCAACGTCTCCCGGTAGTTCGACAAGCACCGGCCCGCCTTTTCCTGTTCGCAGGTTGTAGAACGCCCGTCGCATGAGCTCCGGAAGACGCTCAATCGAGTTTACCTGGACGGCCCATTTTGTGACCCGCTCGTAATGAGGAACCGCGAAGAAATCCGGGCTTATACCCTGACGTCCCACATCCGGCCCGCCCGGTAGCATCAGCGTCGGGACGTTATCCGAGAACGCCTGCGCCGCGCCGGGGAATGAATTTTCCGTGCCTGGCCCGTGCTGCATCGAGTACACGCCGACTCGCTTGCCATTCGTCGTTCGGCTGATGCCATCGGCAATCGCGCTGCCCATGCGCTCCTGCCTGCACAGGACAGGCCGAATACCCAACTTGGCGCATTCCTCGATCAACGGTTGATACGGAAAAGCGGCTAGGAACTCGACGCCTTCTCTCCGAAGGATTTCTGCCATCGCTGCGACGCCATTCATACCAATGTCTCCTGTTGGATTGGAATTCAAAATGTTTGAAACTGAAAAAAGGCGGGCCAATTGACCCGCCCCTCTCATGCGCGCTAAGGAAGCATAATCACACTATCCGAAGCGGGACTTCTTAGACTCGAAGTTCGAGTGAACGTCGATAAGCACTGTGTTGCCTTCGGCGTTGTGCCTTTGAGCAGCAACAAGGGCTGTAGCCATCTCAGCAGGATCGTCCACAGTGATGCCGACAGCGCCCATGTTCTGGGCCTGGCTCGCGTAGTTTCCGGTCATCTCGGTGACGCCGTAGAGTTCGCGGGCTGTGGGGTAGCCTCCAGGGTAGGTCGCCATGCCGCCGTTGTTCAAAACCACGGTCGTGATGGGCGCCCCGGCCCTCACCGAAGTTTCTAGGTCCATCGCAGACATACCGTAGGCTCCGTCTCCCATCAGGTTGAGGCAGAACTTGTCGGGATTTGCCAATTTCGCGCCTATCATCAGGGGTATGCCGAATCCCAGATGAGTCGTCTTGCCCCAACCGATATAACCGCCGGGGGTCGTGGCATGGTAGAAGGGGATGATCGAGTCGCGAGGCGCGCCGGCGTCGTGAGTCACGATGCTGTTCGTTTTGTCCAGGCAGCGGTCAATTTCGCCGACGACGCGGTATGTGTTGATCGGCACATCGTCGGAATCCAACATACTGTGCCATTCGGCCATCCATTGCTCTCTGACCTCGGCGATTTCGCTTGCCACGCCTGTCTTGCGGCCTTCCTCGCCGATGGCGGCTTTCAACTCGTCGATTGCGATTTCGAGGGTCGCCTTCACATCTCCGTAAAGCGCAACGTCCGCCGCTTCGTCTTTGTTGATGTCGGTTATGTTATCAGAGTTATGGATAATGACCTTTCCTGGAGGAATCGGCTGGCCATAACCCGTGTGGCTCAAGCTCGTGCCAAGGCCGAACAGAACGTCACTCTCTTGAAGCCACTTGCGGGCAGGCAGTGTGGTCGCCCCACTGCCCGCGCCGAGGGACAACGGGTGGTCTTCGGGGAACGCGCTTTTGCCCTGCATCGTCGTGAACACTGGGACATCGGCAAGTTCTGCGAACTGCTTCAATTCGGCGGTAGCGTCACCGAACAGCACTCCACCGCCTGCCCAAATCACTGGTCGTTTGGCGTTGACCAGAAGCTTGACGGCTTCCTTGACGTCGGACCTTGACGGCGAGGTTATGGATCGCTTTGGCGGATTGTAGTTCTCTAGCACTTCACTGGGAACTTCAGCAGCGGCGATGTCCGCTGGTGTCTCGACAGCCACTGGCCCGCCAGTCCCGTTGCGGAGAGCGTGGAACGCTCGTCGCATCACATTCCCCACCTGGCCAGAGGAGAATATTGCCTCGGTCTGTTTGCTGATGGGGGCATACACTCTGGACGGCGAGAAGTTGGGCTTTACGCTCCAAGACGCCAGAGGAGGGCCTCCGGGGATCAACAGAATTGGAATGTTGTCCGCGTAAGCCTGCGCGATGCCGCCCATACCGTTTTCCGCGCCTGGGCCGCCCTGTGTTACGTTGACGCCGAACTTCTTTCGGTGGCTGCTGCGGCTGTACCCGTCTGCTGCCATGATGGCTCCTCGTTCCTGACGGAACATCGTCAGGCGGATGCCTTCCTGAGCTATCGCCTCGATGAGGTTGTTAGATGGGAAGCAAGACACCCACTCTACGCCTTCTAACTTGAGAATCCTTGCGACTGCTTCTATACCGTTCAATTCTTCCTCCTTGGATGCTGTGTCGTTGGACACCCGTCGCCACGACGGTTGAAAAGATTTCAGCGCTAAATACTACGAGTTCAAAGCGTAGGATACTCCATCGAATTATGTCGGGCAACCAGATCACCAGAGGTAGGGTTTGTACAGCTTGCCATCCCTAATCGTGGCGACGTGTTCCAGCTTCTGAGAGCCTTCGACCGTCGCGCCCAGGGAATCGACGAATGTGAATTTGCCTTCTGAAACGCGCATGACTGTGGCATCTCCTTCCGCTCCAGGTTTGAGTGTTCCAATCTCGTCGGCATGACCTATGGTCTTGGCTGTGGCCGACGTGCTGAGTCGAATTACTTCGTCTAATGAAAGGCCCAGGTGGAGGAATTTCGACAACGTGGAGAGTTGGTCGTGCACTGGCCCTTCAATGTTGTAGATGTGAAGGTCACTGCTGATGTTGCCCGGGAGGAAATTCTGGGCCAACGCCTTTTCTGCCGATGCAAATGAAAAACTGCCTCGTCCGTGGCCGATGTCAAACACCACACCACGTTTTTGAGCCTCGACGATTCCATCGTACACACGGCCCGAATCATCCATCGCTCCATGGGAACTGCCGTGATAGGCGTGGGTCACGACGTCGCCGGGCCTCAGCATGCCGACTAGTTCGTGCATCGGCGTGAACGAATTGCCGACGTGGATCATGACAAACTTGCCCAGTTCTTCCGCCGCTTCGATCGCTCGTTTCAAAGAATCGACGTCGTGATTGGCGGTCAGCGGTTGGCTCAGCCTGACTTTTATTCCGAGGATAAGGTCTGGGTTTGCGCGTCCCGCGCTCGTGGCGTCTTCGACATCTGCCCAGCGAAGGTCTTCCAACTCGCCGATTTTCGGAGAGATCATCCCCATCGAGGATATGTTGAGTAGAGCGTATAGACGAGTGGCGCTGCGCTCCATGACGTAACGACGGAATGCAGGGAACGTCCAGGCGCCGGCCGACCCTGCATCGACAGCAGTTGTGACACCTTTTGCAACCTGAGTTGGGTCAGCCTCGATTCCGTAATGTCCGACTCCCCAGTACACGTGCACGTGGAGATCGACCAGGCCGGGAGTCACAATGGCGTCAGTGGCGTCCACAATCTCGTTCGCGAGGTTGCCAGAGATATCAGGTTCAACAGCAGCGATTTTGCCATAGTTGAATGCAACGTCTTGGCGTTCGTGAATACTCTGAGACGGATCAACGACGGTCCCGCCTTTGATAATCAGTTCGTATTTCGCCATATTTCGGCTCCTAGGGTGCTTGTGAATTGTGCCGCTTGGGAAGAATTGTAATTCAATCGGCGCGCAAGTCAACCAACAAGCCAGAGTCGCGAGAGAGGTGTGCTATCCTTGGGGAAATCAGGTCAAAGGCACAATATGAAACTTCTCATCAAAGACACCACAGTCGTCACAGGGAATGATCAACGCGCGGTTCTTTACAATGCTGGCATCGTAATTGAAGACAGGCGAATCTCGGACATAGGGCCCTCGTTGGAAGTAGAGTCCCGACATCCTAAGTCTGAGGTTATTCAAGGCCGTGGCAGGGTGGTGTTTCCTGGCTTGATAAACTGCCACACTCATCTTCAGGCTACCGCGGATAAAGGGATTCTCGAAGACTTCGGTTTTCCGACGACGCTACGGTTTCCCACTAGCGGCCGTGGGTTGTTGAATCCCGACGAGCGAAATGTGTTCGGACTGCTCGCGTGCATCGAGGCCATCAGGAGCGGCACAACTACACTGCTGGAAATCTCGAATGACATTCACGAGTATGCCGATAGCCTTGATTCCACCGGAATGAGGCTGATGCTGGGCGAGAACATCAATGACATCGACAGCACGAAAACCCGCGATGGCAAGTTTGAATTTTTAGATTCCAAGCGCGAAGNGGGCCTTCAGCGCAGCGCGGATTTGATCGAGGCNTGGCATGGCAAGTCCGACGGTCGAATTCTTGGCTTTTTGGCTCCTCACGCGCCAGAGACAGTGTCTCCAGAGTTGTTGAGNGAATCACGGGAGATGGCCGAGACATACGACGTCGGGTACACAATCCACCTGTCTCAAAGCTACGAGGAAATCGAGGCGATCATGCGCGTGCGGGGCGTCATGCCGACACACTACCTGTTCGCCAATGATTTCTTGGGGGATCGTCTTGTCGCCGCTCACTGTCGCTACGTAAATTTGTCGGAGATCGCGCTGTTGGGCCAAGCTGGCTCTGCGGTGTCACATAACGCTGCCATCGGAGCGCGGAGGGGAGCCGCAGCGCCTGTTAAAGAGCTAGTCGCCGCAGGCTGCGCCGTGGGAATGGGTTCTGACAACATGGCCGAGGACATGGTCGAAGTGATGCGCGCAGGCCTGTTCCACGAACGAGTCCGACGAAACGATGAGATGGACCCACAGCCCGAGGATGTCCTGGATTGGGCCACCTATGGCGGAGCACGAGCGCTGGGAATATCCGATGATGTGGGAACGCTGGAAGTCGGCAAGAAAGCCGACCTTTTCATGGTGAATGTCCGTAAAGCTCACCTCGTTCCGACGCTAAGAATCGTCTCGGCGTTTATCCACAACGGAATGGCGTCCGATATCACTGACGTGATGGTTGACGGAAACTGGATACTGCGAGACTCGAAGCTTCTGACCATCGACGAAGACGATATCATCGCGAAAGCCGAAGAAATCGGCCATCGAGCCTGGAACCGGCTGATAGATGAGAACCCGAACGTTCCGTTCCCGATTAATCTGCCTCCTGGCCCACTCTAGCCGCCAGACCAGCCTGTTTCTGGCGGCCTTTCAACATTTCGGTATGAAAATCAAGCTTGCGCATAGTTCGATTTACGGATGAATTGCCTCCAAGCCGAGAGTCCAATGCCTCTGATGAATCCGCAACTCGCACCGGCCATGCCTGGGAGAAGCAACCAATAAATGGAAAACAAAAAGATCGTGATTACCGGAGGAGCGACGGGAATGGCGCGAGCCACTGCCCTCATCTGTGCAAGGCATGGGGCCAAAATAACAATCGGCGACATAAACGCCGCAGATGGCGACAGCGTCGTCGCCCAAATTCGTGACGCTGGCGGCGAAGCGTGGTTCCGCCAAACCGACGTTTCAAAAGACACAGATGTCCGATCTTTGATGGAAACCGCTGAGAGAGACATGGGCGGCATCAACTCCCTAGTCACAGCGGCGGCCATTGCCAGGGATTCTTTGGTTCCAGTGGATGAATTTTTGAAGGCCACCTGGGAGGAGCACATTGACATTAACTTGACAGGTTCATTCCTTGCCGCGAAGTATGCGGTTCCCGCGATGCGGAGGGCGAGGGGAGGGGTGATAGTCATGATCGCTTCTGCAGCTGGCGTTAGCGTTGGCTCCAGCATTGTCGCTTACGGCGCAAGCAAGGGCGGCGTCAACGGCCTGGGATTGACACTGGAGCAGAGCTTGGCTGAAGAAAACATTCGGGTAAATGTGCTATGCCCCGGCAACATCGCAACACCTCTGAAACTGGGCATTATCGATCAGCAGAAGGAGATGTTAGGTGAAGCGGCTAACGAGGCTAGCCAGATAGCGGGACTGGGAACGCCTGACGGCATGGCAAAGGTGATACGGTTCTTGATTTCCGACGATGCAGAGTATGTGAGAGGTACAATATTCACCAGGTAAAATTTTCGAGAAAATCCCGCAATGCTTGCGAGGAGGTTAACTGATGGCTAGCCCGAAGATCACAAAACTTGAACTGGTTGTGTTTCAACATCAAATTGATGACATGGGCACTGACTACAACGGATTCAACCAGGTCTATGAGGCTGGAAGCAGTGTCACGGCGTCATCCACCGTCTTCAGGATTCACACAGACACGGGAATCACTGGAGAATATCTGGCCGGGCCTGCGAGTCGCACGGTGCATGGACTGGATCAGGTCTCCGGATATCTGTTGGGGAAGAATCCGTTCGAGCGAGAATTGATATACAACGACCTCAAGCGAGGCTTGCGACACACCGATCGCACGGCGATGGGCATGGTCGACGTCGCTCTCTGGGATTTCGCAGGCAAGATTTACGGCGTTCCGATACACCAGCTTCTTGGCGGATGGCGAACTTCGATCCCTGCTTACGCCAGCACCTACCACGGCGACGAGAACGGCGGACTCAGCACACCGGAACAGTTCGCCGACTTTGCCGAGCAATGCTACGATATCGGCTATCGGGCTTTCAAGATACACGGCTGGGGCAACGCTCCGATTTCCAGAGAGGTGGAGAACGTGCTGGAGGTCGGGCGGCGCATCGGCGATAGAATGTCCCTCATGATTGACCCCGCATGCGAATACAACACCTGGGGAGAAGCGCTACTGGTGGGTAGGGCGTGTGACGCGGCTGGATTTTTCTGGCTGGAAGACCCTTATAAAGACGGCGGGGTCTCGATGTTTGGGCACCAACGGCTGCGAGAGAAGATTGACACACCGATCCTTCAAACCGAGCACATTTTCGGACTCGAGGGCCATGTCGATTTCATCGTGAATGGCGGAACCGACTTTGTGAGGGCGGGTGTTTATGAAGATGGGGGAATCACGGGAGCGATGAAAGTTGCCCACGCCGCCGAGGGTTTCGGTCTAGATGTCGAATTTCATGGAGGAGGTCTCGCCCATCGCCATTGTATCGCGGCGGTCAGGAATGCCAACTTCTACGAATTAGGCCTTCTTAACCCGAAGATCAAAAGCAGTAAACCGCCGGTCTATCCGCCGGAGTTCACGGACGAATTGAATGGCGTTGACGGCAACGGCCACGTTGCGGTTCCGCAGGGGCCAGGCCTGGGAGTTGAGATGGACTGGGACTACATCGAGGCGCACAAAGTCGACACGTTAACCAGAGAGTGATCTAAGCATCGGTTGAGGCCACGAACGATTCGACCTAGTTCAACTGCGAATGGCTTGGTTGCAGCTTTCGATGATAAATGTCTCACCC
>PAIW01000089.1 GCA_002710885.1 Chloroflexota bacterium | reverse complement strand
AACCTGTAGAGCTAGGGGGGTCGGTTGGTCGGGATTCGGCCACTGGGCGAGGAGCTATATATGTCACAACCGAGATGGCCAAAGACATGAATATGGACCCTGCAGTCGCACGCATCGTGGTGCAGGGATTCGGACAAGTCGGGTCATGGGCCGCAAGGATAGCAGCGGAACATGGCTGCACGGTCATCGCCGTGAGTGACGTGGATGGCGGNACGTTCAACTCCCNAGGACTCGACGTCGAGGCNCTCGTTAAACTNAAGGATGAAGGCGGCAGCGTCCAGAACTTCAAGGGCGGAGAATCGATCTCGAACAACGATCTCTTAGAGCTGGATTGTGATATTTTGATTCCGGCAGCGATCGACCGCGTGATCCACGCCGACAACGCCCCGCGCGTGAAGGCCAAAGTGATAATCGAAGCAGCGAATCACCCACTTACCCCTGAGGCNGATGACATACTGAACGACCGGGGAATCAGGATAGTGCCCGACATANTGGTGAACGCGGGNGGTGTGGTCGTGTCCTACTTCGAGTGGACTCAAAACCTGTACCAACACNCTTGGGACATGGATCGGGTGAACGACGAGTTGAGCAAGATCATGACCCGCGCATTCANCTCCGTGAAGGATCGCGTCCAGGCAGAGGGNGTAACCTACCGGGAAGCCGCGTTCCTGATCGGGNTGGAGCGTGTNGCNCATGTGGCTGNATTGCGCGGATTCATCTAAACNGCATNAANCCCGTCATCGACCACAAGGCCGTCCCGCATCNTCACGATNCGGTTGCACTGGTCGCCGATTTCCTNNGAGTGNGTGACGATGATAAATGTCTGCTTGTTGCGTTCGTTTAGTTCGAATAACAGGTCCATGATGCCCTGGGCGGTCTCTGAATCNAGGTCGCCGGTCGGCTCNTCGGCCCAGATTATTGCGGGTTCGTTGACTANCGCTCTCGCGATCGTCACCCGTTGACGCTGACCCCCGGAAAGCTGGGCAGGCTTATGGGCCGCCCAATCTGCAAGACCGACCCTCTCCAACGCGGCCAGCGANCGCTTTCTCGCTTCGTTNGANTTTACACCCGAAACCAGCATGGGAAGTTCGACGTTCTCCACAGAATTCAAAACTGGCAACAGGTTGTATAGTTGGAACACGAATCCCATCTCTCTGGCTCGATGGTCGGTCCGNGAGTTATCGTCCATGTCTTCCAACGAGAGGCCGTCAATCAGAACATCGCCGCTGTCGATCTCGTCAATACCTGATAGGCAATTTAGCAGTGTCGTTTTCCCACAACCGCTTGGTCCCATGATNGCNACNACTTCGGCGCGCGTCACCGTCAGNTCGATGCCCNTCAGAGCNTGGACAGCCACACCNNTCCCGCCATCGTAAGTCTTCTCGACGTTNCGGGCGATGACAATCGCGTCTGAGCCATTTGGCATATTCATTCCTTTCGGCAATCTGGCAACTCTGGGTTTGGCCCGAACCAGGCGAAGTTTNGAATATCATAGGCAGGATCGTTGATCCCACNCATCATTGTCGATGAACTTTTCGGTNNGGTCAATCCGAATATTNNTTACTGACGAATCAGATGCGCGCGNGAACGCCGCGCTTGACCGCAAACCACGAACATCGTAGGCTTGGCGCGTGCGATAATCGGCCACGGCCCTTATCTTCGATTAGGCGAGTTAGGAGGCAACACATGGAGTTTGGGTCATTCGCGGAATTTCACGCTCGACCTGGGTATTCTCAACGGGACATATTCAACGAATCCTTCGAGCACGTCGATCAGGCGGAATCAATGGGACTGGACGGCGTTTGGCTTTCAGAGTCTCATTTCAACCCAGTGCGGTCCGTCATGTCATCGCCCTTGATGGTTGCTTCGGCCATAGCTGGAAGGACGAAGCGTCTCAAGATCGGGACCGCTGTGCATATCATTCCGCTCGGAAACCCGCTGCGAATGGCTGAAGAGGTAGCGACGCTTGATCACGTAAGCCAGGGAAGGTTCGAATATGGCGTTGGTCGCAGCGGTCTGCCCGGCTCATACGAAGGTTACGGCATGCGTTATGCCGAGAGCAGACAACGTTTTTACGAGTATCTCGATATCATGAACCGTGCCTGGACCAACGAACGTTTCTCCTACTCCGGCGAATATTACTCCTATGACAACGTCTGCTTGACCCCAAAGCCGTTCCAACAGCCCCACCCAAAGATCAGGGTGGCGGCGACAACGTCCGACACCTTCCAGACCCTGGGGACGCTAGGTTACCCAATTTTCATTGGCGTCCGCAGTCTGGATATGTTCCAGGTTAAAGAGCAAGTGGACGCTTACAAAAAAGCATGGAACGACGCCGGACACGAAGGGCCGATTGATGTCGCTCTACGCGTGCCTGTTTATGTATCGGAGTCTAAATACGACGCTCTATCGGCCCCCGAAGATAGCTTCATGAAGCAGTTTCGCAGGCTGGGTGATCAACTGGCGGCGTCGGTGTCACGCTCAGGTTCAGAAGCAAGAGACTTGCGCTCCGAACGTGGCGCGCAACTTGCTGAACTTGACTGGGAGCGGGTCCAACGAGAAAAAGTCGCCGTCGGCACGTCAGAAATGGTTATTGAGCAATTGAACATCATGAAAGACACACTGAGCCTGTCTGGNGTCGTCGCTGAGTTCAACGCAGGGGAAGGCATCTCAAAACAGCAAATCGCCACTTCGTTGAGGCTGATCTGCGANAAGGTGATGCCTGCNTTCAAATGAATAACGGTGANGCCGATTGGCCCCGTGATCCCGACGGCGTGTTCGCTGTCGNATGTTACAATGAGGTNTGACTTCCNCTAGAGGAGCATNNTGGTGACTCTAAATACCGAACACAGGTTGGCTGAACCNACTATCGCCGTCCTGATCGANTATGAAAACGTCGGTCTGGACTCGATACAGTANCTATTCGACCAGCTTTCGGACATGGGNCGCGTCATCGTCAANCGGGCGTACGCAGACTGGTCTGTTCATCGGAACAAGCGAGACCAGCTTTTGGAACACGGCATNGAAGCCGCCCACTATTTCCATGCGACNAGATCCGGCAAAAATGCCAGCGANATTTGTCTNGTGATCGACGCCGTNGAACTTGTGCATACTTCGAATGTGGACNCGTATGTAGTTGTGTCATCNGANTCGGATTTCGTTCCGTTGGTTAATAAGCTTCGTTCATCTGGAAANCTGGTTGTGGGCGCCGGACGCCGGGACATAACACCGGTCACGCTGGTAAAATCGTGTGACCGATACATCTTCCTCGACGACGGCGNAACCCAGAATANCGAAGCGCCGACAACGCAACCAAACGAAACNCGAACNCAGNCGAGGAGAGGTCGANCTGACCGTCNCGAGCCATCGAACTCNCTTATCACTCGCGCGCTTGAAGCATCTCAAGATGGACAGGGGCAGGTTCCGGGGTCGAAGTTGCACCAAACNATGCTCAGGATCGACCCGAGCTTCAACTATAAGGCGCAAGGGTTTTTGACCTTCACACGATTCCTCGATTCCAGGGGTGAGGTGCGTGTCGTCAGGTCGCAGGGGCCGGGCGATATTTTGGTNCAACTATCCTCCCAACGCGAAGCCCCAGCGCCAACACGCGAAGTTCAACCTCAACCGACGAGGAATCGCAATCCGCGGCCGGCGCAGGCAACCGAAATCCCTGTTGAGCCGGAGGAAAAGTGGGAGCGAGATGTTGATCTTGCTTGGCGCAGCCGCCAGGGGCCAAAAATCGCAGGGCAGTCGGCGGCCGCGGACGTTGCAAAAGTGCTNAACGCCCCCAACCTCAAATCCACAAAGTATCCAACGCTGGACAAATTGCTCGACGCCAGCCATTACCTGGACTTCAGGTGGCGTCGAGAAGGCAACGCCATCATCCGAATCTGACCTGGCCCGCCAGAATATTCGAGCGATTTTACATGCTGCTGGCAATTGACATCGGGAACACAAACGTAACGATCGGCGCGTTCGACGGCGACGAGCTCAAGGCAACGTTTCGTCTCACCACTGACACCAAACGGATGCCTGACGAGTACGCGNTGGCAGTTAGCCAACTTCTGCCGATGCGGGGCGTTTCGTCCAAGTCGGTCACNGCCATTGCCCTGTGCAGTGTGGTGCCTCCTCTGACGCCCAGTTTCGTCCAACTATGCGAGGATTATTTCGACANAACGCCNNTNGAGATCGGCGCTGGAACCAAAACAGGCATTCGCGTGAAGTATGATNCTCCCAGNGATGTNGGNGCGGATCGNATCGTCGATGCTGCCGCCGCGCTTTCATTGTACGGTGGCCCGGCAGTTNTTGTGGACATAGGCACTGCCACGGTGTTCGACGCTGTGACCGNTAANGGCGATTACCTTGGCGGCGCAATCGCGCCAGGAATTCAGATAGCCGCAGATTCTTTGTTNCACACAACCGCCCAACTGCGAAGAGTGGAGCTNACAGCNCCTGCTACCGCCATTGGCAAAAACACGGTTCACGCCTTGCAGTCCGGTCTCGTGTTNGGGTACGCCGAACTGGTCAAAGGGATGATTCGNAGGTTCGATGAGGAGCTGGGAGGAAACGCCAAAATTATTGCCACCGGTGGGCTGGCGGGAGTGGTTGTNGATGAAGTTGGAATGTTCGATGCTGTCGATCCGAATTTGACGTTAACNGGCCTGCGCTTAATCCATGAAATTAATTCCGGTTGAGCCNTGCGGTTCTGCCTCTCGAGGATACGCTAAATGTCTACAGTTCTGNATGGCAAGCACATTACNCTGGGAGTGACAGGNAGCATAGCCTGTTACAAGGCGATTGANCTTGCCAGCAAATTGACTCANNNNAACGCCAATGTANACGTGATTCTTACCANAGGCGCTNCGAAATTTGTGACCNCGTTANCCTTTGCCGCGATCACCCATNGGCCTGTGGTCACCGACGTGTTCGATCCTCAGTCGGAGTTGAGCATTGATCACGTCGCCCTTGCCGAAAGGTCCGATTCGATCGTCATTGCCCCGGCNACCGCCCACACNATAGCGAAAATGGCGCACGGCCTGGCNGANGACGCACTNACTACGACGCTTTTGGCGACTCAANCTCCTGTGATTGTNGCGCCNGCNATGGANGCCCATATGTTCGACAATCCCGCGACACAGGCCAANGTCAGGCTGTTAGAAGAGCGCGGNGTGACGTTCATCGGGCCGGCTTCTGGCAGGCTGGCGTCGGGCCTGATTGGCANGGGACGATTGGTGGAGACGCCGGAGATTATCGGTTGTATCAGCGCTGCGCTGGGCCGNCATGGCGATNTGGCAGGNAAAAAGATCGTTGTCAGCGCTGGCGGCACCGAGGAAGCAATCGACCCTGTGCGCGTTATNACCAACCACTCGTCNGGGAAAATGGGTTACGCGATTGCCGAAGCNGCGAGAGACCGNGGAGCGTCCGCTGTTCTGGTNTCGACGCCGACAGCGTTGCCTGCTCCCTATGGNGTCAGGATGGTGAATGTCCGCTCGGCATTNGATATGCGCGATGCCATTAACCANGAGTGCCGAGACGCGGACGCAGTGGTTATGGCGGCNGCNGTCGCGGACTGGCGTCCTGTTTCGACCGCGGATCAGAAAATCAAAAAAGGCGCGTCCAACGAATGGGCCATAGAATTGACCAAGACGCCGGATATCATCGCGGGCTTGGCGGCNGACTCGCTGGTGAAGGTCGGCTTCGCCGCCGAGAGTCAGGACTTGATTGCCAATGCCCAANCCAAGCTGGTTTCCAAGGGTCTCGATCTGATNGTCGCCAATGACATNACGGCAGAGGATGCGGGGTTCGCCNCAGACACCAANCGAGTGACGATTNTGGACAGAGAGGGAGGATCGGATGACCTGCCGCTGATGTCCAAATATGACGTNGGTGTCAACATCCTGGATCGNGTTAGGCCTTTGTTCAGGCGAGTATANCTCATGAACCTCAAGACAAAGGACGAGGTGGCNGCTAGTGGNAAGCGTTCCTGATATTTTTCGAAATATCACAGATANATTGCAGACCTCAGCATCGNTCAAGANCGTCTACGGGGAACCGGTNACAGCCGAGGGCAAAACGATAATTCCNGTGGCGAGGNTGCGATACGGCTTCGGAGCAGGCGGAGGAACAGGNCCGGTTNCCGATCANGCTGTTGGCNCAACCGGTGGCGGAGGCGNGGTCGAGATCANNCCTGTCGGAATCATCGAGATCACAGCTGGNGAGACTAGATACATCTCGTTCGAGGGGCATCGNCGCATNGTTCGTATTTTGGTCATCGGGGCCNTAATNGCACTCCTCNTCNTTCGGNGACGGAAGAGAAAGTNATNTTTCACAAGTTGAGTTGAAGCNGNCAAGTAANGNTGATAGAATNCNGCNANNTCNTNTGACGGGAGAGATAAATGCCNATAGTCCGAGTAGAAATGTGGCCCGGCCGCACGCATGAACAGAAGCAAAAGCTGGCTAAAGCGATAACCGACGCGATGGTGGAAATCGGAAAGACTACACCGGAAGCGACATTGNTTGTTTTTGAGGACGTCGACAAATCCAACTGGGCCCAGAGTGGAATATTAGCTTCNGACGTTTAANCTCNGAGACATTCTTGACATGANGCNGAACGCGTCCATATACTAAATNCAAGTAAAGANCAAAGGCTGTGAACAGGACTAGTANGCCTNCATCGGAAGCTCAGAGAGCCGGGTAAGNTGAGAGCCGGCGCTTACCGAAGCGGCAGAATGGACCTGGGAGCCGTCACCNGAACATTCCTGANNCAGGAATTAGTAGGACTGACCGGAGAGGGTACCGTTATCGAAACCCAGGGCATCGGCAACTAATCGTTTGGTCCGTGCCTGAACAAAGGCCATGTGTTGTTGAGTTGAATCGACTTCTTATGGCGACTTAGGGTGGCACCACGGTTTGACCCGTCCCTTGTGGGACGGGTTTTTTGTTTGGAAATTTTGAGCCTCAGAGGTTTGATTTTGATGGCGAACATCGACGCCCAGTTTTGGCAAAACATTAGTTAATACACTGAGAGGCCGCGGCGAGTTAATCGCGCCCATCGAACCAATCGAGGATGAACAATAAATGCAAATGACGTCAAACACAATCGAATCACAACCTCAATCAAAAACCCGTCGGAGAGTGTTCAGCGGAGTCCAGCCCTCTGGCGACCCGCAACTGGGCAACTATCTGGGCGCATTCAAAGGCTGGGTGGATCGGCAGGATCAGAAGGACAATTTTTTCTGCATCGTCGATCTTCACGCCATTACCGCGGAACAGAATCCAGAGGAGCTTCGGCGTCAGACCCGCGAGCTTGCAGCGATGCTTTTCGCCTGCGGAATCGACCCTGACAAGAGCACGCTCTTCATCCAAAGCCACGTCACAGCCCACGCTGAGGCATGCTGGATTCTAAATTGCGTGACGCCGATTGGATGGCTCGAACGCATGACTCAATTCAAGGACAAATCGACTGGTCAGGAGAGCGTATCGGCAGGTTTGCTGGATTATCCCGTTTTGATGGCTGGCGACATCTTGCTCTATAGCGCCCACGAGGTTCCAGTGGGGGAGGACCAAAAACAGCACGTGGAGCTTGCCAGAGACATCGCNCAGAGGTTCAACAGAATCTACAACGAACTGTTCGTGGTGCCTGAACCAATCATTCCCGAAGTTGGCGGCCGGGTGATGGGATTAAATGACCCCAATGTGAAGATGTCCAAGAGCTTCTCGCATATCCGAGGTCACGCGATCCGTCTGCTTGACGAACCGAAAGAGATTCAACGATCTGTCATGAGAGCAGTGACCGACAGTGAAAACGAGATTCGATTTTCAGATGATCCAGCACGCGCGGGTGTCAACAACCTTCTAGGCATGTACAAAGTCTTGACCGACCAGACTGAACCTGAAGTGGAAGCCGATTTCGCTAACGCTCGTGGTTACGGCGACCTGAAAAAGCGAGTCGCTGAGATCGTAATCGAAGGCCTGGCGCCTATACAAAAAAGATATTACGAATTAATGGACGACGTGGCCGAACTGGACCGTCTCCTCACCACAGGCGCAGACCAAGCCCGCCAGGTCGCCGAACCTAAAGTTCAAGAAATGAAGCAGGCCGTCGGATTCGTACTGCCCGACCAATCACGGTCGTAGTAGAGGTCAAAAAATGTACTCACCAACGTTGAAACAGGTTGAGCAGTACGCGAAGACCGCCAACCTGGTCCCCATATACCGAGAGATCAACGCGGACTTGGAAACCCCAGTTTCCGCTTACTTGAAAATCGCCCGACCTCCGTACTCATTCTTGCTTGAGAGCGTTGAGGGCGGAGAACATATAGCAAGATATAGCTTCATTGGAACAGAGCCGACAAAAGTGTTCAGAACCGGAGAACGCGAAGAGAATGGCGAAGTGGACCCCCTGAAACCCATCGAATATGAACTGGCCAAGTACACGATGGCCGACGTTCCAGGCTCGGAGCGGTTCAACGGTGGCGCGGTCGGATATCTGACCTACGACGCCGTGCGTTACTTCGAAAAACTGCCCACGCCCGAAGCCGACCCTATCGGCGTCCCAGACTCGATATTTATGCTGACATCGACCTTCGTGATATTCGACCATCTGAGGCACAAAATTAAAGTCGTGAGCCACGCGCATCTCGACGGCGACGTCGAGCGGGCTTACTCCGAGGCGGTGCAGAGGATAGATGACATCGTGGCTCGGCTCGACGCCCCGGTAAAAGTGCCTAAATCGGGCAACGGGCCTGTAGTGAAGGACTCGCCGGTCGAGACGAACATCACGCCTGAATTTTATGAAAGCATGATCGACAAGACCCGCGAGTACATCATTGCAGGAGACGTCATTCAAGCCGTGGTTGGCCAGCGCATGGCTCGCAAGACCAGCGCTCACCCATTCCAGATTTACAGGGCGCTGAGAGCAATCAATCCGTCGCCATACATGTATTATCTGGANCTTGACGGATTCCAGATTGTGNGNGCCTCGCCCGAGATGCTCGTGCAGGTGCAGGACGGCAAAGTCGCCGTCCATCCCATCGCGGGAACCAGACGACGCGGTTCCAACGAAGAAGAGGACAGAGNGCTTGAAGAAGAACTACGCACCAGCGAGAAGGAACGGGCAGAACACATCATGCTCCTCGACCTGGGGCGAAATGACGTTGGCCGGGTGAGCCAACCGGGCACCGTCGAAGTGTCGCAGGTTATGGACATTGAGCGTTACTCTCATGTAATTCATCTGGTGTCGCACGTCACCGGAACGCTTCAGGGGGGTTACTCAAANTACGATGCGCTCAGGGCATGCTTCCCCGCAGGGACCGTGTCCGGCGCGCCGAAAATTCGAGCGATGGAGATCATCGCCGAGTTGGAACCTGTCAAACGCGGCGTTTACGCAGGCGCGGTCGGATATTTTGACTTCAAAGGCAACATGGACACTGCCATTGCCATCCGAACGCTAGTCGTGAAGGACGGCGTCGCCTACGCACAAGCTGGCGGCGGAATCGTCTACGACAGCACTGCCACGGAAGAATACATGGAGACGATTCACAAAGCATCGGCGACGCTGCGTGCCATAGATCAGGCCGAATCGGAGATGAAATAGCGCGGTTCAAAATCGGAGCGGTACATCTGCCGCCCTATCTGCCTGGAGTTAACGAAATGATACTCTTGATAGACAATTACGATAGCTTTACTTACAACCTCTATCAGTACCTATGCGAGCTAGGCGCAGACGTCAAGGTGGCTCGGAACAATGAGATCGACCTGCAGGAGATCACAGAATTGGCCCCGACCAAGATCGTCCTTTCGCCAGGCCCTCGCACTCCCAAACAGGCTGGAATTTCCAACGAGGTGATCCGACATTTCGGAGCCGAAACGCCGATGTTGGGCGTCTGTCTCGGACATCAGTGTGTGGGATACGCATACGGCGGAACTGTGGGAGGAGCCGGCGAGATAATGCATGGGAAAACTTCTCTGATCAATCATGATGGGAAAAGCTTATTCAAGGGTCTGCCAAACCCCTTCGAAGCGATCAGATATCATTCGCTGGCGGTGTACAGGGACGATCTTCCCGCCGAACTTGAAGTTACGGCCTGGACAGACAACGGCATAATCATGGGCGTTCGTCACAGCGAATATCCGGTCGAAGGCATTCAGTTCCATCCTGAGTCCATAATGACCAAAGTCGGCAAGGACCTTCTTCAAAACTTTCTTGATATGTGACGCTCGACCCTTTGNGGTCAGGAGGCAGAGATGATTCGAGANGCAATTNACGCCNTGGTCGAGGGCCATTCCCTGACAATGGNCGANGCCGCTGCGTCTATGAACGAAATAATGNAAGGAGATGCCACGCCNGCCCAGTTNGGCGCGTATGTNACTGCTCTNAGGCTCAAGGGCGAAACNGTGCAGGAAATCGCGGGCATGGCCCGTGTGATGCGCGAAAANGCCCTTCATGTGTCNGTGNCTGNCGNCCTGGTGGACACAGCCGGCACNGGTGGAGACAGATCCGGCAGTTTTAATATCTCGACAACCGCAGCGTTGGTNGCNGCNGGNGCTGGGNTAAAGGTCGCTAAGCACGGNAACCGNGCCATGTCTGGGGCGACCGGCAGCGCGGACGTTCTGGAAGCCCTTGGCGTGAACATAGACCTGAGTCCAGAGGGCGTCCAGCAGTGCATTGAAGAGGTCGGATTCGGATTCATGTTCGCCCANNGGTACCACCCGTCNATGCGGTTTGCCGCAGGCCCTCGCCGCGAAATCGGNATCCGGAACGTGTTTAACATTCTAGGGCCTCTGACAAACCCTGCCGGCGCAAAACGACAGGTCATCGGAGTGGCAGACCCGGCGATGGCCCGNCGNATGGCTGAAGTTTTNGGGACTCTTGGAAGCGANCGTGCCCTTGTCGTNCACGGCGAGGATGGCATGGACGAGCTTACGATCACNGGGCCNTCGCAAGTNTGGGAATTGAAAGACGGAAGCGTCACCGAATACGCGTTCACGCCCNATTCGGTTGGNCTGCAAACAGCGGACGCAGGAACCCTCGCCGCGACCAGCNCCGACGACAGCGCGGCGACNGTTAGATCNGTTCTCGNCGGAACTTNTGGTCCCNCTAGGGATGTNGTGTTGTTGAACGCTGCCGCAGCGCTGGCGGTTGGNGNCGCTGCGNAAAGTTTAAGCGACGGCGTCGNNCNGGCGTCAGAATCCATCGATTCCGGNGCNGCCTCCCGCGTTCTGNCNGGGTTGGCGGAACTGAGCCAAACGCTTGAGTGACCACGANAGCGNATCACTCAAAACGATTATTTTCGATTTCGATTTCACGCTCGCNGACTCNTCGATTCCGATTGTNGNATGCGTGAACTANGGCCTTCGAGGACTCGGCCTGCCGGAAGCATCCAGCGACGNGATTNGGCGCACCATCGGTCTCCANCTTTCGGAGGCTCTNGTTGTTCTGGCTGGAGAGGAACANCAGCCCAATGCAGNCAAGTTTTTGGCATTGTTCGGCGANCGNGCAGACCAGNTAATGGCGGANAACACCGTCATATTCCNAGANGTTCCNGAAGNCCTNNATGACCTGAAAAATCGTGGCTATACAATGGGCATTGTGTCGACAAAGTATCGGTATCGCATTGAAGATATACTAGNCAGGGCAGGGTTGCTCCGATATTTCGACAACATAGTGGGCGGAGAAGACGTGGACCGCCATAAGCCCGCTCCCGACAGCCTACTTCTGGCAATGGAAAATCTNAGCGTCANCCGNCAAGAAGTCATTTATGTTGGTGACAGCATAACCGACGCAAAAACCGCNGAGGCTGCTGANGTTGAATTCGTGGCTGTTNNGTCAGGAACAACANCGCCCAAAGAGTTCGATGCGTTTCCGAATATGNCTGTCCTNGCGGGCGTAGACCANGAGTTNGTCCGTTNCATCGTTGAAAGGAACNCANATGGTACTTCCTAGCGCNCCNGACATTTTGAAACAGATCGTCGAGGTCAAACNTCAGGANGTTGAACGATTGAAGNTCGATGTTCCGNTCTCGGAACTAGAAGGACGGATAGANGCTCANTCGCCGCCNCTCAATTTTGCNGGATCACTTATGGGCANCCGAGTGAGNATCATNGCCGAAGTGAAAAAGGCGTCGCCAGCAAAAGGACTGCTTCGCGAGGATTTCGATCCANCGGANATCGCCAGCACATATGCNCAAAATGGCGCCGCCGCGATCTCGGTGCTTACCAATGCTGACCACTTTCANGGGAGCATCGAGCATCTTTNNNCAGTCCACGACACCGTGTANCCGCTTGGNGTCCCGGTTCTTCGCAAAGAGTTCATATACGACCCATATCAGATTTATGAAGCANGGGCCTATGGCGCGGACGCGNTCCTGTTGATTGTCGCAATGCTTTCGCCTNCTAAGCTTGCNGANCTTCGAGAATTNNCAGAAAAATTCTGGATGCAGACGCTGGTCGAGGTTCATGACGAATCAGAACTNGAGACGGCGCTGGATTTAGGCGCTGAAATCATTGGANTCAATAATCGAAATCTTCGCACGTTCGTAACCGATGTGTCGGTGACGGAGCANTTGGCCGGGAAAATTCCGTCAGGAAAAATCGTGGTGAGCGAGAGCGGCATCAACAGNCCTGAGGACATTTNGAGAGTGCAGGCCGCCGGCGCCCATGCCGCGCTGATCGGCGAAGCGCTGATTACGTCCGACGACATTGGCCNNAANCTGAGGGGACTTGTATGACAANGTTCAAGATATGTGGNCTNNGAGACGTNTANCATGCGATAGTCGCAGCAGATGCAGGCGCTGACTTTCTCGGGTTCAANTTTGTGGAAGGCGTTCGAAGNCAGCTTCAACCTGACGAAGCAGAGNATCTNATAAATGACTACAGATCGCGAGAAAAANACGGCGAACCCGCGCTNGTGGGNCTTTTCGCAAATCAGNCTGCGAANTTNATAAACTCGGCGATAAAAANATGCGNACTGGATTACGTTCAGCTTTGTGGTGACGAACCGACAGGTTTGTGGGCGACTATCGACGCNCCTGTTATCAGACACGTNANGGTCATGGATTCCCTGNCTCGCGTCGAAGCGGTAGCNGACGCATCCCGCAAAGTGGAAATCGCAGTNAGCAGAGGNCACATGGCGTTGCTCGATAAGCANGAATCCGGTTCATTGGGCGGNACCGGNAAGNCCTTCGACTGGACAATNGCCTGGGAAATTGCCCGACAATACCCCGTTTTTCTAGCTGGNGGACTCACGCCTGAAAANGTGGCATCTGCGATCCAAACGGTGTCGCCCTGGGGCGTGGATGTGTCTAGCGGCGTCGAGANAGACGGCATNAAAGACGCCGACAGAATAAATGCTTTCGCNCACGAAGTTCGGNCTTGACTCGACATTATCTGAATCTTGANCCNCGCCCAATCATCCAATGAAANTNNACCNCGANGAATTTATTGGAAGGGAACGTGATGGCCAAACNTGTCCAACTAAAAGAGCANTCNATATTGATNGACGCGCCCTGTGAGATGGTNTATCAGAAGATGANTGCGTTCAATCGNGGATATGATTCCNAAGACANCAANNAGTATTCTAAGGNACTTTCNCAANACGGNNACANACTGGTTGTAGNGTTCAAAATCAANNCGNGAATATTCACCTANATAACACNGGAGAAAATCACGCTGTATGAACGCGAACGCATNGTGNTNNAAGNCTTGNNGGGNCCACTCGATTATTCTCANGAAGAGTTCATATTCGAGGATTTGGNCGGCCAAACAAAACTCANCCACGTTGGCGAAATCATNTGGAATAGATTTCCCTTNTTCGGCTGGTTTGGCACNCTAATCTACANACGCCCTNTGTTTCACAAGGNAANAGACACACATCTACTCGAAGTCNAAGACTCCTGCGAAGCCAGAGCCGCCAGNAGCCACGTGNTCANGCNGCGAAANCGNGAGNNTTCTGANCCTCAATCGTGACACTATCTCATCCATGACCAACGTNCCGATATTCGGCGAGCANNNGNNNGGNGTTCAGNCCATANCTNNCCCTGGCNCATACGCATTGATGACCAATACTGANNGCGANTTGGCTCTNGTGGANCATCAANGGAATTACCNCNTTCCGGGCGGCGGCTCCNAGCCTGGGGAGTCGCTCGAAATCTCTCTTNCGCGAGAACTCCGTGAGGAGNNTTCATNGCAGATTTNGGTNGACNAGCGGTNGTGGTCCGCGATTCAGNATGTCGTGGNCGACGNCGGCATCCACTACGANCTNCGGCCAACGTANTTTTNGGNTACACGGATCGCTAACATTGNGGAAACGTCGAAACANTCCCCTTTGTGGTTGATNNCAGACCGCGCCNTCCAGGNCNTGNCCNGACCTTGCGACGCCTGNNCNGTGACTAAATNCGNAGCCNTCAACGCCTGAAATCACATCANCATCATACTCAAGCACTGGACGCACTTTTGCGCCTTATGTTATCTTCACNATCGGAAACGATTTACGAAGAGGTAGCGTCGAATGTTTGACCACGACGTACTGATAATTGGCGCCGGTCTGGCCGGTATGCGAGCCGCATTGTCGGCTCGGCAAAATGGCGTTGACGTNGCGGTTGTCAGTAAAGTTCACCCTGTCCGCAGTCACTCCAATGCCGCTCAGGGTGGAATCAACGCCGCTCTNCAGGACCGTGGAGATGACTGGCGCGACCACGCATATGACACAATCAAGGGCAGCGATTATCTCGGAGACCAAGACGCCATCGAAATCATGTGCCGCGAAGCCGGCGAAGAAGTCATCACGATGGAAAACTTTGGCGTGATCTTCAATCGTGACGAAGAAGGCAGACTCGGAACCCGNGCTTTNGGCGGCCAGCGNCAGGCNCGCACATTCTTCGTGGCAGACTTCACAGGCCANGCGTTACTCCACGTTTTGTACGAACAGATAATGCGAGCTGGAGTTCGAGTCTATGAGGAGTGGTTCATACTCTCCTTGATCGTCGAGGATGGACGGTGCGCTGGAGCCGTCCTGATGGAGATTCGCTCCGGNGATATTCATGTCGTCCGAGCGAAAGCGGTCATCATGGCCGCCGGTGGNATTGGNCGGGTGTTTGAGCCGAGCACAAACGCCCTGATTTGCACCGGCGATGGCATGTCGCTNGCGTATCAGGCTGGCGCAGAACTCATGGACATGGAGATGGTGCAGTACCATCCAACGACACTTCAGGGCAGTGGAGTCCTGATTACCGAGGGCGCCCGAGGCGAAGGCGCATATCTGCTGAACTCTGAGGGCGAACGGTTCATGGAGCGTTATGCCCCAAATATGATGGAACTAGCCTCCCGCGACGTCGTTTCACGCTCGGAACAAACCGAGATAAACGAAGGCAGNGGNATCAACGGCTGCGTTCTNCTCGANTGCCGNCATCTCGGAGAACAGGTGATTCGAGAACGACTATCCCAGATTCAGGAAATCGCCAGAGACTTCGCTAATGTCGACATCATGAAGGAACCGATCCCAATTCAACCNGGAATGCACTATCAGATGGGCGGAATCAAAACCGACACTGATGGCCAGACAGCGGTGCCTGGGCTCTACGCCGCAGGCGAAGCGGCGTGTGTCAGCGTCCACGGTGGCAACCGGCTTGGCGCAAATTCCCTACTGGACACTTTGGTGTTTGGCAGGCGCTCTGGACAGCANGCTTCAGATGCGGTGAAATCAATCTCTCACGTGAACGTCACAGATGCCGCGGCAGATGCAGACCGCGAGAATATCCAAGGCCTACTATCAAATGCAGAAGGCGGCCCGATGTTCGGAACGCTCCGGCATGAGATGGGCAAAACGATGAACTATAACCTTGCGGTCTTCCGCGATCAACAGGGGATGGAAACAGCCCTGTCAGACATCAGGGAAGTCCGGGAGCGGTATCGTTCGGTTTANGTTCCAGACAAAGGCAAGACGTTTAACACCAACTTGTTGTTCACCATCGAGCTTGGGTTCATGTTCGACTGCGCCGAGAGCGTCGCGNTCAGNGGGCTGGAACGCAAAGAGAGTCGAGGCGCCCATACCAGGACAGACATGCCAGATCGCGACGACGAGAACTGGCTGAAGCACATCCTGGTCAAGAANTCAGTTGACGGACCCGCCCTTGAGCATCTCCCTGTCGTCATAACCGATTGGAAGCCAGAGGTCCGCAGTTACTAGANNCTNCGAGATCNAATCGACTAGATACGCTCCNAATTCGTNGCNNNTGACCCGNGCCCAAGCNGCGGGAANAGGACANTTATAATGCAAGTTAAATTCAAAATCAGACGATTTGACCCTGACACGGACANGCCTGCNTCNCATTTCGAGGACTACGAGCTCGAGATGGCCNAGGCGAGCACGGTGTTGGATGGNCTGATCCAAATTCGAGAAGATGTTGATGGCACGTTGGCTCTGAGATGCTCATGTCGCAGCGCCATATGTGGCTCGTGCGCCATGCGAATCAACGGCAAAGGCAGGTTGGCNTGCAACACGAAGGTTATTGACGCCATNCCAAAAGANGGCGGCCCNATCGTNGTTGAGCCTGCCGGAAACATGANAGTCATNAAAGACCTCGTTACCGATTTCGCGCCTTTTTGGGACAAGGTACGCACTGTTCAGCCGTGGCTCCAGAATAGCGGCCCCGANCCTGAAGCCGAATATGTAGCGCCCAATGAGGATATGCTTCATCTGGCGGGCGTCATGTCTTGCGTCATGTGCGGCGCTTGTGTCTCAGATTGCACGGTGCTGGAAGTGGATTCTAGCTTTCTCGGACCGGCGGCGCTGGCAAAGGCGTATCGGTTTGTCGGCGATCCTAGAGACGACGCCGACAACGATCGATTGAGCGCTTTGAACGAAGCGTCCGGCATCTGGGACTGCACCCGATGTATGCAGTGCGTCGAAGCATGCCCGAAAGGCGTTGACCCGATGGGCCGCATCATGTCTCTGAGGGACAAAGCGATGCAGGCCGGATTTACCAACACCAACGGCGCTCGACACGCCACTTTTTTCACCAACTCCGTGGGCCACAAAGGCTGGNTTGACGAATTTCAACTCCCTATACGCAGCAAAGGCGTGACCAACGTCAAAGAGATGTTGAAGCTGATTCCAGTGGGCATCCGAGCTGCGAAAGCGGGCAAGGTGCCGAACCCAATTCACAAAGCCATACCCGGCGTGGATAACGTCCGCCGAATTCATGACAAAGTAGAGAAAAACAGATGAGATATGCCCTTTTCCCAGGATGCGTTTCGCGCGGAGCGTGTCCAGAACTGTACTCGTCGACGCTGGAGGTATGCCGCAGGCTTGGAATCGAGTTAGACCTGATGGCAATGCAATCCGCGTCCTGCACTGGCTCTGGTGTTCTTCAGGAGAGGAACGAACGACTCGGCGACACTCTCAATGCGCGCAACTTCGCTCTAGCTGAGAAGGCCGGACTTCCGATAATGACCATTTGCAGCACATGCCAGGGCGTTATGTCCCAGGCTAACGTTCGGTTACAAGATGATGAATATCGAGCTTCAATAAACCGCGATCTTGAAGAGGAAGGACTGTCATACAACGGCTCGGCGGACCCTAAACACATGCTGTGGATCATTGTGGAAGAAGTTGGAATCGAAAAACTCAAATCCTTAGTGACACAGCCTTTGCCCAATATGAGGTTTGCGCCGTTTTACGGATGCTATCTAATCCGGCCGTCGTCTGCTCTAGGCATTGGAGAGCATCCGGAAAGAGAAACGTCGCTGGAGCAAGTGATCGAAGCCGTTGGCGCGGAAGTGGTTGAGTACGGAGGGACAACCGCTTGCTGTGGTTTCCCAATTCTCACGATCAACGAATCAAACTCTCTGAAGATGGTCGCTACTCACACGATGGATGCGAAAGGGCGCGGTGCCGACGCGATGGTGACTCCATGCCCATTGTGTCATCTGAACCTGGACGGTTTCCAGCCTCAAGCCGCCTCAGCCAATAGCACGACGGGCGTGATTGACATGCCTATTCTCCACCTGCCTCAAATGATCGGTCTGGCATTGGGAATAGACCCCAAGGCAATGCGCTTGAATCGTCATATCGTTTCCACGAAGAACTTCCTGACGGAGCTCGCAGTCACGCCTTAGTAATACTTGATCTGAGATCGATAATTTCCCGATAATGGCCGCCGGAGCGTGCTCCGGCGGCCATTATTAGTTGCAGTGACTCGGAATGATCGATACTAGAGGGGCAGCGGAGGCTGGGGCCAGCTTAGTGTTGAATTTATCTCAACTTCTGTAACCCGCTTGACCCACTCGAAACCGCGCCTCTGTGGCGCCACCACCCGGAGAGGGTAACGGTGGCCGTCGGACAAAGTTTCTCCACCAACGCTTGTGGCGCGGATGAATTGACGAGCGTCATCCAACGAAAATCGGCGGTAGTAACAGGTGACAGGCCTGACTGTGATCCTACGGGCAGACTCATTTGGCAAATGTCATCGATGAATCGAGATAACCTGACTCCTCTCCAATTTTGTGTCGAGTGCTATCCGCCAGTGCAGTCGATAGTGCTGAAATCTCGACGTCTGGTTCCAAATCGCCCGGCGTGTATGTTGCTGCGTCCGAGGTTCCTGTAACCGAGAGCGTCCAGTTCGATCGATCAATTTGAGAAGGGTTGTCGTTAAACCACCAGACTCTTGGAAACGCGGTTTTAGGAAAGCTTGTGGCCTCGTATGATCCGGTAAATCTACGGTTAGCTCCATTGAAGGTTGTCACTCGCGACACTCGCTCAGAGACCTGCCATGCGACGAATCCGGCCACGGTGATGCTTGACAGATTCAAGAAATTTCTGCGTTCTGCTTAGACTTTTATTGAGATGAGCCGAGTCGGGTGGTTTGCGTGCCAGATTACAAGGTTGCCAGCAATACCCCTGAATATATGTGCCACCTTCCGCCGCTAAACCACGCAAACTCGAACGGCCCGAGAAACGATCACACAAATCCTAACATCAGAACGCCAAATAAAGTTCCATTCAACGTGAGAGACGCCAGACGGGGTCCAATCTTGCGACGTCCACCCAATGAACTGGTTATGTTGAAAGCCTTCCAGCCTAAAATAGCGGGTATTCCGTAGCCCGCGAGACGGTGGATTTGAATGCGTATCGCGAGGTCGGAATCGCCGGTGATGAGGCCCAGCAATCCAATGATATATTCAACGTCGATCACGGCTAGAAGCGCTACGTTGGTCCAGGGAAACTCCATGACTACTCTACGGATGCGCCCGCGCGTTGGTTGTATATTACCTCAACAGAACCAATCCGTTGTCGCCGTCGACCGTGATAATCTGGCCGTCGGCGATTCGCCTGGTCCCATCTTTTACACCCACAACAGCAGGCAGTCCGTACTCCCTTGCCACGATCGCAGTGTGGGAGAGCACGCCTCCCGAATCGGACACAAGTGCCCCTACGGTTCCAAATAATGGAGTCCAAGTAGGGCTTGTAGAGGTGCACACCAGGATGTCGCCGGGTCGTATTTTGGCAAATTCTTCAGGAGAGCGAACGATTTTCGCTGGTCCTGTAACGAACCCAGATGCGCCGCCGACGCCTCTCAACACCGATTCATCTTGATCCCCGTTCGCGTCGGGCGCCGGGCCCATCATGTTCCGAAATTCAGGCGCGATGCCCAGGGAACCATCATCGGGCAAGGTTCCTAGGAACGCGGGCGGGATGATCTTTATCTGTGCGTCGCGCTGATTTCGGCGTTCCGTAGCTAGGTCGCTGAGGTTCTCAGATGTTGGACTCTTCATTGCCGTCAAGGCTTCGTACAGAGTAAGGTAAAATACGTCGTCGGCATCGTTGATGACGCCAAGACTGTACAGACGACGGCCCACCTCAGCGAGCAAGATGCGGAGGCAAGCCGCGCTCCCTTGGTCAATATAAAATGCGTGGTCTTCTTTAAGTGGCCATAGTTCTTTAGCGTGTTCGAGACAGGTCTGAAATTCTGCAATGCGATCTCTGTCATCGCCGATCTTGGCAAGAACCATCTGTCGGCATAGTTCTGCGTCTTCCGAGAGGGTTTCCTGTTCAGCCCGTATGTCTCTCGGGGACGATTGGATGAAGCTCCTTATGTTTAATATTACGAACGATGGATCTTCTTTCCACGACGGATACAGAGCATCAAAGCCTGTAGGGCGCAGGCCATACACGTCTAAAAATTTATCCAACATTTTCAGGAATTGCGTTCCCTCGGCCGAACGACCCAACGACGACAGAATCTTGCTCGGTTCGTCGTTATTAATGAAAATGCACAGTGTTTCAGGAGCTTCTCGCACCTTTTTCGCCAACTCCTGAATTGCCAGGTCGGTCTCAAGGCTTTTGTTGTCCAAGCCACGTATCAATCTATAAGGCTCGTCGTCCGTAACATCTCCCATGATCTCTTTGTACAACATCGAGAGTCGGTGGACGGAGCTGTGAGTTGGCCCAACCACCTGGTTGTGAAACTTCCAGTGTTTGACTGAAAGGTCGAGATAGTCGTCTAGCTGGTCCAAAAGATCGGAATCAGTCACCGAGCGCAGTTGGACGCTTTTTGCGCGACCGAGTTCTGCTTCCATTGTGGGCCGGATTTCTGTGTCCCAGAGTTCGCGTAGGGCCCCGATGGCCTCATCCATTTCGTCAGTTTGTTTCTGGCGTTCCTCGTCCGTCGCCTGCGTAGGCAAGCTGGCTGAGTAAGAATATCCGTTGATCCGCCTTCGGAAAGAGGTTGTAGCGGTATTCGACGCGGCTGGGTTCTGTTTAGCCTGTCTTGCGGCCCTGTCCTCGCCGAGAGACATGGACATTGGGGATGACGGCAACGGGCTGTGAATGCTGTCCCAACGCCACAAATAAGTGACTTCTGCATCATTATCCCATTCGACTGGAAAATCGGCCGGAATGGGCAATAGGGTTCCTCGGTTGTCGTCCTTGTCTGTCAATTCAGGAAGCCTCTTAATGCTTTGTGATTATAGGGTTGAATGAATCCGCGATGGATACCAAAACGGCCCCAGCAAAGGGGCCGCACAGACGGTGAAACGTTGAAGATCAATCGGGGGCGTTTGCCATGACATCAATCAATTCTTGGACCGAATCAGCGGAGCTTTTCAGAGCTGCGGTTTCATCGTCGGTAAGATCAACTTCGATGATTTCCTCGACGCCGTTCGCCCCTAGTTTGACGGGCACGCCGACGTAAAGTCCGTTCAAACCGTACTCGCCTTCAAGCAGCGCAGTGCAGGGCAGAATCTCTTTTTTATCGAATAAGATGGCCTCAACCATTTGGGCAATTGCAGCAGAAGGCGCGTAGTAAGCACTACCAGTCTTCAGCAAATTAACGATCTCCGCTCCGCCGTCCTGAGTGCGTTTGACGATGGCGTCGACTCGGTCTTGAGACAGCAGTTTACCGATTGGCGTGCCGCCTACAGTGGTGCTTCCAGTCACCGGAACCATCGAGTCCCCATGACCTCCGAGAACGTACGCCTCGACGGAGTTTACTGACACATCTAGTTCCTCGGCCAAGAACGTTCTGAAGCGGGCTGTATCCAGTATGCCGGCCATCCCAAAGACTCGATTCTTGGGAAATCCGCTGACCTGAAAGGCGCGTTGCGCCATAGCATCTAGCGGATTGGTTACAATCAGCAAATGCGCGTTTGGAGACCGGTTGGCTACTTCTTCGACGACGCTGCTTACAATCTTCATGTTTGTTAAAAGCAGATCGTCTCGGCTCATCCCTGGCCT
>PAIW01000088.1 GCA_002710885.1 Chloroflexota bacterium | reverse complement strand
CTGGGCGCCGACTTCTGCGACGTAGACGTTGGAACCAGAGTCTATCCAGATGCCGTGAGGGCAGCCTCGAAACTCGCCGGAGCCTTCGCCGTGCTGGTTCCACTTGCCGATTACTTCACCGTCTAGCGTCATGACGTGGATTCCTTCATGTCCAGTGGCGACGTGGAGCAGGTTGTCATCGTCGAGGTGAGCGTCGTTGGGACCTGGGACTCTTGGCCACTCCGTTTTGAAGTTGCCCTCGAGGTCGAAGACCTGACAGCGGTTGTTCTCTCTGTCCATGACGTAGACGTTGTTGTTGGAGTCAACGGTCACGTCATGGGGCAGGTCGAACTGGCCGGGGCCTGTGCCGTCCGCTCCCCAAGAGGTTATGTGCTCGCCAGCAGATGTAAAGCGATGCACGCGGTTCTGGCCGTAGCCGTCTCCGACGAAAATCTCTCCCGACGGCGACAGCACGGCGCGGGTCGGCCTGTTGAAGGGAGCGCCCGGAGCGCCGGTGACACCCTTCTGCCCCATTGTCATCAGAATCTCGCCGGACCGGGCGTACTTGCGGACGGTGTGGTCGGCGCTGTCAGTCATGAAGATTTCGTCATCGGGGCCGATCCACATGCCGTGAGGCGTCGTGTACAAATCTTCACCCCATGTCTCCAACAGCTTGCCATTCTCGTCGAAGATCAGCACCGCGCCGCCTGTGACATCTGGGTAGGGCCATTCGCGCCATGCAATATAGGCGCGTCCACTTGAATCCAAAGCGATATCTGAGGCAACGCCCGCCGCGGTCAAGTTGGGCCATCCCTCCACCAATTCATACCGGTAGTCTCCGAATCCAAACTTCGCAACCATGATGTCGTCCTCTCTTGGGTGAAGGGCAATCCAAGTAAAATCGGGCGCAATTGTAGCAGGGTGACTTCGATGGAACAACCGATTACTGACTAGATCCTGCGTAAAATTATTCTCTAGCGAATTGATGATTGATGAAGACGTCGCAGGCTGATATGCTTGGTTTCGGCTTCCAAAGTGTCGACTTTTCTCACTCGATTGCCATCGTTATCATCAGGACAAATCGCTGTAGGACCAACCTGACACCTGATACCTGAACCCTACTAAGGAGCGAATCATGGATATTGGCGCCGTAATGTTCTCCACCGACTACTCAATCAGGCCCGACGATCTAGCGAAGCTGCTGGAGGACAGAGGGTTCGAGTCCATGTGGGTTCCAGAGCACACCCATATCCCTGCCAGTCGACAATCTCCGTGGCCCGGAGGCGCCGATCTCCCGAAGATGTACTGGCATACCTATGACCCCTTCGTTGCCCTGACTGCGGCAGCAGCAGTCACCACGAATTTGAAGCTGGGGACCGGTATCTGTCTGGTGGTCGAGCATGACCCTATTGTCTTGGCGAAAGAGGTTGCCAGCCTTGACCGGCTCTCAGACGGTCGGTTCCTCTTTGGCATCGGCGGCGGCTGGAACAAAGAGGAGATGGAGAATCACGGCACCAATTCCCGAAGCCGCATGAGGTTGCTCCGAGAACGAATGCTGGCGATGAAGGAAATCTGGACCAAAGACGAGCCTGAGTTCCACGGCGAGTTCGTTGACTTTGACAAGATTTGGAGTTATCCCAAACCCGTGCAACAACCATATCCGCCGATCATCGTGGGCGGCGATGGCGCGACAACATTTAATCGGGTTGTCGAATTCGGTGACGGCTGGATGCCGATTGGAGGGCGTTCCTCTGGAGGACTCAACCTGGCCGAAAAGATCGTGTCGTTGAAACAGCAGGCCGAAGAATCGGGAAGAGACCCGTCGACGATCTCGATCACCGTATTCGGAGCCCAGCCTGACGCCGACGAGATACAGCATTTGGAGTCGATAGGCGTGAGCCGCGCAGTGTTGTCTCTGCCTTCTGAAGAAAAGGACACGGTGTTACCGATGATAGATGAATACGCCAAGCTCATCTGAGACTGATTTGCCACCTGTAAGTCACAAGGAGGCCCGAAATCGTGGTCGACAAACCGATCAACCTGTATGAGTACGAAGCGCTGGCGAANGAACTCATGCCCAAACCAGAGTGGGATTTCGTCGAGGGAGGCGCGACCGATGAGATTACCATCAGCCGAACTCGTCAGGCGTTCGACTCCATAATGCTTCGGCCCAGGATGCTGGTGGACATGGACGTGCGCGATCTGTCGACCACGGTGCTGGGAGAGCGGATAGACTTTCCGTTGATGATGTGTCCGGCGGGACATCACATCCGGGCCCATGCCGACGCGGANCTTGCGACCGTCAGAGCGGCCTGNGCGGCNGATGTCGGGATGATCCTCAGTTCTGNTTCCAGTGTTGTGATGGAAGACGTTGCCGGCGCGGCGACTCGTAAAATCTGGTTCCAACAGTATTTCTACAGAGACAGGGAAATCACCGAGCTTATGGCCCATCGCGCCGATGACTCCGGTTACTCTGCGCTGTGCATCACCCTTGATGCGTCTGTCCGGTCCAAGCGCGAACGGAACCTCCGCAACAACTACTCCATCCCTGCGTCACCCAACTACGACGGGCTGAAGGTCTCGCCNGGATTCGCGCCGTCCAGCGACGACGCCCCTNCCGCCTTCTCAGGCATGNTAAGTCCCAAAGTGACATGGGACGAGTTTAGCTGGTTGGCCTCGAAAACCGACCTGCCTCTAGTAGCCAANGGCGTAATGACCGCCGAGGATGGNAGGCTCGCTGTTGAGAACGGCGTGAAGGCCATCATCGTCTCCAACCACGGAGGGCGGAGCCTGGACTCGACCTTCGCGACCATCGAAGNGCTCCCCGAAGTTGTGGACGCNGTGGANGGTCGGGCCGAGGTCTATCTGGACGGCGGCNTCCGACGGGGCAGCGACATCCTGAAGGCTCTCGCCCTGGGAGCGCGGGCCGTCCTNATTGGNCGNCCAATGTTTTGGGGNTTGGCAGTGAACGGCGAGGAAGGGTTGAGACACATAATACAGATTCTCCGGGATGAGTTCGAATCGACTATGGGTCTGTGCGGAAAGCCGGATATTGCCAGCATAGACCGAAGCGTCATCGGGACGGTATCGCNGTTGATNTAGTCGNAACCTTCAGCAATCAGCTTTCAGNAGTCAGCCAACTCTCCGCACCCGATGGTTTTCGCTGTCGGCAATGTAGAAGGNTCCGTGAGAGTCGGCTACTACGCCGTGAGGCCGTGCAAGTCCCGCCATCGTNGGGTCNNNGCCGTCGCCTTCTGNCCCNTGGCGTCCTCCNGCGACAGTCGATATGGTCCCGACTGANACGTCGATCTTTCGGATCGCGTGATTCTCGGTGTCAACAACCAGGACATTTCCTTTTGCGTCGCATCGGATAGCCTTTGGGCCGTTCAAAGTGGCTTCTATCGCTGGGCCGCCGTCGCCTGTATAGCCTTTTTCATCTCCGCCTGACACCAGGGTAATTATCCCGCTGGAGTCGACCATTCGNATGGAGTTGCCCTCGCGCTCGCAGATGTAAGTATTGCCTTGACCATCGACGCATATCGCCCTGGCTCCGAATATTCCAGCCTCGGAGGCCGGTCCACCATCACCAGTGTGGACTTTCTCGCCTGTTCCTGCAAAGGTCGTAATGATGCCAGTCTCGACGTCCAGGTGCCTGATTCGCTGATCCTGGATGTCGGCAATCAGAAGACCGCCCTTGCCGTCGAGGGCGCAGTCGTTTGGCTCTCGCATCTGGGCTTGAATCGCCGGCCCTCCGTCGCCGCTGTATCCGACTGTCCCATCTCCCGCCACCGTGGANATCATGCCCGTTGAAGCATCGACCTTTCGGATNGCNGGGCTGAATCGCTGGAGAACGTACACGTCCCCATTATCGGCGACCTGAATAGCGTAAGGCTCCTCAATCCGCGCCTCGACTGCCGGGCCTCTATCGCCGGAGTATCCCGCCTCACCCNTGCCCACGATNGTGGTGATTGAGCCTGTCTGAAGGTCAACCATACGCACGCAGTAGTTGAAGCAGTCAGCNATGTAGAGGTAACGCTCGGTCNNGTCAAGGTCAACGTGGAATGGGNTGTCCATCAGCGCCTGNGTAGCTGGCCCGTTGTCGCCNTCNTAGCCNTGCGCCCCGTTGCCCGCAACNCTGGTTATCATTGTCATGAAGTCATNTTCCCCAACTCGCAATGTTCANANANCTTGGCCTGTCTAACAGCAAATTGTCANTNTGAGACCNCAGTCGAAGAATCTCGATNTANAAAGCAGTAGNNGNATGAATCGACCAGATGCTTCACTCNGTTCAGCATGACAGCGGAACGANTTTATACNGACCCAACCGCCTGTTTGAATGTNTCNATGGAGTCAATATGCTCCTGTGGGGANGAGAANCCCGCGCCCATCGTGTTGACCGACANGTGTGTCGCNCCCAGTTCTTTCCAGGCCGCAGCNTCGTTGGCCCANTCTTCNGGGTTTCCNGCGCTCACCGAGATTCGAGGCTCAATGCCCACCTCTGACGGGTCTCTCCCNGCCTCNTCGATGTAACCNCGCAGTTTCTCAAATTCCTGGCGTCCCACCTCGTCAGGCCCGAACCTCTGAGGGAACCATCCGTCGCCGATCTTCGCCAATCGCCTCATCACCGGGTCAGACGTCCCGCCGAACCAAATCGGAATGGGTTGCTGAACAGGCCGAGGGTTGAGCCCGGNGTCGGTTATCTTGTGCCATCGTCCCTCGTANGTCACAAGATCGTTGGTCCAAAGTTGCCTGAGAACGTCAATCTGCTCTNCGGACCTGCGGCCCCTGTTGTGAAAATTCTCNCCGAGGGCCTCGTACTCCACNNGGTTCCATCCAATGCCTATGCCCAGCCTCAACCTGCCGCCGCTCAGCACGTCCAGAGCNGCGGTCTGCTTCGCCACCAAAACTGTCTGCCTCTGAGGCAGGATGATGATTCCNGACACGAACTCAATCGTCTCGGTGATCCCGGCNAGGTANGAGAACAGGATAAACGGCTCATGNAATANGTCTGTGTGCCGATATGCCCCAGCCCAGCCTGGCCGTGACTCNGCGTTGGCTCCCANCACGTGGTCGTATGCCAGAAGGTGGTCGAANCCCAACGACTCGGCGGCCTGGGCATAGTCTCGAACGCTGATCGGGTCTGCGCCTATCTCGGTCTGTGGGAATACGACNCCTACGCGCATTTTGGGGCCTCCTCAAATTGATTGGTGTAGATGGTATGTATCACGTACGGTATCAGAGATTCAGTCAATAGCGAAATCGAGAAAGTTAGCTTGCGGGCCCGACTTCCGCCCGAACCGGCGCCACCGTTTTGCGGGGAGCGACCGCGAGCAAGCTTACCGCGGCGGTAGCAACTGGAAGACCCATGAAGATCATAATTGGAGTGTTATAGTCGTTGGTCATCGCGAACAAAAAGCTGATCGGAAGCGGCCCCATCGCCGAGGACGCCACCATCACTGTGCTGACGACGCCTCTTATGCTCCCGATGTGCGTTCTGCCGAAGTAGTTGGGCCATATGACGTTTGTCGTCGTCATCATAACGCCCTGCGCAAACCCCATCATGCCTCCGTAAACAAATGCCTGCCATACCGACGACATTGGCAGCGCCCAGACAAGCGTCGTCGCCAGCAGCAGATGGCCGCCCGTCATTATGTATCGGTTCGGCAATCTGTCACTGAGGAATCCAGCGACCATCGTTCCCAGCAGCGCCATCGGAGCCATGAAACTCAGGACTCCCGCTGCGAGACCGACCTCGAATCCCTTGGTGACGAAAAGGTCGACATGATGAAACGTCAGGCCCGTGCCAATCATCGACAGGGGCGTTCCAACGAACAACAACATCCAGAACGTGCGAGTTCGTGCCGCCTCGCTCAGCGTCCAATCGTTGTCTTCATTCGATATGCTGGATTGCGCGCGCGGGCTGTTCATTGGGCGTGTCACACCGTCTGGCAANAGTCCCACAGATTCNGGACTGCGACGAACGAGCAAGATGCCCACNGGAATCAGGACCACCCANATTATCGCGCCAAGAATAACCCAGGCGCTGCGCCAACCCNAGNCTGAAATCAGAGAAAANACCAGTATCGGGAACNCGGCCTGACTCAGGGGAGANGCCAACGCCATCANCGCCATTGCGCGTCCGCGCCTGTGGANGAACCACATAGCCACCAACGTNGAACTGATGAGTTGCANCGATCCTTGNCCAAGCGCGCGGATGGCCACAAATCCTAGAAACAAGTGTATGGGNGAGGCAACGGAGCCAANNAGCACAGTTGCCGCGCCAAATGCGATTGCAACCGAGGTGAGCATTATTCGCCCNCCGAATCTGTCCAACATGCGGCCNATAAATGGCACGGCCAGCGCGGCAGTCAGCGAACCGCCTGTGTAAAGGCNNGAGTAGAGGTTCCGCGACCAGCCGAGGTCATCGATCATGGGATCAATAAATACAGACACGACGTANGTTTGGCCGGGNGCAGAAGTGAANATAGTCAGACCACCCGCNATAAGGATGATCCANCCATAGTAGAAGGGGATGCGTCGCANCAAAGAGAATTTCGGCTGCGACGGTGTAACAGANTTCACGAATCGAATTTTACTGACCCANCCCAGGATCGGCAAGCGATTGTCGNGCCGTTCGCCACGCTTCGACGCAGTATTGCAATGAACCTCCGCCACACTGAGAGGGCTCTCGAAGGGTCTGGTGTCAGTTAGGCATTGGTTGGTTTATTCACGGCCAGATGCTTCGACCCCGCTCAGCATAGCAAAGGGTTGTTTCGCTCGACACTATCAAAACNTCAGGCGATTATCGCGTCAGCCAGAGCCTTTTCGTCTATCTCCACACCGAGACCTGGGCGGTCGTTTAGTTTGATGGCCCCGTTTTCAGGAACGATGGGATCGACGAACAATGACGCGACGTGGGCCACAGGGCCTGTAAATTCCTCGGAGAACTCGTGAGGCCTAACGGCGTTGGTTACAGTGCTGTATGCGTGAAGGCTGGCCAACGAGTTGAGGCCGAGACTGGGACTGTGAGGCATGACAACTTTGTTGTTAACGACTGCCATCTCGAAGACCCTCACAACTTCTGACAGACCGCCGACGTTCAGGATATCGGGTTGGAGTATGTCGGGGTTCCCCAGCATCATCAGGTCACGGAATCTCCAGGCCGAGATTTCCTGCTCTCCGGTTGAGATGGCAACATCCAGAGCGTCAACCACCTGACGCAGGCCAGGAAAGTCGTACTGTGGCAAAGGCTCCTCGAAATGCGCGGCGCCCATCTCTTCCAATTGCCGACCCTGCTCTATAGCCGTGGACACCGAGTAGCCACAGTTGGCGTCGAATCCCAGAGGAACGTCATCGGGCAGCCACTCGCGACACTTCTGGAAGATAGCCATGTCCTTCACTGGGTCGCTGTCCTGCCGGTAGTCTCGCCAGTCCATCCGCACCTTGAAGGCCCGGTATCCCTTTTCGTAGCCTTCCTGAACCTCTTCGAGCATCTCTTCGGGTTCTTTCTTCCAACCGTTGCCTCGGCTCCAATACAGGGGAATCTCGGTCCTTCTAGCGCCGCCAAGAAGAGCGTACACAGGCATTCCTGCCGCCTTGCCCATAATGTCCCAGCAGGCGACGTCGATGGCCCCGACGATCTGAGGCGGGAGGCGCGTTGCGCGTTCACCGGTTCCCAGGGCAAGTGTCTCCCAAATCTGCCGAGGCTGGAGAGGACTAACGCCCACGAGAAGGGGGGTTATCATTTCCTCCAGATAGGCTCTGAACACGCCCAGGCCTCGCGATCCCTCTGAATGACCGACGATTCCCTCATCGGTGAACACACGGACTAACAGGCGGCCTCCGGCGCGACCTTCTGGGGGCTTGAGTTGGTTAACTTGAATGTCAGTGATTTTCATTTGTTACCTCGCTCTTGATTTCGAGCAACATCATATCACTGCAAGGCCTGACAGAATGAGGGGGTCAACAATTCTGTACTAACCAGTGGATGCATCTGCCTTCGGTTCAAGGTGCTTCCGCAGCGTCAGGCTGGCAGGCAAGATCGCCGCAGTCGCGATTCCCATGACGATCATGGTGGTGTTCAGACTGAAGATGTCGGCAACCAGGCCGTATACGAGCGGGGCGACGACTGTCCCAATCTCGTTGGTTGTGTAGTAAAAACCGTAGAATCTGGCTCGCCGGGTGGCAGGCACGAAATCAGACACGGTAGCATACAGGGCCGATGACGTGCCGTTCAAGCCGATTCCTGTCAGAACCATCAGTGGCGCCATCGCCAGGGGCGGAGTTATGAGTGACAAGACCAGCATCAGGGCGGTCAGCCCCTTGGTTCCCCAGATGATGCTGACTGTGCTGAATCGGTCGCCCAGCCAGCCGCAAACGAATTTGCCTGCGGCCCCACCCGCGAACAGCATAAACAACATTACGCTGATCTGCGCCGCGCCCATGTCCTTGGCATCCATGACGAAGGGCAGGAACACCAGAGCCGCTGTCCGAACCGCGGCGTCAAGGACTCCAACACCGCTGAGCGTGATGAATCCGGCCATTTGTGCCTTATTTTCCGACTCAGACAGNCCCTCCAGAGTTTCAGCAGTCTGAACAACAGGCCTTCCGATGTCCACAGATCGCCGAGTTAACATCGAAGCAAACATAAAGACAAGGCCGGCGATACCCACTATGAACATTGTGGCCCGCCACCCCAGGGCGACGGCGAACAATCCTGCCATCACAGGCGCAACCATCTTGCCCAGGTCTCCAGCGAAGTTCACCGTGCCGACGGCTGTTGAGCGTCCACGATCATCGTAAGCGCGAGACACCATGCTGGAGGCCAGCGGATGCTGCGCTCCGCCTCCAAGCCCTCCGATGGCCGAGGCCGCCAACAGAACAATAAATATCGGAGACGCGGCCATTCCAACCAGTCCAGCCGACACCCAAATGTTGCCCCAAACCAGCATCCAGAACTCGCCTACACTCTCGGCCAGGAATCCAGCCGGTATCTGCAACACTCCAGACGCGCCGTTAAAAACCGACCGGAGCAGGCCCACCTCAGTGAACGACAGGTCCATATCCTCTTTGATGATGGGCAATAGCGGCACCATTAGCGCGAAGAATAGATCGCTCCAGACGTGCATCGTAGAGCCGAAAATGAGAGTTCGTCTGGCCCTTGGAGCTCTGGTGAAGAAGGCAACCACGTCTAAAACTCGAACCTCGTGCCGACGGAGTTCTGTATGAAGGCATCCGGCATCGCCGCCGCTAGATCGTGGACAGCCTTGTATCCGGTGCAGTGAGCGGGCACAATGTGACGTGGGTCGAGAGCCGCCAGCNCCTGCGTTGTCGCCTGAATTATCGGCTCGAAAATCGGTCCACTGAGNTGGAACCCTCCAAGGACTGCATACACGTCATCCACGCCGGTGAGTTTCTTGGCATAACGAACTATATTCACGATTCCCGAATGGCCGCAACCGGTCAGCACAACCAGCCCCTTGTCGCGTACATTCATTACCAATGCTTGGTCGTCTAGAATCAGCGGGTCGGGCTGCCATCCGCCCTCGTCGTGGAACGCCTGGTGGACGGGGAANCCGGTCTCGAACTCGGTTGTGCGGTCCACNTCCCCTGTGACCAACACCGAGCCGTCCAAAAGGAACGAAGGCTGGCGATTCTCGATTATCTCAAACCCCGCGCCCACTAACGCTGGCTTGCTGGTCACGGGCAATTCGCTGGGCGAACGTCCTGGGATGNCGATGCGCCGGCGGCTCCAGAACTCAGGATGGATCATCACCGGCAAGTTGACCGTGCCTCCTAGCGCGCTAGTCAACCCATCAAGGCCAACGGTATGGTCGAAGTGCCCGTGGCTCATGACCATTGTCTCAATGTCTTTGGGGGACAGTTCCAAGCGTCGCATATTCTCCACAACTCCAGTGGGGCTGACGCCCGCGTCGAACAAAATGCGGTAAACATATTCGTCTTTGGTGACGGCGACAAGAGCCGAGAATCCATGTTCTGCGATCAGGGAATTTCTGCCCTCGCCATTCTCCAGAAATCGAGCTGCTACCCTCGCGTTGTCTCCCGACAGGGACGGTCGATTCGCCGGTCCCTGACTTTGAAGCAGCATATCCGAAGAATTGTCCATCAGCATGGTGATGGTCACGGATTCGATAGGCTCTAATGGGATCGTGGTCAACGTCGGTTCCTTTCGGCGTGATGCCCCATAAGATACTTGCGCGTCCGTCCTTGATGCAACCTCAGGTGGTCATTGTTGGCACTCGGTTCGACGCTGTTGATAGTCGACTCACCGGCATCGACATACGGACCTGTTGGGCAATGTACATAAATAATACCTAATACGCATAGGCGCGCGTTTGTACTAGTATTGCTAGAACATATGACACTGTATAACGGGGATTCGCATGACACACACCTGGGATCGGAGCAATTCTCANCGTTTGACCGTCTCAACAACTGTTGCTAATCTACCCATCACCGTCCTGAGCAACTGACTTCTTGCGCTCGATTGCTCAATCTATTCAACACACCCGAAAATTGGAGGTCCAAGAAAACATGGCGCCGTCGTATGATTTTCAAGGCGACTGGTCGAGAATGGCCAAGCTCATTGTGCATGGATCGCTTCAGACCCAGCCCGGAGAGAAGTTTCTGATCCATGCCGACCCCACCTACTTTCCCGAATTGCTGGAGCAGGTGCGAATCGAGATCGTAAAAGCAGGCGCAGTGGANCTTTTCGCTGGGATGCTCTATCCACCGGGCCTTCAATCTGTCCGGGTCAAAATGCGTCGCAGCGAGGATGCCGCCCTTAAAGAGATGGAAGACNAAGCGCTGGAATCGCTCTTCGACCTGGCAGACATCTACCTCTGGCTTCCCAACCACTGGAACCTAAATCCAGGCCAGACAGAGAAAATCCTGAAGACCTGGCAAGGCCGCTCAATCCACTTCCACTGGATCATGGAACAACGCGACCCCGACANNTTCCGCAAATTGTCGGAAATGTACGAGCAGGCACTGTACATCGATTACGAGGCGCTCACGTCACGCCAAGAACAACTCATCGACGCGCTCGGCAACAGCACTATCGAGATAACCAACCCGGCAGGCACCGACATAAAATTCCGGCTGGAGGACGCGCACTTCCATCGAGGCAATGGAATCGCGTCTAAAGAGTTCATCAACGGCTACGCACGGCCCGGCAGCGCCCGAGACCGCGAGGTCGAGCTGCCTTCTGGCGCTATCAGGACAGTCGATATTCTTGACACCGAAGGCACGCTTGTATGCTCTAACGAAACGTTCATGGGTCGAGAAGTTGGCACGCTCACCTATGAGTTTCANGGCAACCGAATCACAAGCATCAGCTCTCAGCATCACAACAACTACGTGCAGGCGATGTGGGGTTTGCAGAACGGAGCCTTCGACCGGTTCGGGGAGTTCAACGCAGGCGTCAGCCCTGCCCTCACGATGCTGCCAGGGCACGAAAAGGTCATCCCCTACTACGGCTATGGTGACGGAATGTTGCGCTTCAGTCTCGGAGATAACCAGGAGTCCGGCGGCGAGTGCCTGTCTAGCTATCACCAGTGGCTGTTCCTCTCAGACGCCACCATGAAGGTCGACGGCGAGGTCGTTTTAGAGAATGGCAAGCTGACGTTGGAATAGATGNAGTAANGAAGGTATTGAGGCGCCGCCGTCGTCCACCGNTGACGGTCACTGGNCTGTGGAGAGCAAGTTTCGAGTNCAACGCCGCTCCTAANATANTNAGGGCCACCGGCATCTATGCCCGGTCCCTNCTCGATTGTGACGCACAACTCATATTNGGGCATGCGTACCTGACCGTTCACGAGAGCCGCCGCGTCGAATCATCCATCCAGATTCCAAATACCGTGTTTAGAGGTGTGCGCCTACATTGGGCTCTCTAACCCACGCCTGAGAGGTGGCCTGGNACAATAGCCTCGCTCTTCGTCTAGCGGACCGATTATTCGTAGGAACCCTCCCTGATCGTCAACTGGCTCGGGTTTTGCCACCTCCATTTGCATAATCTGNCGAGTCACCACTAAACTCGCTGGCTGATCGACACTTGGAGTCGAACAAGCCGCAACAAACAAATNACATCGCGACGNTTGCGCTCNATATCGCGACTAACTTCTTTATTTGTGCGTCCATGCGCTCAAATCTTCATTAAGTAGCCGATTCTTCGTGTCTCAACACCTACGTTTGATTTAGTGGTTTCGAAAGGATTTCTCCATGAACCGTACCTTAGCAGCATCGGAATTCCTACCCGAGAATTATGGGCGACGGAATTCGAGCCAACATCTGCCTGCCCAGAATCCATCGCTTATCAATCCCGTTCCAAGCTGGTACACTCTGCGGTGCGAGAGATCAGGGATAGTATATTTGCGCCTCTGAACTTCCATGTCATCAGAATACAGAAAATGCCTGCGAGGAGGAACTATGAATGGGTATGAACTGAAGCAAAAGATGGAGGCCGGTGGCATCGTCTATGGCACNATGCTCAGCATGAGCCGCAACCCNCGGTGGGGCGGAGCCATGTCCAACTTTGGGCTGGACTACGTGGTTATCGACACGGAACATTCCCCCAGAGGACGGGACGATGTTGCCGATTTCCTGGCGGCGTTCAACTTCAGCGGNGTGGTTCCCATTGTCCGAGTTCCCATACCGGATTCCCACTACATCACGATGGCGCTGGACGCTGGCGCTCACGGCATTCTGGCGCCATATTGCGAGACTGTCGAGGAGGCTAAAGAGGTTGTTGCCGCCGCCAAGTGGCGCCCGCTCAAGGGAGCGCAGGTCCGCAAGATCATCGACGACGGCGAGTTCCCNTCCGAGGCCACCAAAGCGTATCTGGAAAACCGCAACCGCAACAGCATTTGCATCGTCGGCATCGAGAGCGTTCCGGCCATCGAGAATCTGGACAACATCCTCCAGGTTCAGGGCATCGACGCCATTTTCGTCGGCCCCAACGATCTGAGCATCTCGCTGGGCATTCCTGACCAGTACGACCACCCGGATTACGAGGCGGCTCTCAGAGAGGTGCTCCGCATCTGCAAGGCTCACAACGTGCCAAACCTATTCCACCACCANACNGTGGACCTGAGCACAAAATGGCTGAGGGAGGGCGCAAGGTTTGTCCTGTACAGCTCAGACGCCCGCACGATGCACAACGGGTTCCGCGACGAGTTCGGCAGGATTCAGGCTGTCGGAGCCGAGTTGGGCGGCGGAGACGTNGGAGACATGGGCGAGTCGGACGAGGTCATCTAGAAATCAAGCCTGCTCACCGAAACAGATTCATCCAACATCAGGGAGAGAGAAAATGACCTGGAATTTCACCATCGTAAATGGCCCTTACGGCGGAGTCACTGAGGGGCCGGCCTGGGACGGCAGTGGCCTGCTGTTCACTCATATCCCAAGCAGTAGAATACTGCGATTCGACCCGCAGACCCGCGGCTCGTCGCTGTATCGNGAGAATACCAACAACGCCAACGGACTGATGCTGGACTCCAATGGCACGCTGTTCGCCTGCGAGGGCGGAGGGCGCCGCGTCGTGCGCTACGAATCCGACGGCTCAACCACAGTCCTGGCCGACGGCTTCGAGGGGCAGAAGTTCAACATACCCAACGACCTGGCCATCGACCCACAGGGGCGCGTGTGGTTCACCGACCCATTTTACGAGGGAGCCGCAGGCGAGTGGAGCCACGACCGCTCTAACAAAGAGCTTGACCACGACTCAGTGTACCGCCTGAACCCTGGTGACAATGGGAACTGGAGCATCACCCGTGTGACCTTCGACACTACCCGTCCCAACGGTCTCCTGTTCTCCTTGGATCACAAGACTCTCTACGTTGCCCAGAGCGGGCGAGGACCAGACGAGAAACGCCAGCTTCGCGCCTATCCGGTCAACGACGATGGAAGCCTGGGAGACGGCGAGGTCATCCACGAATTCGGCGATCATCGCGGCATCGACGGTATGGTTCTCGACACCGAGGGCAACATTGTGGCGACAGCAGGGAACAGAATCGGCGGCCCCGGACCCTCTATATACGTCTTTTCCGCCTCTGGTGAGGTGATTGAGCGGCATCCACTGAAGGTGGACCAACCCACCAACTGCACCTTCGGAGGCGAGGACATGTCCACTCTGTACGTGACCAGCGGAACCGGACTCCTGCTTCGCGCGTTCACTGAGCGTCAGGGCAGACTGGCATATCCAGAATAAACGAGGTAACAGGAATCAGGGTGTCAG
>PAIW01000087.1 GCA_002710885.1 Chloroflexota bacterium | reverse complement strand
GCCTGGATGCCGTTTTTCCCGAATGCCAGTACGAGTTCACTGTAAAGACCGCGCTCGTTGACCATCGACGTTCGATGTTTCTCTAGACCTTTTACGATGCCCTCAACCTCAACACTTCGCTGTATCTGCGTTTCCAACACGCCGATACGCACGCGATGGTCGTCCAGAGTAGACTCCAGGCCTGACAGTGTGCCCTGGGCGCTTTTCAGGGCTGACTTTGCGGATGGCAATGCGAGCAGCGCTGTTTCGATATCTGACTGTTTAGATTGAGCAGAAGATAACTCATCCGATAATTCCGATAGCTCGATTGAGGCCCCGGACAACAACGCCTGTTCCGAGGGAAGACGTTCGCTAGCGTCCGTCATGGAACGGTGCATTTTTGCATATTCGCCCAGTCGAGACGCTAGCGCATCGACCGAAGCGTGTTCCTCAGCATCGTATCCAAGTTCCGCGATGACCGCCTCAAGCTCGGCGGCCCGGACGCGAGTCTTCTGAGCGTAGTCTTCGGAGTCCACTCGGTTCTGGAGCGCGCTCAGTTCTTCTCTCGCAGGGCCAAGGTTGGATTTCGCGGTTCGGGCATCCTTCAGATTACGCTCTAAATTGTCAGAATCGCGTTGCAATTCCAGCAATCCCTGGTTGACTCGAATTTCGAGGTTCGAGATGCTTTGGCCTTTGTCGCGTCGCTCGGCCTGAACTTGTTCTCGACGCGTTGGATCGAAGTTCAGAGATCGAGTTTCTGTATTCAGCTCGGTCAAATTTTGGCGTTCTTTATGGCAAAAATCCTTTGAGGCAAGCCCCGCTCGAAACTCGTTGAGTTTCGGCAACTGCACTGCCAATTCGCCAGCGGCTCTCTTGGAATTTTCGATCTCAACGTTGAGCCTTCCGTTGGCCGATTCCAAGTTGCGCGTGCGGACGTCGAAAGCCGATTCCATGTTCAGGAGGGCGTCGGTCAATAGCTGACGTTGTGACTTGGTTTTCTCTTGTTCCGTCTTGTTCTCGGTATGTTGGCGGCGACTTTCGCGGCCTTCTTTTTCGTACTCTGATCGCAAATGTGACTGGCCTTCATCACCGAGGGGCTGTTTGCAGACCGGACAGAGGGCATCCCCTTGCTCCAGAATGTCGAACTTCTGTCGCGTGTCCTTCATTTTTTGAACCAGGTTATCGCTTTCCTGCCCCAGAATGACGATATTCGCTTCAACCTTTTCTAGCCCCGCTTTTGCGTCAGCAATCTGACTCGAAACCAGTTGCAGGTTTTCGCGTTCGGCGCCCAATTTCTGACGTTCGGCTTCGAGGCTCGTCAATCTTTCCGCATTTGGTCTCAATTCTCGCTCAATTGCAACATTGATGTTGTCGGCGGCGTTCTTGATATTGGCATGCTCCAAGTCGATGATTTGCTGGAGTTCCGCTCTCTGGCGCTCCAACGAGTTCATCGTTTCTGAGGCTGCGTTCAGAGTGTCTAATTCCTGAGACAGATTTCCTAGTTCGATGCGATCCTGCTCCATTTGAGTTGAAGCGATTACTAGCTCTTGACGCTGCGGTTCTAACGCATCGAAGGCTTGTTCATATTCCTGAATTCGGGACGCTTTGGGTTCTAGGTCGACATCAATTCGATGCTGGGATTGGCGGACTTGACCGGACAGTCTTTCATGCGCCACAGAGATTGTTCGGGTCAACTCCGCCAATTGTTGGTCGAGAGGGCTTTTCTCTGACAATGCACGGGCGAATCTGTCCCGTTTGGCCTCCGCTTCTGTGAGACGAGTGTGCGCCTCTTCGATTTCACCTTTTCGGTTCAACAACGCCTGATACCGTGTCACTGCCTCCAGATGGTTTCGAGTTCGGAGTTCGAGATCCCGAATGCGAGACCTGAGGTTGTCCAACTGGGGAGTCAACCTCTCCAATTCGGCTGTCTGGGCGTTGAGAGATTCGACCCGCTGAGAGGCGGACTCAACGTCAGCGCTCGCCGTTAAACTCTGGTTTTGTAGCGTCTCGACAGCTTGTTGGACTTCCGAGAGCTGCGCTTCGTGCTCAGGTTTCTTATCCAATTCCTGTTGATGAAGAGATATGCGGACTTCCGTTTCTTGGAGACGAGTTGAGATACCTGCAACTCGCGCTTTGGCTTTGGTCTCCAAAGCTTCGTAATACGAGAGGTCCAGCACCTCAGTTAGGATCGCTTTGCGTTCCATCGGCCGAGCGTTGGTAAAACGATCGGCATCGCCCTGTCGCAAAAACGCGGTGTTGATGAACGTGTCGTAGTCCATGTGCAGTATTTCGACGATTCGTGCCTGAGTGTCGCTCATCGTGTTCCCGGTGATGGGGCGGAATGTGGAATCGTCGTCAGATGCGATTTGAAGCTCAAGGACCGGATGGCCCGCTCCTCGCCCTGCTGAAACCGAATATCGTCTGCTCACACGGTATAGATCATCACGGGCGAGAAAATCCAACTCGACCGCCATGTCTGTCTGGCCCTTGTGTATCAGGTCTTCTTGTCGGCGCGCGCGCGCCTGGCCCCACAACGCCCAAGTCATGGCATCCAACAGAGCGGACTTTCCGTGACCATTCTCTCCGCATAGGCAGGCGATGTGGATGCTTTCGAGATTCAAAATGGGGGCATTGTCCCGGTAACTGAGGAAATTTTTGACACTGAGCCTTACTGGGATCATACAAACCTCTGATTTTGCGTTGGCTCCAGTATATCGCGGTTAGCGGGTCAGAGCGCTAGGAAAGGATCATCACAGAGACGGACGTTGTTCGCGTTGAGCCTTTTTTGAATGACGCGGTTGGGTAGTCACCTGGGGATTGGCCGGCGGCAAATAGGCCGGATGATTTCTCCAGCGGTTTCGTCCGCCACGGACCAGATAACGACAGCGCCTTCGACTGGATTTCCGTGACGGTCGAAGCCTTGCGGAAATTCTAGCTGGATGATGGACCCAGGGGTGAGCTGAATCAATCCAGGGGCTGGTGTTGCATGAGATAGTGGGCCGGGAGTTACGCGAATAGAAGCGGAACTTTCAAGCGAGACACCGCCAAGCTCAGCTGCGGCAATCACCGCGTCGGCGTCGAATCCTGCGTGCCCTCCGGCGGTCAGAATACCCTCCAATCCGATTGTTCCTTTGCTTCCAGACGCTTCCCAGGCTATTCGGGCGCTCTCGATCCGGTTGCCGAAGCCATCAAAGGCCCGCGCGGTGAAGCTAATGGTTTGAGCGGCCCTCAATTCTGTGGCGGATGGCTCATGAGCACATGGTCGATGGCGCCGTGGGTGACGTTCACATCAGATGCGGCGGCAATACTGCCGTCACTCGAGGAGGCCACAACTTTCACGGCGCCTCGAAACACGCCGGCAAGGACTGCCGCGACGAAATGGCCCTTCGGGGCGATTCGACCGGCGTCGGATGCTCTATCAAATCCGATTATCGCGTCATCAACAACATCGCCCCAACCATCCAACGCAGAGGCGGTGAAGGTCGCTTCTCCGTCTTCCTGAACCGTGGCGTTTTCTGGCAACAAAAGGAGTTGTTTTAGGGAGCCAAGGTCGATTCTCACGTGGGCTGATGCATTTGTCAATATGGCTCCATCAGTTGCTTCGACCACAACGACGTTGACGTAAGCTCCGGCTCCTGCCGTGAACCCGCCAAAGGCGTCAATTTGGCAGGCGGAGATGTCTGCTTTGAATGTCGTCACTATGTTGGTTAACGGGTTGCCAAATTCGTCAATCGCAAGCACGCTGAAGCTCAGTTGCCCCGATGGTGAGGTTGAGACGGATTGAGGCTCCAATATTATCTGCGACAACGATCCGGGTCGAATGACTATCGTGGCCTCGGTGTTGATGTTGAGGCCATCCGAGGACACGGCAACAGTCAGAGGGTTAGGTTATACGCCCGCGTTCAGGCTCGCTGTGGATCTGGCTTGTTGGTCAATCGTTCCAGCGGAACTAGAAGCTGGGTAGGTCGTCTCCGGGTCAGCCAATTCGTTGCCGAATTGGTCGAATGCGGGAATACTGAACGTGGCCTTGCCCTCTGGCAGAACCGTTAGCGAATCAGGCGAGAGCGAGATATGATTCAACATGCCGGCGGTGGCAATTACGTTTAAGGGCGCGGACTCTCCGGGTTCGCCGTTGTCCCTATTTTGGGCCACACCCGTGACAGTATAAGATCCGATCGTCGAATATGTGTGACTGACGGAACCATCCTCCACGCTTGACGTCAATGTCTCGTCGTCACCGAAGTCCCAACGCAACTCGTCAACGTCTGTTTCGGAGGGCGTGAACGTAACGGTCAGCGGAATCTGGTCCCCAGATCCGTTGGCGGTGAGTTCAAAAGAGGGCGACCCAGAGTAGGCCATTAATCCGACCGCAGACATGTTAATCAGGACAATCTCCAAATAAACGCAAGACTTGGCCCGCAGCGCGATTTTGACAATTGCGAAATCGAGAAGTTTCAATTATTGATATCGTCCGAATCATTGGGAACTCTGAGAATATTGTAACATTTGCCTCATCGCGGACAGGCACGTAGGGATGTGCAACCATCCACGGGTGGATCGAAGATACGCTTGGCTGGATTGCGGTTGAAGACATCGATTGACCGCGGATGTCAAATGATGTACAAAACAGGTTGCACTACCGAGTAGTCACCTTCCCCCCAGGAGCGGAGATGCCGAGTTGGAACGCTGTCGGAAAAATTCAGACCGTGTTGGGTCTCATCGAGCCAGATGACTTGGGAGTTACGTTGACCCACGAACACTTGCTGATCGACCTCACCGCGATTCTCACGCCGCCAATTGAATCCACTGCGCGGCAGCAATATTTCGCTCCAATGACTCCTGAATCACTGGGAAAGGTGCGCCATTATGGCGAGGTCAACTACGCCAACTACCAGGTGTTAGATACCGAAACCGCAATCGACGAAGCTGGGCTTTACAAGCAATATGGCGGAAAGTCGCTTGTGGACGCCACAAGTATCGGAATCGCCCGCGACCCGCTCGGCCTGGCTCGTATCTCCGGCGCCACAGGCGTTAACGTCATCATGGGCGCGTCCTTCTATGTGAATCCTGCTCATCCCGATTACGTCGCCACATCAACAGAAGACGAACTAGCCGCCCAGATAATACGAGATGTGAGCGAGGGGGTGGACGGGACTGGCATTCGTTCGGGAGTAATCGGCGAGGTTGGATGCTCTTGGCCTCTCACTGAATCGGAACGCAAAGTCCTCAGAGCATCGGCCCAAGCCCAGCGGGCCACCGGCGCTCCGATCCTTATTCACCCTGGGCGCGATGAAACATCGCCTCTCCAGATAATCGAGATTCTGGACGATGCGGGCGCCGANNTGAGTCGAACCATTATGGGCCACCTGGANCGGACGGTGTTCNAGCGNGAAACTTTGAGCAAGATAGGGCAAAGNGGANGTTATTTCGAGTGGGACTTGTTTGGCAACGAAAGCTCGTCNTACAANGCGAANCCAGCGATNGACCACCCCAACGACGCCACAAANCTCCAGCATATATCATGGCTNATTTCCGAAGGGTATGGCGACAAGATCACGATAGCCCATGACATTTGCACCAATCATCGCCTCGTCAGATATGGCGGACACGGGTATTTCTATATCCTGAAGCACATCGTTCCATTGATGCGCGATAGAGGTTTTAGCGAAGAAGCCATCAATAAGATTCTTGTCGACAATCCAGCTTCGGCACTGACATTCGTTCCGCCGGCATAACGATTGAATTTGAACGCAGAAAATAGGAGATTTAGATGACAGGGCAGGTAAATAATGGAGATTGGGAATTCGCTCTGGACGTGGACCGTCAGGCCGCAGCAATAACAGGCCCTGTGGTACTCGGCGAGGGTGATTTCAAGTACGAATTGTCTGGGACNAATTGGGGCACNCTGCCCGANGGATGGTATTACAAAGAGGCCACATCCGTCGCGGTGAACTCCAAAGACCAGATTTACGTGTTCAATCGCGGCACTCACCCGATGATAATATTCGACCGCGAAGGGAACGTCGACAGCTATTGGGGCGACGGCGTGTTCGCCAATCCTCACGGTGTCACTATCGGCCCGGACGACGAGGTGTTCTGCGTCGATAACGGCGACAGCACAGTTCGCAAATTCACGGCCGACGGCAAACTTCTNATGACNTTNGGNGAGGCTCANAAGCCCTCGCCGAAGATGTCGGGCAAGCCGTTCAGCGTGCCAGCCCACGTCGCGATTGACAAGCGAAACGGCGATTTCTACGTCGCCGATGGTTACTCAAACGCTAGGGTTCACAAGTACTCGCCCGATGGCACGTACCAGTTTTCTTGGGGCGAGTCGGGGACGGGCGAAGGCCAGTTTAACATCGTCCACAACGTCGAGACCGACAAAGACGGCTGGGTTTACATCGCCGACCGCGAGAATCATCGGGTTCAGGTGTTCAGCCCTGAAGGCAAATACGAAACCCAGTGGGGCAACCTCTCCAGGGCTGCGGCCATCTACATCGACTCTCGTGGCGACGATGAGCGAGTGTATGTCGGAGAATACTTCTGCGGCATCGGCCCCAATGACATCGGAACTGATCTTGGCCCACGGGTGAGCATATTTGACACCAAAGGTGAACTCCTGGGTCGCGCGGGCCACGAATCCTTTGGCGACGAAGCGGGTAGGTTTTACTCGCCTCACGGCATCACAGTAGACTCCCGCGGCGATATATACGTTGCGGAAGTTTCCTGGAGCGACTATGGAAGCCGCATGGACCCGCCTCGAGAACTGCGATCAATGCAGAAACTGGTGAAAATAGACTGACAACTCAGCAGTCTCAAACCTGAATCTGTGGAGAGTGAAATATGGCTACAGCCAATTACACAGACACATTGCCCATCGAAGAATTTGACGCAATGCGGGCTGACTACGACGCGGACCCTCGAAATCGTCTGATGCAAAATGCGGTCACCCTGCACAACGTTGATGAGATTGCGCTTGACCGACAAATCGTCACCGACGCCAATCACGTCTACTCGACAACCCTTGACGATTGGAATCCGACTCATCAGGGGGCATCGGGGCGGTGTTGGCTGTTCTCCGGCCTCAACCTGTGCCGGGTGGACACGATGCAGGAAATGAACATCAAACAGTTTGAGTTCAGCCAGTCCTACATGATGTTTTGGGACAAGGTGGAACGGGCAAATTTCGTTCTGGAATCCATCATCGAGACAGCTGACAGCCCGGTGGACGACAGGGTCGTGCAGTACTTGATGTCAGCGCCCATTGAGGATGCAGGCCAGTGGGATATGTTCGTGAACCTGGTGAAAAAACACGGGGTCGTTCCCAAATCCGCGATGCCTGAGACTCAGAGTTCTGGCGCCACTTACAAGATGAACTCCAACCTCTATTACCAGGTGCGACAGGGCGCGATGAAAATTCGCGACCTCTACAAATCGGAAGCCGGACTGGAAGCCATGAGGCAGTCGAAGCTGGACACCCTCAAGGTGATCTACAAGATTCTGGCAATACACCTGGGGACGCCTCCGAAAGAGTTCGACTGGCAGTGGAATGATCGAGACGGCGAGTTCCGGCGCGACGGAACCGTGACACCCAAGCAGTTCGCCGAGAAATATGTTGTGACCAACCTGGATGAACTCGTTTGCCTGGTAAACGATCCCAGAGAAGCGCACCCATATGGCACAACATATACCATCGGGTATCTGGGAAACGTTGTGGGCGGCGCAGCGGTGAAATACCTCAATCTGCCCATCGAAGAGATCAAAGACATCACCATGCGCCAACTTCTGGATGGCCGTCCCGTGTGGATGGGATGTGACACCGGCAAGCAAAACGAGCGCAATCTCGGTTTGTGGGACGCTCACCTGTACGATTACGATGGCGTGTATGGCTCTGAATTTGGCATGGACAAGGCCGCAAGGCTGAATTACGGCCAGACGCAAATGACCCACGCGATGCTGTTCACCGGCGTAGATGCCGCTGATGGCAAGCCTCGCAAGTGGCGGGTGGAGAACAGCTACGGAGACAAGGTGGGCGACAAAGGGTTCTTCATGATGAACGACTCTTGGTTCGACGAGTACATGTTCGAAATCGCGGCGCCCAAGAGCTACCTGTCGTCGCAACGGCAGGCCGAATTGGACATCGAGCCGACCGTGCTGCCTCCTTGGGACCCAATGGGTGCGTTGGCTTCTCTCTGATCCGCGACACGAACCGCTGCACGGTATCTAGGAGAAATTGATGAACGACTATCAACCGCTGGACATCAGCAGTGTGTTGAACGCCGGTATTGAAGTTCTGGGAGAGGATGACCAAGATGTTGATGTCGGCTCCCAATCGTTTCGAGGTTTGCCATTCGAGGTAGGCANCGATTCTGGTGGAGACTGCTTTATAAGTCTCGATGTCTCCAGCGGGCCAATCAAGATCGACGNCGGAGAGTCGGCCCATCGTGTGGTGTTCGCGCACCGATTGGTTGGATCTGAAATCGACAGCGGCGGCTCCGTTGGATTGCCGGTGGCAGAGTACGTGTTTCACATGGCGAGTGGGAAGGATTTTNGAGCGAATATTCGAGAGCGATTCGAAATCGCGTCCGTGCCGAATGACTCATTCCGGGGGCCTTCTGGCCTGCCATTCCAGGCTGTCACCGATCAAAAGCACACGCTGTTTGAAAGAGATCAAGGCAAATGGGAAGAATTAGGTCGTCGGCAAACAGAATACGCGCAGGCCTCTGCCCGATCTTACTTTTTGTGGGCGTGGACGAACCCTGAGCCTGAATCTTTAATCGAATCCATCGAGATCGTGCCGCAAGGGGCAAAGTTCATAATCGCCGGAGTGACTCTAGGCCGCGAGGATGAACACCCCTTTGCTCGACAGGGCCGTCGCGAGACGCGAATCACCGTCACNGATGAAACGGTTGCCGGTCAGCCCTTCGATCTATCCGTTAAGGTCGACCGGGGAGACACGACTTTCGTATTCCCGCTGCCCAAAGACCCGGACTCTGGGTTCANCGACGCGTATCACAAGGGTTACGGNCAGGAGGACAACNCNGATTCGGATTCAGCATACGCCGAAATTTCCGCGGTGCCTTCGGCGACTGTGATAGTGAAGCAAGGCGACGAAGAGGTCGGGCAGGTTAAATGGGGCGAGGTTGAACGCGAAGGGGTGGTGGAGACCCCCCGGATGAAGATTGAGCTTCTTGATAAGGGCCGCAATTGGGTCAACGTAACCGTCGTTGACGACGACACCGGACGTCCTGTGCCTTGCCGAGTCCACTTCCGATCACCAGAGGGTATTCCGTATCAACCTCACGGGCATCACAATCAGGTTAACTCCAACCTCGGCACTTGGCACATCGACATTGGAGGCGACGTCCGGCTGGGCCAGATTTCTTACGCTTACATCGACGGAACCTGCCAGGGATGGTTGCCCAGGGGTGATGTCATCGTGGACGTGGCGCGTGGCTTTGAGTACGAGCCTCTGCGGACTCGTGTAAGCATTGAACCCGGCCAGCAGGAGCTTACTCTCAGACTGAAACGTTGGATCGACATGAACCAACGACGATGGTTCAGCGGCGACTCCCACGTCCATTTTTTGTCCACACAGGGCGCGCATACTGAATCCCAGGGAGAAGACCTGAACGTCGTAAACCTGCTCCAATCCCAGTGGGGGAGCCTGTTCACCAACACCGAGGACTTCACTGGTTCTGCGTCGATCCAAAAGAACGGCAACAACATCGTCTACGTGTCCCAGGAGAACCGCCAACACTTCATGGGTCACATGATCATGTGGGGCTTGAAATCTCCCGTGATGCCGTGGTGCAGCGACGGCCCCAGCGAGGCCGAAATCGGTGGGCACATGGAGACCACCCTCGCTCATTGGGCTGACGCTGCTCACGCTCAGGGTGGTTACGTCATCAGTCCCCACTTCCCTAATCCCAATGGTGAGCCTGCTGCGCTGGTTGCCACGGGGCGTCTGGACGGCGTCGAAATGCTCAGGCAGACCAAAGTTAACCACCTGGAATACTATCGCTATCTGAACAGCGGTTATCGTTTGCCTCTTGTCGGCGGAACGGACAAGATGAGCAGTGACGTTCCAGTGGGTCTTTACCGAACCTACGCTCAGATTCCTGACGATCAGGAATTTAATTACGACAATTGGTGCAAAGCTGTCGTGGCCGGACGCACGTTCCTTAGCGGCGGGCCGATTATGCACTTCTCGGTGGATGGCCAAGAGGTGGGCGATACGGTTGACATCTCCGGGCCTGGAACCGTCGAGGTCGAGGCATGGGCCGAAAGCATCCTGCCGATTTACTCACTAGAGATCATGCACAACGGTCGGGTCGTAGCCTCGACCCAGAACCCCAACGGCTCTCGCAGGCTGGAGATCAAGACAAGTCTGAAAATCAACGATCACTCGTGGCTGGCGGCTCGCACAGGCGCATTGGACTACTATGACATCATCGAGCATCACGACGTGTGGAATCGCGGAGTGTTCGCCCACACGTCACCAATCTATGTGGCCTGCGGCGGAGACTGGGAAATGTACGACGCGGCGACTACCCAGTACATGCTGACCTTGGTCGAAGGCGATCTGGCCTACATCAGAGAGACAGCAGGCGTCCGACCTCCCGCCTCAATAACCCACCACCACGGAGAGTCGGATCACCGGGCATACCTGGAGCGTCCGTTCCTCGAAGCTCAAGAGGCCATCGAGGCCCGATTACGGTCGCATAGACATTAAGGGTCGCAACGGAATCGAGAAGCCATATTCAGACGAGGGAGTGACACATGAACATCGGGTTATCAATGCCTCTACCTGCCTATAAGGTCAACGCCGCATTTATGGGGAGCAAGGCCGAAGAGTTGGGATTCGAGTCCATCTGGTACGCCGAGCATCCTGTTATGCCGGTGACCACAACCAGCAAATTCCCAGGCAACGAGTCTGGGGAAGTGCCGTGGACATATTCACATTTCGCCGACCCATTCATCGCCCTGGCGCAGGCGTCGGGAGCCACCAGCAAGATCAAACTGGCGACAGGCATTACCTTGATTCCTGAACGAAACCCTTTGGTTCTGGCCAAAACTATTTCGACACTGGATCTGTTTAGCGGCGGCAGGGTGCTTCTAGGCATAGGCGCGGGTTGGCATCGTGAAGAGACGGAGATGATGGGCGGTGATTTCGATCATCGGTGGACCCAGACGAAAGAATCGATTCTCGCCATGAAGGAGATGTGGACGAAGGACGAGGCGGAGTTCCATGGGAAGTATTACGACTTTCCGCCTGTCCGTATGTTCCCGAAACCTATGCAGAAACCCCATCCCCCGGTGATTCTCGGAGGCATGGCCCGTAACGTATTCAAGCGCATTATCGAGTGGGGCGATGGTTGGATGCCAAATCGGGCAACTCCTGCGATGATCGAAACGAGCCGGGGAACGCTAACTGAATTGGCTATTGAGGCCGGCAGAGATCCCGATTCCATTTCGATAACGATCTACGGCCAGCAGCCAGACCTCGATGTGATCAGGTCATTCCACGACGCTG
>PAIW01000086.1 GCA_002710885.1 Chloroflexota bacterium | reverse complement strand
AGACAAACATGCCGCCCACCCACCGCAGTTACTATCCATGTAAACGTCCAGCCGTTTGCATGGAACATTGGAAGAGTCCACAAATACCGATCATCACACGCCATCGGCGAATGAATAAGCGTGCCCACAATATTTATGTATGCGTTCCGGTGGGTAATCATCACGCCTTTGGGCCGAGACGTTGTCCCACTCGTGTAATTGATCGTCAGGAGGTCGCGCTCTTCGATCTCTGGCTTACTAAATTGAACCTGTGTCTCGTGAAGTAGTCTCTCGTACTCAGACCACCCGGCTCCTGCACCTTCCAAGGCAACAAAATGCTGCACCTGAGGACACTGGTCTCGAATTGCATCAACTACCTCTAGGTAATCCACGTGCACACAGACGACTTTGGCCCCACTGTGGTTGATGATGTAGGTAAATTCAGCGGCGTTCAGGCGAAAATTAATCGGTACAAGCACCCCGCCGATTTGTGGGACGGCATAGAAAGATTCGAGTTGTGCGTGGCTATTGGGGGCAATGTAGGCCACACGGTCACCCTTGGCGACCCCTAATCGTTGCAGGACAGTAGACCAACGGTCACAGCGCTCAAAAAACTCCGCATACGTGAACCGTAGATCGCCATCGACCACGGCTTCCTGATTACCGTAAAGGTTCCGCGCTCGGCGCTGAAACTCGAGCGGCGTGAGGGGAGTATCCACGTGGCTTCGGATGATACCATCGTTCTGAAAGGAACTCGCGACCATGCGACAATACACAACCGCTGTGGGCGAACTTCACACGCTCGCGCTTATTGTAGTGATGTCAGCCACATCACCAGCAGTGTTGGCCCAAACGACCGAGGAAGCGTATTTGGGAACGTGGCGTGGTACCGCGAGCGGTACAGACGGCGCGGCAACGAATGTCGCACTCACTCTCACCAACTCAAACGGTTTGTTCGGTGGCATGATGTCAGGATTCACGACAGGACGCGAAGCGCCACTCACCAATGCAACGCTGAGGAACGGCACACTAACGGTTGAAACCATCGTCGATTCACGTCTCGGTTCTCTCAGCGTACGCTACGAACTACGACTTAGCGAAGACAACGATGTCCTCACCGGAACTCAATACCTGGTTTTTGGTGACCAACGCCTCCTTTTTGATGTTGAACTAAAAAAACGACGACGCCGAGATGTACCGCAGCCGCAGGTTGAACAGAGTATCGAGTATTTTGTGGGTACGTGGGCATTCGAGTACACCGGTGGAGAATTTCCGCCCCTAAGTATTGGCACTCGAAACGGCCAACTCACCGTGACTCGGCAAAGAGATACCAACTGGGCCGAGGGCACGGTCGTGGGTGACGTCTTCGGCAACAGCTACACCGAGCGCATCACCATTGGTTTCGACTCAGACAATCAGTTCCTCGTGTTTAAGGAAACACTCTCTAATAACGTGGAACTTTTGAGCATTGCCAATTGGCAAAGTCCTATTGGAATTAGTTTCGTGACTATTCCAATCGAATACGATGATCATCTTTACCAACTTCGCCGGGTAATTACGGTCACATCAGAGACAGCTTTTCAGGTCACTGAGGAATTTTCTATGGACGGCGGCCCATTCCGTCGCCTGGGAAATTCTGATTATCAACGAGTGAACTAAGAAACGGTATGGCTAGTCCAATAATTTTCATGCAGCAGACAATCTTACGAGAAACCGATTTCAACATCTTTGTTAAACCGATCGATACTAAGGAGACCAAATGACGTTCGTCGCTGCACTCAAACCGGTGCCACTCTGGCAACATTTCGACGATATCCTTACGGTACCTCGCGCATCGAAGGATGAAGAGCAAATACGAACTCATGTTCTTGGGGTTGCCAATAAACTGGGTCTCAAACATCAAACCGATGTCGCTGGAAACGTGATCGTTCAAAAACCAGCCACAGGAGAACATGACAACGTACCACCTACCATCCTGCAATCACATCTGGACATGGTTCAAGAAAAAAATACGGACGTCGGCTTTGACTTTTCGACCGATGCGATTGTTCCAAAACGTGAGGGCGATTACATCACTGCAACAGGCACCACGCTCGGTTCTGACAATGGCATTGGTGTTGCGGCGATGCTGGCTGTAATGTCGGACTTCAATCTGACGCATGGACCACTCGAGTTTCTTTTCACAATTGACGAGGAAACGGGTTTAACCGGTGCGGCACAAGTCGATGCCACACTGTTACATGGCCGACAGTTAATCAATCTCGATTCCGAAGAAGAAAATATTCTTTACGTCGGGTGCGCTGGAGGCGGAGATAGCCACCTCACACTCAACATGACGGCAACTCCGACCTCTAGCGAGGAACACACCTTCGCACTGAGCCTCACAGGACTGAAGGGTGGACACTCTGGATGTGATATTCACCTCCAACGTGGAAATGCACTCTGTCTTCTAGGGCGTATCTTGTTATCAGCGCACAACATCCCGTTCCGTATCGCCTCTCTGCATGGTGGCAGTGCCCACAATGCCATTCCGCGAGAAGCCTTTGCAACAGTAGTCGTTAAAGCAAGCGACCGAGACGCCCTTGCAAACGCACTTCATGAAGAATTGTCTGCTGTTCAAAGTCAGTATCAATCAGTCGATCCACATATGGCACTCGCGATGAATGATGCAGAGCCTCTGGCTAGTGCGTGGGGCCATGAGAGCAGCCTGACAGCTTTGCGCCTGCTGACAATGCTTCCGCACGGTGTCGATGCAATGAGCTACGAAATTCCTGACCTTGTCGAGACGAGTAATAACGTCGCAACAGCGAAATCTGATAACAACACACTGGTGTTCACTACAAGTAGCCGTTCGTCTGTTGATGCATCGCTCGAAGCAATGCGACGGCGTATTAACGCGGGTGGAACATTAGCTGGAGCACATGTTGAAGAATTCGCAGCCTACCCCGGCTGGAAACCAAACCTAGAATCACACTTACTTGAAGTAGTCCAAGCGACACACCTGAACGAATTAGGAACAGAACCCGAAGTCAAGGCAATCCATGCAGGCCTTGAGTGCGGCATCATTGGACAGAAAGTGCCTGGCATGGACATGATCTCGTTTGGGCCAATCATTGAATTCCCACACTCGCCAGACGAACGAGTCCACATCGGTTCAGTTGAACGTTTTTATCGCTTGCTGACTGCGACACTAAAAGCACTAGCATAAACAAGCAGTGTGCTCATGGCTGCGATTGCTGCCGTTCGAAATGCCGAGCAGAACCAAGGATCCCTGTAACCGCCCGATTTCCTTCATGGCACGCGTACTCATAGACCGTGTAGTTCATGTCACGGCGTAGGGGGAGTTCAAGCGTCCAGGGTTGCGTATAGGCCTCAGGGTCTTCGACCCGCACCTGCCAATCGAGGATATCATCCGCCACCCGCGTAAAGCGTTCCACCAGCTTCAGTGCCTTGCTGACCGGCACGCCATGCATCCGGCCGGCATTTTGATTCGGTGTAATCCATCCCTTCTCGGTGAAATGGGTCGTCTCAACCACGAGCGTTTCACCTTCCCAGCGCCCGCGGGCATCCCCCATCCACTGGCGGATCTTNGGNTNAATCGTCGGCCGGTCATCNAGCGGAANAATNCGAGGCTCCCGTACCATTTCATNCAAAATGATGACGTANCNTGGAATCTGAAAAATGTGATTCCCGGTGTTATATGTATTCGGAATCATCGACCCNGGCATNCCGCGCGTGATGCACCNACTGTACGGACTCATCGTCTCATGTGACGTGCTCCGATTCGCGACCAACCATTGNGCTCTTTCTTCGNCAACCGGTCGGGTNGGTACGCGTCCGGACGACGGATCGGCAATCATGGACGTACGCCGTGTGTGTACCACCGTCTCACGCGGATCCTGCCAGAAAGCGTTATAGCCGNTCTCCCAGGNTCGTCCNGCNACTGTNCGCCGACCACCTGGNGCATTGTCAATTGTGCGCGCGTCCGCACCACGCTCCTCAACAAAAGCAGCTTCCTCTTCGCTTAAATAGCCCTGACCGCCAAGCGCGGTTGGACGTTCAAAGGGAGTAAGGGTGTCATTCCTCCAAATACCAGAAATATCAGGGACCCGGTCAACTGTTCTTGGAGCGCGATAATTAGGATCAAGCATTTCTTGCGCCGTCAGGTCATTGCACACGCAAGCAACCAGTCCTATTACAAGCAACATAGGGCACACGTTGGCTCTCGACATAGATACTAAACAGAGCATTGTACTAAAGTTACAAGATGCAATTGGACCAACCCGATAGTGCAAATAGAATTACCTATTGCCCTCGCTGAGTAGGTTTCCTCGGGCATCCATCAAATCACGATACCCATCAGCACGGTCTCTGGCGACGTGCGCATCACGATAAAAACCGGCTGTACTTAGCGTAATTGTGAGCTCCTCTGTACCTGGATTTTCCCAGTACCAACCGTGAATGCCAGTAAATGGAGCCACATAACTCCCATTAGCCGTTGCACTCTCAGCACTATCAAAACTCTCAGCGTAACCCGGCGGAGCACCATCCGGTGCGCTATGAAAGTTGTACTCAACGGGTGCCGTAGCCAGCCACGTATACACCATAGCCCCACCCTCTTGCAGCCGATAGGTATATTCGACCCACTCAAATGGCGCGAGCCGTAGCTCAAGGGTATCCGTACGGTATTGCCCATCCTCTGGAGTAATCGCAACGACCTGCGCAAGCGCTAAAAGACCAAGCGCGTCGCCAGTACCTAAAGGATCGATACCGTACTCGGCGGGCAGAACCGCACCAACAAAAACCACCGCAGCAATCAATACCGACCCGAGTGCCGCCAGGCTGAGTTTTTTGATCGAGACACTCTGAATCCGGTCAGAGCCAACAGCGTTTGACATGGCTAGGGATAAAACACGTAACCGAATAGCTGCTGAGCCGTTAGGATAACGCCACCGGCCATCAAAACACTATTCGCCATAAACGCATGCTGGGTAAAACTTAGCCGTGTCCGCCAAAACGTAATACAGATAAGGACGGCTGTCAGCGCCAACACCTGACCGATCTCCACACCTATGTTAAAACTCAGAATATTTGCCACCAATCCATTATCGCTAACTGTAAATTCCTGTAACTTTGTGGCTAAGCCAAGTCCGTGAAACAAACCAAAGACCAAGACTGCAACCTTTGTGTCAGGTTGCCAACCAAAGACTCTCTTGAAACCACCCATGTTTTCGAATGCTTTGTAACACACCGATAATCCAATGATCGCGTCGATCACATAGGCGTTTACATCAAGATCCCATAGCACGCCGACCAACAGTGTCACACTGTGTCCCAGTGTGAAGAGACTCACATAGAGCAACACATCCTTCAACCGATACAAAAAGAAAATAACCCCAACAAGAAACAGCAGGTGGTCATACCCGGTCACCATATGTTTCGCACCCAGATACATAAATGGTGCTGGAGCGGCACCATCAACGCCCTGGACAAAAGCGGCATTTTGTGTGTCCATCGGGTGTGCACCGGCCACCGTTGCGAGCAGTGACACACAGACAAACGTGACAACACTGAATAAATAAGCCATCCGGTATACCAAGAATATGTTCCCGCCGTCGTACAAAGCAACGGGTCGGGCACTCGCTCGATGCCCGACCCGACGAATTCTAAAAAAGAAATGCCAACGCGAAACTATTCGTTGTTATTGGTTGTCGCCTTGATGGCATTAGCCGCGTCAACCGTCCCGTAGAAACCGATCATCATCTCTTCCCATGTCTGGTCTCCCCATCGCACATCAGCTGTGGCGTCAGGGTTATCACGGTTTTTGACTGAGTTGTCGTAATGGGCCACACCCACCAGTTTGGTTCCAGCAGGCAGTAACTTTGGCTGCTCGAACTCATAGGTCAACTGCCAATCGAAGCGATAGTTTGGCACGTTAAGCAGCATCTCTTCCGTCCCATCCGGATACACCGCGGTATACGCAAACGATTTTCCTCTGGAATGCATATGCGGCGTCATATGCGTGAGATACGTATCTTCTTTAATGGTTCGCTCCGCTCTAACTTCGTAATTTTCGGCTCCGGCAGGAATCTCAAATCTCAAATTAATCACTTGGCCACCACCCACCGTTCGATTAGGAGGCGAATCACTAAAAATCAAACCGACGCTCGTCTGGTCCGTCGTCGCTTCACCAATAGTCGTGTAGTGCATCTGAAGAACAATCTCAGTTCCGGCTTCAATTTTTTTGGCCACACCATCTGGATAGACGACACCCAGTTTGTTCGGAACCGTCCCTCCAAGGGACCCAGTCGTCCGTTTTTGACTGCGCGTCAGACTTGGNTTAGCAGACGGAGTCTTTTCTCCNTCAGGACTTTGTAAGGTCGCAATCACATGATGGACCACTCGACGGTCACCAGGNCGCAGTTCAACAGCCTGAAGCCACTTGTCTTCNTTNAATTTAGTGGGCACCGTGAANTACAGATACGGAACTGTGCCATCNGCAGGCACGGCATANGGTTCAATCATGCTCAGTACCANGTCAGGTTCNCCGATGGTCCATTCAGNCGCGAACTCCGGGATACGGGGAAGGTGAACATCATCACCCTTCGGCGAACCACCATCCACCCACGCCGAAATCGTCTGAATCTCATTAAGGCTCAAGCTCGCATCGTTCACGTATGTCTGATGGCCCGGTTCAGCATCCCACGGAGGCATTTCACGGGCCTCAACACGCTGCTTGATAGCCCGTGCCCAAGGACGCGCATCATCATACGTAATTAGTGACATCGGTGCGAACTCACCGGGACGGTGGCACGACACACAATTCTCGTAAAAGATCGGTGCTACGTCTCGGGTGAAGGTCGGGACGGATTCCCCCGCAGCGACAGGGATACTGGCAAACACACCAAGAAGGGTCAGACAAACGATACGCTNGNTAANAGCCACGATCACCTCTCAGAAATCAAGGAACAAACACGTCTTGCGTCTGATTATATTAACAGAGGACATAGAAGAACCCCCAGCACTTATTGGCTNAAACCGAACCCACTGCAAACCAGCAAGTCGAATGAGACCGCCCAAAGTACGGTTACTTCTTAATTCGCCGGTCGTACCCCTTTTTCACCAATAGTGTTACGAAGCAGCCCAACATGCTCAAGTTCAACCTCAACAACATCACCCGGCTGCATTGCAGACGTTGCACCAGGGGTGCCCGTGTAGATCATGTCACCAGGATTGAGAGTGACGTAACGACTGATATAGCTCACCAGAAAAGACGAATCGAAAATCAAGTCTCTGGTCCTCTGCGATTGCTTGACCTCACCATTCACCCGCGTTTGCAACAGTAAATCGTTGTAATCAACCCCACTANCCATTACAGGACCAACCGGGCCAAACGTATCGGCGCCTTTGGCACGAAACCACTGCAAGTCATTGCTCTGCCACACTCGTTCGCTAATATCATTACCAGGCGCAACCGCAAAGATATAGTCAGGAGCATCCGCAACGGACACATCNTGCGCNGTCTTGCCAATAATCAGAACCATCTCNCCTTCAAAATGTAGATTAGTCGCACCTTCGTAATAGGCGACCGTCGCCTCATGGGGAATCAAAGAAGTCGCATGCTTATCAAAAATCCCTGGATACTCTGCAGGATTCGCTTGTCCAAGNTGACTGCGGTAATTNANTCCCGCNGCAAGNACCTTGGTCGGCTCTGTCGGGNTTAAGATGTTTACGTCGTCNATAGCAACCNTCGTCCCGGTACGNTCAGCAGACTCNAAGATATTACCTCTCAGTTGATGGATCGTCTGNCCTTCNANAATCCCNTGGGANACCACGCCGTTATGCTCATANCGGACGTACTTCGTAANACCCTGTGCGAGTGCTGACAGAGTCAACCCGAGNAANCAGACCANTNCNNCAGACAAAATCCTCGTNCGTTTCATCACACACTCCCNCCTNTAGCGTTNTCGNAAAGTTCTTGAATCAATNACCGACACCCGGGATNTAACANCCCACGGCCTGNGTCTCTGANNACGCCACCTGCTCTCCNNCCACCAGNCGCGCAAGTACATCACGCAGGTCGTGCGTTCTAGCCGCCGCACGAGCAATACCAAATTCAACGTACTGGTCGTTGATGCGGCCACGATAGCTGAGTTCTTGGTTCACATCGTACACAGCAACCTCTGGTGTAACGGTCGCACCAGTCACTTGGGCAAGTTCATTCTTAAGATCCCGAACCGCCTTCATTGGAAATCCGAACGAGTCACGATGTTCTGCGAGTTCACTAACCTGCCCACTGTTCGCAATGTAGACCAGCCAAAAAGTCACTTCTTCACCGAACTCCTCGTGAATACGACGTATCTCTGGCGCATAGCGGTTCGCAATTGGGCAATCTGTTGTTACAAATATCAAAACTGTTACGTCACCTGTCGAACGTAAGGGCGATACCATCACCCCATTGAGCGATGGAACCGTTATATCGGTGAGCGCACGAGGCATAGCACNGGCGGCAATCACGCAGGCAANCGCAACAANAAATATGTANCCCCGTTGTCTCATAAATCTATCGTAGCGTAGCACGGNCACNTGCTATTCTGNGNGANCAAACAAGGTCTCNTTTCCGCCAACNACATCTAAGCGNGTCCATGACAAANNCCACAANNANCNGCGCCGANNTATTGGCNCGNGACCATGCGCACCTACTCCACCCACTGCACAGCGCCAAACTCCATCAACAGGCTCGGGTGTGGGTCTCCGGACAAGGCGCGATCTTGACAGATGCTGATGGAAACACATTTATTGATGGACTCGCTGGTCTGTGGAACGTCACGGCAGGACACGGCAACCGCGAACTTGTTGAAGCGATGCACGAGCAGGCCAACACGTTGGCATATGCGTCCGGATATACCGGAAGCACTAACCCGCGCGCAATCGAGCTTGCCGAACAACTCGCAACACTCTGCTACCCATTGATTAATCATTTTTTCTTTACTAGCGGTGGAGGTGAAGCGACTGAAAGCAGTATCAAGATGGCCCGCGCTTACTGGAAACACCGCGGACAAAAAACCAAAACTAAAGTCATCTCTCGTAAGGAGGGGTATCACGGTGTGACCTTGGCAGCCATGAGTGCGACCGGACTCAGCCCGTATTGGCCACTCTTCGAACCACGTGTGCCGGGCTTTCTTCACATTCCATCGCCATACCCCTATCGCTACGAAGGTCAGAGCGATCAAAGTCAAGGACTTAGTGCCGCCGATGAATTGGAACAGGCAATCCTCCGTGAAGGTGCTGACACGGTCGCGATGTTCATCGCTGAACCAGTACAAGGAGCAGGAGGGGTAATTGTTCCGCAAGACGACTATTTTCCGCGTATTCGAGAAATTTGTGACCGCTATCAGGTACTCCTCGTTGCCGATGAAGTGATTACTGGCTTTGGCCGAACAGGTGAAATGTTCGCTCTTAACCACTGGAACATCGAACCTGACATCATCCAATTCGCCAAGGCAATAACTTCTGGCTATTTCCCCTTTGGAGGCATCGGTATCAACGATGCGATCGCCGACACCTTGAACAAGGCAGACACGCCATGGATGCACGCCTACACCTATAGCGCTCATCCCGTCGGTTGCGCGGTGGCGTTACGCATGCTGCAGTTGATTAATGAAGAAGATTTTCCTGAACAAGCAGCATCAAAAGGCCACCGGCTATTACACGGACTTCGGTCGGCCCTGGCAGCCCATCCGCACGTCGGGGATATCCGCGGAAAAGGACTCATGTGTGCGGTTGAAATCGTTGAAAACAGAGAAACAAAAAAATCATTCTCTCCAGAACAGCAAATCGGAATAAGAGTGAATCAAGAGGCGATCGCGAGAGGCCTGTTCAGCCGAATCAAGGGAGATTCCTATCTGCTAGCCCCACCCGTTGTAATAACCGACTCACAGCTTGACCAAATTGTCGAAATTCTCGCCAAAGCGATTCGTACGATCCTCGGTTGATTCCTGTCGAATGACGCTGCAACA
>PAIW01000085.1 GCA_002710885.1 Chloroflexota bacterium | reverse complement strand
GTTCGCGATTTACATAATGGGCCGAATCGCGAAGTTTCGTCGACAACAATCGAATCATATTTACTGAACACCTGATAGCGAGGGCATGGCCCTCAGTCGATTAACAAGGTCTGGTATCACCGACAGCATATAGTCAACCTCTTCGTCGGTATTGCCTCTACCCAGAGTAATACGAACACTCCCCTGCGCCAGTTCTGCGGCAAGACCGATAGCCAGCAACACATGAGAAGGTTCGAGCGAGGCCGACGAACACGCGCTTCCGCTGGAAGCGCTGATCCCAGCAAAGTCGAGGCCCAGTAGTATAGGCTCGCCCTCTACGGCCTCGAAAGAGATATTTACATTGTTCGGGAGCCTCTCGACGGGATGCCCATTGAGGTGAGCATGTTCTACGCGATCTTGGAGGCCCTCTATGATCCTGTCTCGCATCGCAACGCATCGTGCCGCCGTCGTCTCACGTTCCTGACAGGCCAGCCGAAACGCTTCCGCCATGCCGACGATTCCCGGAACATTCTCCGTGCCAGACCGCCGCTCGCGTTCCTGGCCGCCGCCCATCATCTGAGGCTCAAAGGGAGTTCCCCGCTTGACATAAAGCACGCCAACGCCTTTTGGTCCGTGAAACTTGTGGGCCGACAGGCTCATGAGATCAACGCCCAATTCTCGGACGTTTAGATCCAGGAATCCAGCCCCTTGAACAGCGTCCGTGTGCATTAGTATGTTCCTGTCGAGACGGCGGGCTTCTTGCTTCACGGTCCGGGCGATTGCCGCCACTGGCTCGATGGTTCCAATCTCGTTGTTTGCCAGCATCACGCTGACGAGTATCGTGCGATCGGTGATAGCCTTCGCGACATCGTCCGGGTCCACCAATCCGTGCCTGTCCACCGGCAGGTAGGTCACGTCGAACCCAAATTGTTCCAATTGGTGGCAGGTGTGCAGGATCGCGTGGTGTTCGATGGCGGTTGTGATGATATGGTTGCCAACGTTTCTCAACGCGAATGCTACGCCTTTCAGCGCTGTATTGTCCGACTCAGTGCCTCCGCTGGTGAAAATCAACTCACTGACGCGGCACCCGATCAATCCGGAGATTGTTTGCCTGGCATCATCGACAGCGTTACGGGCTTCTTGAGCGAGCGTGTAAATGCTTGAAGGATTGCCGAAGTTGACGCCGAAGTATGGCAGCATGGCCTCCAACGCCTCTGGCCTAACTGCAGTTGTGGCAGCGTGATCCATGTAAATCAGGCGCTCAGATAGGCCCATGGCCGTTACCTTTCGTGTTTTGTGGCTCGTGGATNTGANNNGCGCATTGGCTCATCATCGTAATCAAAAGTATTCTAGCACGCGNCTAGCNGNGGCATCAAAGTTGAAATNTAACCCATCAACTTNTATGTCAGNTTGGCCGCNGTGTAAGCGCANGCCTCTGGCCCCTCGGCGGGCGCAAGCTCTACGAGATCGAACCCGACTACTCGCTTCGCCTCNCAAACCAGGCGCAGGACGTGAGCCAGGTCTTGCCACAACATTCCGNCNGGTTCGGGCGTTCCGACTGCAGCCATGATCGAAGGNTCCAAAACATCGAGNTCTATGCTCACATAGATCGTNGAAGGCAGATCGTCGATTATCNCGCGGGCGTACTCATCNATCGAAGAATTTGGCGGCCAGAGATTCACGTTCAGGCTTTCATCTGCGATGANTCGATGCTCCTCAGCGCTGAGGCTNCGAACACCTGCGTGGGTGACTGGACAAATCTCCATCAATCTTCGAGCCACNGAGGCNTGTCCCCAACGGGTGCCCATGTATTCGTCCCGNAAGTCTCCGTGAGCATCCAGATANAGCACNGCNATGTCAGNATACCGACGCGCCAACGCGGTGACCGCTCCNATGGAGACNGTGTGCTCCCCNCCAAGCAGNGCCGGGATTTTNCCGTCTGATATGACCTGGGTCGTCAACCGATCCACCTGACCNAACAGGGCATCCATCGAACTGAGATTCGGGACCAACTCTGGCACCGTGTGTATCCCGGCTAGGGATATATCGANGCCCAGTTCGATGTCGTAATCTTCGAGTTGCCCCGACGCCGNAATAATTGCCGAAGGCCCGTCGCGGGNGCCAGACCTNAATGANGTGGTGCCGTCGAAAGGGATTGAAAGCACNACGAATCCGGCNTCCTCGTAGCGGGCTTCATCNGGAGGCGTGTCAAGAAATGTGTCCCATTGGAANGGGCCNAGTCCNGACTGCCCACCTCTAAGTTCGTGCATGCCNAATGTTCGNAGGCGGGGCTATGCCNATTCGCTCTCTCACCATCCCAGAATACGCTTCATGGTCGTTCATGTACTCCAGGCCNCGNTCCAGTATTTTTGTCTTGACGCGAGTCAANCCAAACGCTGTTTCNACGGCCTTCACGCATTCGTCGGCNTCGAAGGATTTGCANGAGAAAATATCGACGTTGATATGTNGACGATCAGGGAACGTATGCACGCTGATGTGGCTTTCGGCNATCAATACGAANCCTGAAACACCCCAATCCTGNGGNTTCTGACCGTGGTAGGTGTACACTTGNGGAGGAATCATTTTGGTCATGCCAATCTGGTCTGGAANCGTGTCCAAAAANGTGTATATGAGGTCACTGTCCTGCAGGGCTTTGGNGTCGCCGCCGTGCCCATCTACTACTAGATGCAAATGTGTCAATCCTGAATCGAATTTGTCGTCTCACCGACAATCAAGAGTAACATTGTCTCCAACGCCGCACAACACACCTTGATACANAAGGCGCCGATGGTTTAGAATCCGTTAAGTTTGCCNGGGTGTGGNGAAAACTGCGGNTCGCTCATTTTANGGNTGNCANGNGCGGATTCACNGGNGNGTCGCGCCCCTTNAACCAGAATNTAACTGTCAGCGCGTCNCAGATTACGAATCCTCGCNANTGCGNCGTTCGTAGAACAGATTGAGTAAAATTGNCCGGTNGGTTTCNGGTGAGCTATGAATTGGACCAATAGATGATTGAAGTAAACGGCGTCTCCAAGATGTTCGGGGCGTTCCCGGCGATTTCCGACATTTCCTTCAGAGTCGAACCTGGAGAGATACTCGGGTTCCTCGGGCCGAACGGCGCCGGCAAATCTACCACAATGAAAATCATCACGGGGTTCATGCCACCCACCGACGGCAACGTCACAATCGCCGGTTACGATATAGTGACTGANTCTCTGGAGGCNCGNAAGCACATNGGNTACCTTCCCGAGACCGTGCCCCTTTACACNGACATGACNATCAAAGACTATCTCGAGTACATGGGCAGGCTCAGGGGCATGTCTCGNGATTACATAAACCAGCGAATCTCTGAAGTAATCGACATATGCAACCTCGGCGATTACAACAGCACAATAATCTCAAAGCTATCCAAAGGATTCCGGCAGCGTGTGGGCATTGCCCAGGCCATTCTGCACGAACCCGATGTGCTGGTCCTCGATGAGCCAACCATCGGAATCGACCCAATCCAGGTCGTCGAAACCAGACAGCTCATCAAGAATCTGGGCGGTGAGCACACCCTGATTGTCAGCACCCACATCCTCCCAGAGGTCAGCCAGATCTGTGAACGGGTTATTATCATTCACGAGGGCCAGATCATCGCCGAGGACACTCCCGAGAATCTGGCTCAACGACTCGTCGGCAGCGAACGCGTGGACCTGGATGTAAAAGGCCCTCAGCAGGACGTGCTGGTCGCATTCCAGCAAGTCGAGGGAGTGCGCGAGGCTGTCAGGCTCGAAGGCCCACCAGGGTCTGTGCCCCGCTACCGCGTTCAGTCTGAACTTGGCATCGAAATTCGGGCGGACCTGGCTTCTACGGTCATAAACTCCGGGTGGGAGCTTCTGAGACTCGACGGGGTGATAATGTCGCTTGAGGAGATATTCCTCCGGCTCACTACCGAAGACGAATTGATTCAACAAGTAGACTCCACACAAGAGGACGCGAGCGCCGAATGAACACATTCACCGTCGCATGGAAAGAGATAAAAGGCTATTTTTCGACGCCAGCTGCGTACATCGTGGGTGCGATGTTCCTGTCTCTCACAGGTATTTTCTTCGTATTCGACGTCACGTCGCCCTTCGCAGAGGCCAGCGTCCGAGGCATCGTGAATTGGGCCAGCTTCTTCATAGTGTTCCTGGCCCCACTTCTGACCATGCGACTATTGGCGGAGGAACAAAAGCTGGGAACGCTTGAACTCCTGATGACTGCCCCTGTGCGCGACTGGGAGGTCGTTCTGGGGAAATACATTGCCAGCCTGGTTATGTTTTCCGCGACGATAGTTCTCACGCTCTACTACGTGCTTTTGCTTTACGTGTTCGGGCAGCCAGACACCGGTCCGGTGCTAAGTGGCTATCTTGGACTCATGTTGCACGGGGCGGCGGCATTGGCAGTCGGCTTATTGGGATCATCTCTGTCTGCCAACCAGATCGTAGCGGCGGTGGTCGGCATCGCCGTGTTGTTGATGCTGTCCTTCGTCGACAGGGTCGGCTCGTTGGTGAGCGGCGTCGCGGCGGACGTGCTGAACGGCCTATCACTCAACGCCCACGTAACTGACTTCACACGAGGGGTAATCGACACCGCGAACGTCGTATACTTCCTCTCGATCACAGCGGTATTTTTGTTCCTTACCATCCGNTCTATGGAGACACGCAGGTGGCGGTAATTGGCGAATCAAGAATCTAATCGAACCCTAATTGTAGAAACATTCCTCGGATCGGCGCGATCATCGGGATTTTGGAGCGCGATCTCCGGCGTAGTCGGNGTGGTCGCGTCTTTGGCTGGCATTGTCTTGGTGCTGGCGATCGACGAGCTTCGCAACTTCGGAATTTCGGTCCTGATAATCGGTCTTGTCATGATGTTCGTGGCTTTGGTGCTGTCACCCCGCGCCGTCGCGATATTTATGGCAGGCAGGCAAGGTCGCTACGGGACGAACATAGTGGTGATGACCGTCGCGTTTTTCGCCATTGTGGTGCTTTTGAACTTCCTGCTGTTCAGGACCTCCAATCGCTTCGACGTCACAGCGACCCGTGTTTTCTCTCTATCGCCGCAGACGGAGCAGATTCTCAAAAACCTGGACCGGCCAGTTAGGGCTAACGCCTTCTTCATTCCTGACAACAGCGCGACCGCGTTCGCCGAGCAGCAAGCGGAAGACCTCTTGAATGAGTTCAGCCGTCAAAGCCCCAATTTCACTTATCGTTTCGTTGATCCTGANTTGGAACGATCNATCGCCANTCAGTACGANGTTCANGACTATCCNACTGTGGTGTTCGAGGACATTGATCAGGGTAGCCAACAAGGTACGTTCGGTCTAAACGAGCAGGATTTCGTGACCGGGATTCTGATCGCCACCGGAATTAAGCAAAAGCAGGTGTACTTCCTCACTGGTCACAAAGAGGCATCACTCACACGCAGTCCGACGACCGGCGAGACTGACTCGAAGGGCTTCGACTTCGCCATCGAAGGCATGCAGAGAGACAACTATGACGTTCGTCCGCTGAACCTATTGGAACAGCCCGACGGCGTGCCCAGCGACGCCGCCGTTCTGGTAATTGCGGGGCCGGAACAGGACCTCAGCAGNGCCGCAGAGCTTGACGCATTGACGGAATACATGCTGGATGGCGGCAGCATTGTCATGCTACTGGACCCGCCAGTGCCTACGACCTATCGACAGTTCCTCAACCGGTGGGGACTGCAGATATTCAATGAGAGCGTAGTCGACGTCGTGAGCAACGTTGGCGGCGAACAATCGACTCCAATGTTCCAGCGCACGAACGGTCAGTTCGCTCCCAACAGCCTCACTGGTGTGCCAATCGTTGACGATTTGGACGTAGTTTTCTTTCCAGACGCCACCGCTCTGAGCCTACTTGTCGCGCCAGAGGATTTGCCAGCGTTTATCACCTACACCCCGCTGGCGCTAACAACTCCGGCTAGTTGGCTGGAGACGAACCCCGACAACGTGGAGTTCAACCCGGGACTCGACCNCGGAGGCCCGCTGGATGTCGTCGGCGTGATTCAAGCTGCCGGCACGCTGGACTTTCAACCTGTCAGAACCGAGAACAAACTGGCTAAATTGATCGTATTCACGGATTCAGATTTTGTCAGAAATGGCTTCTTCTTCAGNAGTGACAACGCCGACTTCTTCCTAAATTCGGTGAATTGGCTTGCTGATGACACGGAGCTCATCTCGATCAGGCCCAAACTTGTCCCATTCCGAGAGTTGGTAGTGAACCAGCGTGAACGAGATTTCATCAAATGGTCTAGCTGGTTTGTGCCTCCAATCATCATGTTGATACTCAGCACCATCGTATGGTGGAGGCGAAGGTAAAGAGGCGGCGGAATGAATTGGAAAGCAACGGTCCTTTTGGTCTTGATAGCAGTAGGCGCGGCANTCGTCGTGTATATCAACCCCTTCGAGAAAACNNAAGAGAAAGAGGACGACCCGCCCTGGTTCTATCAGGTATCGTATGATGACGTAAACTCCATTGATGTGACGCACCGGGACAATCAAGTCAGCTTCCACAGGCCGACGCCCAACACTTGGGTCTTCGATGATCCTGCCGGAGTCCCGCCAGATCACTTCCGATGGGGCGGCATCGTGCTGTTGCTTAGCGGACCTCAGACCAAACGGGACTTTTCCACTGTGCGGGCTGTTATCGATGACCCAGCAGAGTACGGCCTTGACGATCCGCAACTGATAGTTGATGTTGGGCTTACCGCAAACCGAAATATCAGTTTCAGGCTCGGCGACGCCACCGCAGACGGAACTTTCAGCTACGGCCAAGTCACCGGATTCCCTCAACTATTTCTGATCGCCAAATCATGGGGCGACGTTCTCGGTCGCCTAGCTGATGAGCCTCCGATACCAAAGTGGTTCGTCAAACGTGAGTTCTCCGCGATTGATGAGGTCAACGTATTTTTGGGCGATGATGGCGACGAGGAAGGGGCTGTGCTGAGAATTCAAAAAGAAGACGGAGAGTGGGTCGCCCGAAATCTGGCTATCGATGACGAAAACAGACCTCTTGATGCCGATAAATTCGCGGAATTTTACCCACATATGGTTGGGCCGCCCGAGGTGCTGGTGGAAATTCCACGGAATGAAGACCGTGACTATACTCGCTGGGGCATCGAAGACAATGGGCCATCAATAGAGATCAGATTTAGAGGCACCACTGAAAGAGGGACGTCGTTCATCGACGGAGTCCTGTTCCGCATGGGTGACAAAACCGATGATGGGCGGCACTATTATGCGACGTCGGCGTCCGACGCGGTTATCAACGCAGTTCTTAAGCTGGATGCTAAATGGACAGAAATGATGTACTCGCTCCTAGAGGACACTCCTTATGGCGACATCAGTGGCTCTGTTCTCGGGACAAACACTAAGCCAACCGGCTAACGCCCTCGCCTCGAACCCATTGACTCGCCCGATTGAGACGCGGTCAAAATGCCTACCCAATCGATCTTAGTCGTCTCTCGGAATTGACCAGGATATGCTTCGCCAGAGGACACGCGCTGAACGCCCCGTGCTTCGACTGCGCGATTCAACACACACGATGGGATCCATATATGCACGCCGAAATAATCTCAATCGGAACTGAAATACTGATGGGCGAAATCGTGGACACTAACTCCGGCTACCTTGCGGCGGAGCTTGCCAAGATCGGAGTTGAGGTCCGGTGGGTCACAAAGGTTGGGGACGATCCCGACAGACTCCATGAGGTGATTAAGCGCGGTTGGAATCGCTCTGACGTCACCATCACAACCGGAGGCCTGGGACCAACTTCGGATGATCTGACCCGTGAATCCATCGCCAGGGTCATGGGCGAAGATATGGTTGTTCAAGACGATTTACTGGCAAATCTCAAAGCGCAATTTGAGGGCCGTGGCGTGCCGATGCCCGCGACCAACATCAAACAAGCCACGCTGATAGCTTCGGCCGAAGTAGTCCTTAATCCGATGGGAACCGCCCCCGGCTGGTGGGTGAACCGCGGAGGCCGAGTCATCATCGCAATGCCCGGCCCTCCGAGGGAGTTGTCTCGAATGTGGGACAACGAATTGGCGCCAAAACTGCGAGGCATGAATCCAGATGTCGCGATAATCACCCGCACGCTGAAGACGTTCGGCATCAGCGAAGGTGGCCTAGACGAAATGTTATCTCCCCTGTTCAAGAGTGAGAACCCAAACCTGGGCATTTACTCGAAGCAGGACGGGATTCACTTGCGAGCCATAGCCACTGCCGCCACCGAATCGGAGGCCCGTGCGTTGATCCTGCCGATGGAACAGGAGATACGCCGAATCGTCGGACACGCGATCTGGGGGCTTGACGACGAAACGGCTGTGACCCAGGCGATCGACGCTCTGAAACGCGCAGGCAAGACGGTTGGAATTATCGAAGGTTTCACTGGAGGTCTATTAACCAGTAGCATGAACGAAACTCCGGGATATTCCGATGTAGTCGCTGGCAGCATCGTCGCCTCGAACGCCGAGGCGTTGCAACGATACGGCGTGCCTGAGGAAGTATCCAACACTTGGAACAGCCCAACGTCCGCTTCGGCTGGGGCGTTGGCTATGGCAGCACAGAACTTTTTTGAATCCTATGTGGGCGTTGGAATCACAGGCCTCGTTGTTGAGCCGACAGAAGACAGTGGGCCTGTCGGAACCGCCCACATGGCCTTCGCAGTTGGCGATCTCGTCGCCAGCCGATCTGGCAACTACCCCACCCAACGTTTGAGGATTCGCAGTCGGGCGGTCACTCACGCGTTGTTGGAACTGATTGCCGTTTTGAATCCACCAGGGTAGGCACTCACGCCTGATGTCATTTTTCGACGCGCGAAAAACGTGTTCATGTTCTCTGGCCTATCTGAAAGGTAATTGACCGTGATTGAGGCTTTGCTAGAGGTATAAGCCTTTCGGCGAGGCAGAGTAATAATCAGTCAGGAAAGACGGGTCGAAGCCTGTACATCGTAATCGAGGTCGGCGTCTTCCACAATGTGTTCGCCAACGGACAGTCCGATTGGACGCATTGAAAAGCGCCGAAGCGCTATTC
>PAIW01000084.1 GCA_002710885.1 Chloroflexota bacterium | reverse complement strand
TGATGCCGCCAAGAGTACCAGAGTTCAGGCCATCCGTGCACCATGATGACCAATGGGCCAGTCCCTTCGACCGCCGCCCTTAGAGTGATGCCGTTCGTCTTAAAATGCTGTAACGAAATGGAGTTCGTCGACATAAGGACCTCTGTGATTTTACATCTGCTCAACCGGAGTGTTGCCCGACGACCGCTTATCACGATCATCAGTAAGAATGTAGACCCCTGAGACAAATGAGTCAACAATATTTCTGAAGCTGATTACTGCTGCGACTTAATTCTTACGCTGGACTATAATTGCCGCGTCAAATATGGCGATGCGCGAAACTATGACACAGATATCCAACCCTCTGCTGAACACCAAGCTGTTCATACCCAGGTCCCGACCCGACCTGATACCGCGCGTGCGTTTGACCGGGCTGTTGCAGGCCGGCGCGTGGCGCACTCTGACTCTAGTGTCGCGGCGCCAGTCGGATTTGGCAAGACGACGCTCGTGTCCAATTGGGTGCGCGAGAGCGGATGGAAAGCCGCGTGGGTATCTAACGAGATCAAGACGCCGCNATTGGTCACACCTCAACNCAGGGNCNGGCGANGGTTGCCCTCNCCAGTNTACGNTTANCCGCCACCTTCNCAACATCTTCTTAAAGACTGGANTTNCAAATATNGGTTNCNCAANCGATTANCCCNCCAGTCGAATTGGTTGACAATTCGGCTNCGTGGGGTCAGCATGTCAGAAAACTTGTCATAGAATTTNTCTAGACTGGCAATAGNTCAGTCGTAGACAATNGGATATGCAATGTTGGTCTGGGGAGAAATTCAATGAGCAATGAACACCAATTGATCGCCCACCTGNTGCGTCGCGCCGGATTCGGGGNCAATCGGCTGCANCTTGACGCCTATGCNGCCAAAGGCTACCAAGCGACGGTCGACGAGCTGCTNGACTTCGCCGAACCACAGTCGATGGCCGACGATCTGATAAGACGGTATCATCCTGACCAATCCGCAGGTTTCGAGTCTGGAGGCGCCGGTTCTAGCTGGCTGTACCGGCTCGTGTCCACCAACGACCCTCTCCGTGAGAAGATGACCCTGTTTTGGCATGGCATATTCGCAACAGGTTACGCGAAGGTCACAGTAGGCAAGGTTNTGACCGACCAGATNCGGATGTTCAGAAACCTCGGTATGGGNAGCTTCAAGTCGCTATTGCTGGAGCTTTCCAAGAACCCGGCCATGATTATCTGGCTGGACAATGTTGACAACCACAATGGCGCGATAAACGAAAATTACGGTCGAGAGCTTCTGGAACTGTTCTCCNTNGGAGTCGGAAACTACACCGAGGAAGACGTCAAAGANGCATCGCGAGCGTTTACAGGCTGGACTGTGGCAAACACCGAGTACACCAAGCAACTCGCCGTCAGAAACTCCATCTGGCCGTATGGCAAAATCGCGTGGCGGTATGAATACCACAGCGAAGATCATGACGACGGAGAGAAGACGTTCCTAGGNGAGACCGGTCGTTTCAACGGCGAGGACATACTAGACATCATTTGCCGACAACCGGCGACCGCGCGATTCATCGCCAGGCATATGTACCACTTTTTCGTGGCGGATGAACCTCCCGTCCCACAGTGGCCGTATGAGTCGCCAAGAGACCCNGAAGCCATCGANATNCTTGCTCAAGCCTACTTCGATAGCGATTACGACATTCGCTCGATGTTGCGCGTGCTGTTCAACTCGGACTTTTTCCAATCCGAGGAGCGCCGATATGGGAAGGTCAAGAGTCCTGTTGAACTGGTTACTGGNGTAATCAGGCTGACNGAGGANTTCGATGGCCCCTCAATCGAGATCGGGGATCGCAACTCTCAGATGAGTTTCATGGGCCAACAACTTCTGAATCCNCCGTCNGTAGAGGGTTGGCATCAGGGNGTTGAATGGATCGAGACGGGATCGTTGATTGAAAGACTNAANTTTGCCGCGCAACAACTGGGCGACCTGGAGAAACCAGGNGTGAAGTCGATGGTNCGAAACNTCCTCCAGGACGAATCGGGGCCTATCTCTGCGGAGAGACTTGTCGATAAGTGCTTGGACCAATTGGGAGCAATCGAGGTGTCGCCAGACACCANGAGCGCGCTNGTGAGATTTGCTTCCAGCCAGTCGTTTGAGTCNAGGTCTGCGGATTCCTCANATGAGACTCAAAAAAACGTTTCAGACCTGCTTCGGCTCGTCGCCTCTGTTCCTGAATTCCANAGNACGTAAAAGGCCTNATATCTCGATGAGTTTGATCGGCAAACCCGGAGGAGAATCGCGATGACCAGTTCGGTTGCTTCAACCAATCAGACGGATTTTCTAAAGTACAGTCACACAATCGGGCTATGCACGATGGATGGCNGAGGATTCATGTTTCCATCGGACACCGCTATCGGGCCANAAGGGCGCATCTATACCGTAAGTCGNGGGCTTGTGGGTGACTCACGNACCCAGAGNGTCACTGCGTACGATCTGGACAGCGCTTTTTTTGGAACGTTCGGTTCGTTCGGCGAAGATGAGGGACAGTTCAAACTGCCCTCCGCGATCGCGGTCGACGGTGACGGTCATGTCTATGTTGCCGACGAATACNCTCACAGGATTAACATNTTTGACAGCGAGGGCAAGTCTGTNGGGAGTTGGGGATCAAAAGGCGTAGGAGAAGGCCAATTCAATGGGCCTTCGGGTATGGCTTTCGATGGCGAAGACCATCTCTACGTTTCCGATCACCGAAACCACAGGATACAGAAATTCACAAAGGACGGCGCGTTCGTTCTCAGCTTCGGNTCTGAAGGCGATGGCGAAGGCAAGTTGAATCTACCCTGGGGTGTCGCGGTGGATGGCGGNGNCGAGGTTTACNTCGCCGATTGGCGCAATGATCGGATCAGCAAGTATTCTTCAGATGGCAAGTTTCTGCGCGCCTTCGGTTCTTCCGGCAACGGGGATGGACAATTCAATCGGCCGTCCAGCGTCGCGGTGGATGGCGAAGGCTACATATATGTCTCCGATTGGGGCAACGAGAGAGTGCAGGTTTTCGGCCCAGATGGCGACTTCATAACCAAGCTCAGAGGGACTGCCACGGCGTCAAGATGGGCGCAAGATTTCTTGAGCACAAATGCCGAGGAGGCAGACGCGAGAGCCAAAGCCAATCTGGAACCAGACCTCGAATTGTTTGGCGGCGACCCGCATGAGGAGTCCGCTCATACCGAAAAGTATTTCTGGGGGCCTGTGTCGGTAAAGCTGGACGCCGANGGCAANATATACGTCACCGAAAGCAACCGACACCGAATCCAGATTTACGAGCGTGGCNCTTAGCTTCCTTNCCANNCGGCTGGTCGTGGCTAAAATCTAGATCATAAACAGNGAATGACGCGTGGAAGTCGCCTACTAGCGATCCCCACCGNCCACATATGGAACACCACACTCTCTGAAAAGCCTGCTCAGTTCTTCTAGCAACTCNTTGGTCGGCCTGACAGATGGNGGTCTGGGCGGNCCTACTTGCAGACCCACCGTTTCCATTGCAGCNTTGATNAATGGGCCTTCGCCGCCGGTCAGCTGGCTCACCTTGCTGCGCCACTTCACCCACTTCCACTTGAACGCCGCCAGNTGATCTTTCACGCNTGNGTAATCGCGGCTTTCCAATCTCCTCCAAAGCTCTGCAGGATACTGNGGCCAGAATCCAGACAGGTGAGTTATGAACCCTCTCGCGCCATAAATGTGACTGAGGATTTGCTGNCCGGAGTTGTCGATGAACACAAGGTCGTCAGACAGATTTGTCATGACGTCTCGGTAATGTCCATCGTCAGGCGTGGACCATTTNACTGCCTGGACCGTGTCNAANCGAGCCAGNCGCTCAATCAGTCCGCGACTCATGCTTAGTCCATCCCACCATGTGTGATAAATCATCAGAATCACGTCCGACTTGGAAGCGANGTATTCGAACAGGCGGTAAGCGTCTTCCTCTGTAGGCTCGTAATAGTACGTNGGNCCAAGCTGCGCNCCGTGGACGCCGGCCTTGNGGGCGTGCTGAGCGAGTTCGAGTGTTAACCGAGGATCGGTGTGCTGGATGCTGGTGAGCACGGGCGCTTCGCCATTCGCCGCCTCAACCGAGGCGCTCATAACGTCTTTGCGCTCGGAGATGTTGAGAGCAGGGTGTTCGCCGCCCGCGCCGCCGACAAGCANGGTCCCCNGCCCATTGCGAACGCCGCCGTCGATCATGAATCGAATGTTTGATTGCAGGGCGTCCAGATCGAGCTTAAAGTCTTCGGTGAACGGTGTCGCCACCGCGACCATCGGCCCGCAAAGCCAGTCCCTGATNCCATCCTCGGTCATGTTTNCCTCCTGAATATCCAGCGTTTGCTGGGCGANTTTNGTTCGCCTGNGAATAATGTCAAACTTCGNGCGAACGTGTCAATATGAAATGCCTCTTTTTGTCTTCCACTCCAAACCGTCTGAAAATGCGCTGTTCGATGTCCTCAGATGTGTTGCCAGGGCGACGCTTTGCGAGTAAACCAGTTGCTATCTTGTGATCGCCATAAAAATTATCATTGGGATGACCGCACGAATCAGTCAAATATTATGAGGTTAACCAGAGTTCGGAAAATGTCGCCGTCGAAGGCANCGAATNTCAGAGGNCTGGTTCAANCCNGCGCTCAATCGGGAAATAATNGGCNGGNAGTGTNGGATGGCTAGATTGAAGGNTCCTATGAAGATNCGAAACNGTATTTTNGTTTTCTCATGATTCTAACTGCAATGCCGATGGCGACTGCATGGTCAACACAGGCNGTTTCGTTGCCGATTTCTGCCGCATTTTGGTTANCAACCCNACTGANNCAGNNNGTTGGGAGAGAACTCGCGCATACTCATCCCAACTGATCTAAAGCCACCCGCGAGAGCATCATTTTCACCGGACTGATCGGGCGGAATGTGCGGGAGACTCGAATGTCACCAGCCAGGCTCAGCAACGTGTAGGCGTCATAGGCCGACATGCCTTTGGCCTCCACCAGAAAATCCACCATGTCNCTCACGGCCTGCTTCATCGCCGGACCAAGTTCCTCCCCATGAGATAGCACAATAAAGTGGTCNGGCGTGAGCGCNCTNGGGCTGGTTATGCCCATCCCTTTCTCAACAGTTACCCGTATGCGGGCGTCAGACGAGCATTCAGCGCCGGTGCCTGCCACAGCGCCATCGCCCACGATAGCATGGCAATCTCCCAACGCCAGCATCCCTCCAGGCACGAACACCGGAAGGTAAATCGTGCTTCCAGCGACAAGTTCTTTCATGTCAATATCGCCGCCGTATGGCCCGCTATCGCTTGCGGTCTGTTGCGGATATGTTGGAGTCGTGGCGACCACTCCCATAGACGGATTGATGGGCAATCGAACGCCGGTGGGCATCACCAAATTCCCATCCTCAAGTGACATGACTGTTGGATAGGCATCGGTGTATTCCTCCTCCAGAAAACCTCTATCGGGCAGCACCATATGCGTGGCGCCCTCTTTGGCAGTTATCGAGATAAAATCTACTCGCAGTGCGTCGCCTGGGCCTGCCCCATTGACGTAGATAGGCCCTGTGGCCGGGCCTTTCAAAGATCTGGCTTGCAAGACGTCCGGGTCACGCACGCCCTCGAAGGCGTCCCAAGTCTCGACCATCAGCTCTTCGCCAGAGTCAACCGTGATTGCAGGATCGTTCCCGGGATCAAGGACGTAGATGTGATGTTCCCTGCCTATTCGCTTCATGACAAACCTCCATCAACAATCGAAGATAAAACCCGTGAGCCGAGTGAAGTCAGCCCCTGTCCGGTCTCGTAACTAATCGTGAGACCGAGCCGTTTCAGCTTGCGAACAGTCGCTTTGAAAGTTTTTGTTTCCATTCCGGCTGTCGGCGCAAGTTGTGAAGACGCGACTATGGGATTGGCGTCTATGAGCGTTAGCGTCTGAGCGGTCCATGAGCCGCTGCGATCACAACTATCCATTTTCTGAAGCCGCTGAATCAACGCCCCAACTCGTCGGTGGTCACATCATCAGATACATCGACAAACGGATTCCTATCTGGCGACATATAGTGAAACGCCACTCTGCAAACCGACGAATCTTCGCCTATTGTTCCTGACCGCGTCATCTGAGCGATCAGCGCCTCACGACTCTCGAATCCCGAAACCTGAGCTTCATATTCACTGATATCTGACATCGCGAGACTGCGGATTCCATCAACCTTCACGACGCCTTCGCTGTTGAGTCTATATGTGTTTCCGACCGTCACCCTGGCCGTCTTCCACCACCAGTATGTCGTCGTGATCGTGTCGTCAACTATCCCCTGATGGAATTCTTGCTTGAACAGCATCGCGGTTGTCCCATCGAAACTCCAACTGTTACACGATTCAATAGACCTTGATGGCAGATCACTCCCCAGATGACAAGTAGTCCCAGAACCGTTCGGCTCGTTCAACGCTGAACTCGATATCCTCTTCGAGCATGTATCGCTGTTCCACCAGCTTCTCTGCCTCGTGGCGCACTCGTGCCAGGTACTGATCCTTCGATTGGTACCTCTCGGCGATGGAGGGACGAGGGTCTCCTGATGCCACTCGTTGAGATTCAGTAGACGCAAATCGCATCGTGGAGCCTGCGAACATGAGAAGCTGAGTCTCACCTCCGATGTCCCTATGCCTTAATGTCCAACCCGTGTGAGTTGCGAGAGGGACGGCTACGTCCGGCAAGCGAATACCCGCGATTTCGTTGCCATCAGCATCGACTGCAGGGAGCAACGTGGCGAATCTCTTGCCAACGGTTGGGGGCATTTTCTGAATCTGCTCAACGTCATCTCTCAGAGCATAGTCCCGCCTGTGAGGAACGGCAATCCGGTCAGGACGATGCGCCTCTGGGATACCGTCAAAAACCTTTTTGACCAACTCGAACGGAACCGCCGTGCCGTCGTCAATCCGAGCATGGCTGTTGGGTGGCGGCTCGACGCCATTGCTGACCCATCGGTCCAGATTGAACAGGCACGCCCGCAAAAGCGGCGAGTAATCGATCACGTTGCGGATGTTTTGAGAACGGCTTATCCCTTCGATGCTCTCAGTAGTATCAGTGGGAGGCCATGTCCCGATGCCATGTTGCGTGCCTGTGAAATGATAAATCCTTGCATTGGCCGCGACATCAATGTCTCTGTTTCCGTCAGGGTCAGTGTGTATTAACGAAGCGTCGCCGCGATAGTATTCCGCGGAGGAGTTAGTGTACATCACCTTAACCTGACTGCCCCGGTCGTCCATCCGCCTGTGGAGAGAGTCGGTCTCCTCTGTCTCCAGGTCGGTCTGAGGCACGCTGGCAAAGGGGAAGAGGTGGGTCATCATATTGTTGCGGTCTTTGGAGTTCTGGCCCAGACGCTGGTTGAACTCGCCGCGCATTCCCCCAGCGACGTTGGCTATTATTCCGTCAAGGGCTTCCCTGCCCGATTCGTCTCGGTTGAAGTCGTTGTAGATGTAAGTTCTAAGATACCGTCCGGTTTGGGAGATTCCATACGCATAGGCGTGCCGAATGTTTTCAATTGGTCGCGCCGCCTGATCCGAGCCGTATTTGAGCCAAGATACAGAGTCCCGCAGCGCCGCGAAGCTCAGACCCAGAATGGGAGCCCAGTCGGTGGTATATGCGATCTGATACAGCCTGCCCTTCTCGAACCCTTGCTCCGAGCATATGTAGTCAGGATCTGAGATGTAATTGCCGTCGTCATCTATTCTGCCAAACCGCCAGTCGTCTCGAGGAACGCTGTGCGCCTCGGTGTCGGGCATATCGCGAACTTCGAGAATTGCCCTTGCTTCCACCATGTCGGCGGCAGGATACGCCTGATGGCCCTTGTCAGACAGAAGAAGGTTGTGCGTGTCTGTTTGCGACTGAAGCTGAGTATAAACCCGGCCGGTCATTCCCTCAACTGTGTGGCCTTGCAATGTTATGAGGGCAGATTTTTTTGGTGTGTCCACTTGCCATCCGCATGCCATGACTGTATAGCCGTGCCTCAGCAAAAAACCGTTGCCCAAGTTCAAATCATAATCTTTTGGCGTGTCGACTTCTATTGCAACGCCTGGCGCGCTATTGAAGACAGGCAAGCCTACGCGGTTCCCTCGATTCACAACATCGAGGAGCAATTTGCCCGTCCCTCGTGATCGCTCGACAGGCAAAATAATGGAAACGTCGGCAGTGAATTCGACCATCCCCTCATCGCTGCGTGGAGCAAGCCCGACATCGGTAATTCGTGAGTTGGCGCCGTTCAGCGGATCGGTGGCGAAGTGAAGCGTGCCCAACAGTTCCTCGTAAGGGCCAACCTCTCCCCAGGATTTGCCATCCGCTAGAATCCGCTGAGTATTGACATCGAAACCTACAACTGGCATTGGCCCACCTCATTATTAGTAACTGTTGGCATTGCTCCTGGATTCGCGTCGATAGCCGGGAGGTTTGCTTCCGCGTATTCCCCAATGCCTAACTTATCACATCCTCGATCATGCCAGTGACCATGCGCGCCTGGAAATGGCCCAAATCCGTCTCCGCTGAGAGTAACATGGTCAACCAACGTGAAAATCGGTGCGCCCTATAGGCCATCGATTGTCCATAATCAACCAAAGCATTATGATTGGGAGCATCCCAAGGAAATGAAACTGGCGAGGCGCGAACTACTGCCTCGCACGGTTACCATGGATGGAGGAGACAATGTCCAGCGACAAACCCCGAGTATTGATTACCGGCGCCAGCGGATTGATCGGCGGGTTGACGTGGCGTAACCTCGGCCACAAGTATGAGTTCAGCGGCCTGAATCGACGTGCAGTGCCTGAAATGCCCAACACCCAGGCCGACATCTCCGCATTCGATGCCATACTGCCCGCATTCGAGGGCATCGACATGGTTGTCCACATGGCAAACTACACAGGCGATGCCGATTCGTGGGACATGCACCTCAACATGGGGATCATAGGCACACGCAACGTGTACGAGGCTGCGCGCCTGAACGGCGTCAAACGGGTGGTCCTTGGAAGCACCGGCGACACGACCACAGGCTACGAAATGGATTACCCTTATGGTGAGTTAGCCGCCGGCGAGTACGACAAGGTCAACGAGCCGTGGAGGATGCTGACTCACACGGACCCGACTCGTCCAAAAAGCGTCTACGGCGCATGCAAAATCTTCTGCGAAGCTCTCGGCCACTGGTACTCGGACAGATACGATATGTCTGTGATATGCATCAGGTTGGGTGCGGTGTTAGCGGAGAACCGACCAACACTGAGGCGTCAATATCCCGGATGGCTGGATCAACAGGACTGCGTCGACATGATTGACAGGTGCCTCGCCGCGCCGCAGTCTCTCAAGTTCGACACCTTCAATGCCATCTCCGACAACAAGTACCGATGGCGGGACATCGGCCACGCCAAGGAGGTTCTGGGATGGGAACCGCGCGGTCACGCCGAGGACTACGATCTCGACGACCAGGGCGGGTGGCATCAAGTAATCAAAGACGACCAGAATCTGAGACGCGAGACCTGAAGATGATTCTCGATTCGTGGTTAAACTCGTGTTTCGTTAACGCCGATCAGGTCTATCCAGTGATCTGAACGATCTCGCCGGTGATTTCGAAATATTCCAGTCTAACGTTGTCTTTCGACTCGATGATGATTCTCAGCTTGCCCTCTGTGAGAGATTCCCAAATACGCAACAGCCAAACGTCGGGGCTCAGTTCCACCTTGTCAACGCTGCCTATCGCTTGCACCTCGACATCTATCCCGTCTGACACATTCAGCGTGAGGGTCGCGTTGGCGTCCGCGTCGCTCAGGGTGTCCAGTGTGAGGATGGGCATCCAAGCGTCGCCAACTTGCATCTCTAGTGCCGCCTGTGAAGCTGGTTCCCTCATCATTTATGACCGCCAGCGCATCGTCGACGTGAGCCAGTCCGAAAGGCACCAATTCCTTGGTGTCGTGATCGATGATGCCAGCAAACTGCACCACTTCCTCGGTGTCAATCCTTAAGGGCCTCCGACCCAAATCGGCGAGGAAAAAGTTGTCATCGCTCTCATATGTCAGCGCGGTGGCTTGCGAGTAGTCTTAACCCCTAATTGTGATTGAGTCGATGATACTGGACGAAGGATCGAATGTCCCGAAAATCTCATTCACGTTGGGGACACCTTCGCCTGAGGCATAGTAGGTCAGATCATCGTCGGGAGTGAATGCGATAGTTTCGCCATCGTTGCCGCTGCCTAGAGTCGCCACTAAGGTTGGGCTGCCGTCGGCAATGCCAAGTGTATAGAGGGTTTCGAGCACACCCGCTCCATCGCCAGTGACAGCGTAGAGAATGCCAGCGCTATCGAACGCTAATCCGGTGGAGCGATCTCCAGTGTCGCCTATCGAGGTCGTGACGCCGGTGGACGGATCAAACATGACTGTAGCCATTCAGCGAAAATGGGACAGAAAGCTAATGGAGACATCGGTGTGCTCTGGGGCAACATCAAAGACCAAGGACTCATCATGAGGACTCAGGCGGTTCAAGGATGGACCTGGATGCCTTCGATCCTCAACGCTTCCCTGCCTTGCTCTGGCTCTCCAGCGACAGCAGTCGCTCTTTGATAATTCCAGTTTTGTCAGAACCTTTCCCTTGGAATCTGGAGAGACCTCTACCTTCCCTAGATCCTGAGCCTTCTCTTCTGCGATGCGTTTCCTGCGAGTGGCTGACCTGCCGAACGAACCGTCAGGTTTCCTGGCTTCGTTCTTCCACGGCTTGGCCCTTGGGTGTTTTGATGTATTATTGCTCCTTCTCATAGGTCATTGTTTCCCACTGTTAGGAGCTCACTCTACATACAAACAGTCTCAATTAAATCCACATCCAGATGTGTCCCAATGTCGCTGAATTTCTGAAGGTACATCGTCGTAGTCTTGTTCATGGAGGATCCTCCTTGCTGGATTGTGTCTGTCAGTTTTTCCAGCAGGATGCGCCACCCATTTCATTCTCTGCCTGTGCCACTTTCGGTCATATCTCCAACGCTAGCGTTTCCAACGTGAATTAGGCAGGTGACTCATTTGAGCAGCGTTGCCACACCAAATAAGGCACAACATTGATTGAGTAGTTAGCAGTTATGGTATATCATTTTGACTAAGCTGAGAGTTGGTAGTTGATTCGTGAAACTTTGATTTACAAGATGACCATCATATAGGAGGTATTGTCGTGGCAAAAGAAGGCCTAAAAGACGACACTTACGCATATTGCCCAGGAAATTGTGAAGCCCAAGTCAATAAAGAACTTTATGAGAGACTTTGCCAGAATAACGATGGGAAACCCGCTGTTTGTGGCGATCCGCACGACGTAGGTTGTAGCCACAAGGGGCAACCGTTACTCGTCCGATAGCTTTAAAACGACCAACTTCTCGCCCACTGACAGCAAACCAACAGGGTGGCCTATGTCGCGTGACGGCGAACAGCAGAAAACGTCGTTAATTTCAAGCTCGTAATAGGAAAGATAGTCAAATCTGGTGTATGAGTAGAGCTTGATCTAGGCGGCGCTCCTGCTGATCAGTCTGTCGTTGACGCCCCTTTCATTAGCGACCACGGGGGTTCCATCAGAGAACTTGACTCCTCGAATCACCTGG
>PAIW01000083.1 GCA_002710885.1 Chloroflexota bacterium | reverse complement strand
ATCGAGTTGCCAAGTCTAGCCAGTAGCCTTGATATATCTGAAGGCTGATGACGCCAGATATGTAGTCAAAAAACTCCCGCGCTCGACGGTCCAGAACAAACTGGAGCAGGAACTCGTAGCTGCTCCCCAATAGCTCCATCGCTGGGGCTTCATAGATTCCTCGCGACTTGACGCCGACGAATCGATTTTCGACGACATGGTCGCCGATTCCGACACCGTGTTTGCCGCCAATAGAGTTGGCGGTCTCGAAAATCTCTTCCAGTCCCAGCGCATTACCGTCGATTGCCACCGGCACTCCGAATTCCCAACGAATCGTGACCACCTGGGTCTGGTTTGGGGCATCCCACGGCCAGACGCCCATTCCCGGTTCAACAAAGGTTGGCGAGATGGTGACGTCCTCAAGATCGCCAGCTTCATGCGTCAGGCCCAGAAAGTTCGCATCGGTGGAGTAACGAGACTCTCTTGCAGGCCGGATCGGCAGAGAGTTGGCTTCACAGTAGTCCAGCATCTGTTGACGGCCCGGAAATTCAGCTATAAATTCTGGATCACGCCACGGGGCGTAGACTTCCATGTCAGGGTTTAGCATATTGGTCGCCAGTTGGAACCTCACCTGGTCATTGCCGCGACCGGTGGCTCCGTGAAACAGCGTTCCGACATCGCGCTTCGACATTTCAGGAAGTATGGCTGCTACAGTGACCGGTCTGGCTATGCCGGTCGTGTTCCAATAACCGCCCTCATAGCGGGCTTGGGATTGGATGACTTTCAGCCCTGCCTCTGCCAGCGACCCTCGACCAGGAATGATAATCGAATCCTCAGCGCCGCAGGCGATCATCCTGTCAGTGATCGCGTCCAGATTTTCCTCATCGGGCTGGCCCAGATCAACTGTGAATCCTTGCACGCGGAACCCTTTGCTCCACAGCCAGTGTGTCACAGTGCAACTATCGAGGCCGCCTGACACGGCCCCGCCGACCAGCGTCACGCCCTTTTCTTGCAACTCGCGCCAATTCAATTTTGATTCCCTTTCACGGGCGTGATGCGGCGTGTCCACCGACAGTTCAATCACCAGTGGACACGCTCTTGACCATCAGTGGGTTAAGCCGTCGCGACCTTGATGCCAGTCTCCAGCCTCTCCAACGCCTCATCAATCTCCTCTTTAGTGACGGTTAGAGGAGGCATGAGGCGAACAGCGTTAGGCCTGAGCGGGTTCAGAAGTATGCCAGCGTCGTTGCAGGCGCCCACGACAGCAGGAGTAATGTCCGAATCGAAGAGCATTGCCCAAAGGCACCCCATGCCCCTGACTTCAGTAATGAAGTCGTAGCGGGACATCAGGTCGTTCAGTCCCTGGCCGAGGTACGCTCCAACAGTAGCAGCGTTGTCGACCACATCGTTGTCGAGGATGTATTTGGTAGAAGCGTAGGCAGCAGCGCAGGTCAGCGCATTACCTCCGAACGTGGAGCCGTGATCTCCGGGTTGGAAGGCCATCGCTTCGTCCGTAGCCATGAACGCGCCGATTGGCACGCCGCCGCCGAGGCCTTTGGCGAGGGTCATGATATCGGGTTCAACGCCGAATGACTGATAGCCGAACAACGTGCCCAGACGTCCGATCCCGGTTTGCACTTCGTCAAAGATCAAAAGCAGCTCGTTCTCGTCGCAAAAGTCCCGAACATTCTGAAGATAGCCCTCAGATGGAATATTAACTCCGCCTTCGGCCTGCACGGGTTCCAGCATCACGGCGACTGTGCGATCCGTGATGGCTCCTTTCAGCGCTTCGATGTCATCGAATGGCACATGGGAGAATCCCGGAGGGATTGGCTGAAATAGCTCCTGGTAGTGCGGCTGTCCAGTGGCTGACACGTTCGCCATAGTTCTCCCGTGGAACGAATTGAGCGCTGTGACAATCTCAAACGCGCCGTTGCGTTTCTGAGCGCCATACCGGCGGGCCAGCTTCATAGCCCCTTCGTTGGCTTCGGCGCCGCTGTTGCAGAAGAACACCTTGTCCAAAGCGCTGTTCTCCACCAGAATCTCCGCCAATTGAAGCTGAGGAATCGTGTAGAACTGGTTTGATGTCTGAAGCAGTGTGCGCGCCTGTTCTGCGATAGCGTCGGCGACGACCGAGTTGGCGTGTCCGACATTGTTTACGGCCCAACCCGACGTGAAGTCCAGGTACTCTTTGTCTTCAACGTCCCATACCCGAGTGCCTTCGCCGCGCGCGATGACAACCGGCTGGCGGCGCACAACGAACATGTAGTATTTGCTTTCTTTATCCATCCATTCTGTGGTCATATTATTGCCCTCCGGTGAGTTCTTTCAGGCGTTCAAGCGCCTCTTCCAATGTTTCGATATCTAATTTAATGCTGTCCAACGCATCAGAAACGTTCCCTATCTGACCCTCGACCGTATCGGAGCTTGCTGGCGTCGTTGCGCCAGGGGTCGTCGTGGTTGGCCCTGCCGATGATGGCGAATCGCCGCTGCCTGCGGCGAACGATCGATCGCCGGTTAGCTCTGCCAGCGCCAGTTCCAGCGAGTCTTCCATCACTACCTTGTCGGCTGTGCTGAGAATGACGCGCTTCAATTCAGGAAAGCTGACACCCTCGGCCCTGATGTATACAGGCTCGGCGTACAGAAGACCGTTGCCGATAGGTATGACCAATAGGTTGCCACGGATACACACCGAACCAGCCGAGCATCTCAATGTAAACCAAGCAGAGATGTCCTGGTCGTTGTCGATTCTGGCCTCAACCTGCTCGGGGCCGTCCACATTCAGGTCTTTCGGGAAATTGAACGCGAGAAGCTTACCGTAATGCTCTCCATCACTGCGCGCGGCCATCCAACCTATGAGGTTCTTGCGTTGACTCGGAGTGTAGGGGAACAGGAGGACGAACTCCTCTTTCTCCTCGCCAGGGAGTTTCATTATTACGTAGTACGGACGGACTGGCTGGAACATGTCCGACTGGCCGAATTTCTCGTTGGGCGTTTCCCACAAGTCAACATTGTTGTAGAAGTTCTGCGGATCCTGCATATGATACTTGATATATTTGTCCGCTTGTACCGCGAAAAAATCCAGCGGGTAACGGACATGCTCTCGCAGACCCGCGGGCATCTCAGAGCCGTCCGTGAACAGGTCTGGGAAAATCTTGGCATAGGTCTGGATGAGCGGGTCGGTCGTGTCCCAAATGTAGAACGTCAGGTCGCCGTTGTAAGCGTCCATCGTGATTTTGACGCTATTTCGCATATAGTTGAACGTTCCGGTTTCGATGTCACCCGAAGGGTCCGAGTAAGGGAACTTGTCGGTCGCAGTGTAAGCATCCTGTATCCAGGTCAGCTTTCCGTTTTCGACGACGATATACGGGTCGGCGTCCAAGATGAGGAAAGGCGCAACCGTCGCGATACGTTCCTCAATTGACCGGCGATACTGGAGTCGACTATCGCCGGTAATCTGATTGCTGATCAACAAGTTGAAGTCGCCAACTTGCCAAGTGTAGGCCAACTTACGGAATATCGAACTCATCCGAACGCCGCCAGTTCCATCGTATCTATTGCGAATCAAGTCGTCGCCAGACGTCTGGTAGTCAAGTTCTTCGGTCGCGGAATTTGCCACAATGTGATGTAACGTGTTTTCGCCATAGTAGATACGCGGATTATCGACGACCAAATCAGGCTCGCCGATTGAGCCCTCGATTCCAACGGGTATCGTCCCGTCGTTGGGTATATCCTTGGCGAAGAACGTCGGCCTGCCCTCCGGGGTAAAATCGGTTACTGGACTCATCGCGATCCCCATACCGTGTGTATAGACCAGCTTGTCGTTGACCCAAGTCTGTGACTCGGCTGACAAACCTTCGGGCGCGACTTCGCGAGCTGAAACCGCAACCTGACGGTACTCACCCCCCAGGGTGTAGCGGTCCATATCTGCGTCTATGAAGTCGTAGTAAGGTCGGATTGCCTGTATCTGCCTGTAAACGTCGGCCAATGGCCGTGGGTCCCACAGGCGAATGTTGTTGATCGTCGTAATATTCTCTCGAACCAGATCCGCGGTAATCTCGGTTTCTGCCGGGTAGAATTGCTCTTCGATACGATCGAGGGCGAATCCCATACGAGTGAACTCGATGTTGCGACCGATATATTCTGCCTCTTTGACAAACTCGTTCGGCGTGACCGAGAACCGTTGTATCAGCGCAGGCCATCCGGCCCCTAGCAAAAGCGCAAACACCAACCACAGAGCCACCGCGCCGACCAGTACTCTAACGCTCCTCATATATGCGTTCACAAGCATCAAAATACCCGATGCTGTGGCAATGATCGTCGTTATTAGAAGCGCCGGCTGCCGGGCATTCAGGTCTGTGAACATCGCTCCGAATATCGCGCCCCGATCGGCAAGCACCAGTTCCCAGCGGTCCAACCAGTGGCCCCAAGCGAGTGTGAACATAATAAGGGCGCCAATTATGGAAAGGTGCAGTTTCATCATCGGCGTGAGGGTGAAATTGACGCCTCTCAGGCTGTAATTTACGAAGTGCAGAGCAACTGTCGCCAGCAACACAACGATCAGCGCGCCCAACAACCAACCTTGAACGAATGTCAAAATTGGAAGGTCGAAAACGAAGAACGAAACAGACTTGCTGTAAACCGGGTCGACTAACGAGAATTCAGTAGCATTTCTGAATCGGAGGAATAGCTCCCAACGCGAGGAAAATACCGTCCCGAATATGATTGAAAGTATCGCTCCTGCGCCTATGGTTCCAAAAATCACCGCTTTGTTCAAAACCACGATGAGTTCCGGAGGTAGTGGCAGCGTGACTTCGCCTTTGCTCTGCTTGAAGCCGCACCACAGGCTAACCGACGCGATCGCGCCAAATATAACCATTCCCACCAAGAACATGATAATTTTGGTGGACAGAATCTTGGTGTAGACGCTTTTGAACCCCAGACCGTCATACCATAAGAGGTCCGTGTATATCGACCTGCCGATGGTCGAAATCACGAAGATGGCAACAATCAGCGCCAGGATCGCGCCCCATTTCAAAAATGGCCCGAAATTGGTCGGGATGTTCTGAATTATGTCAATTGGAGGTTCGCCGTTGCGTTCGAAATCTTCAGCCATGTTTCAGTTATCCAATCTGTGTTCCCATGGGTTTGCCGTTCAGTGAGGCCCGCAAAGCGCCGGGCAGTCGACCGTCGATAATCTGGGAGTTTCCGCCGTCACGAAGCGCTTGCAAGCAAGCTTCGATTTTAGGAATCATGCCGCCTGCGATTACTTGAGACCGAATCAACTCCTGCGCCTGGCGCTCGGTCAGCCGAGGAATTAACCGACGCGAAGAATCCAGAACGCCCTCGACGTCTGTCAAGAATATCAGACGGCTGGCATTGAGCGCTGCCGCAATCTCNCCCGCGGCTGTGTCGGCATTTATGTTGAGAAGGGAGCCTGAAATGTCGGGATCATCGTCAACCGCGGTGGCAACGGGAGCGATAACNGGGATGCAACCCGCGGCGATGACAGTTTCGATAATCAACGGGTTGACATGAGTGANGGAACCAACATAACCGAGGTCGGGGTCTTTAATCACAGCCTGGAGCAATCCTGCATCGGCGCCACTGATTCCTGCCGCTCTTGCACCTAGCTTATTCAAGTCTCTCACGAGTTCTTTGTTAATCAAGCCACCCAATACTGCTACAACGATCTCCAGGCTAGCCTTGTCTGTCACNCTCANACCGTCTTTGAACGTGGCTCGNATNCCTTGTTTCGTCATCCAGTCGGAGATTATCTTTCCNCCGCCATGAACAACGACNGGGNTCGCGCCTNCCTTTTGTAGCGCNACAAGGTCATGGAGCGTGGTGTCATGCTCGCCAAGCGTGCTGCCGCCGATTTTTACTACAGTCGTCCCAAGATAATTAGGCTCCTTTTGCATCGGTTATCGATAGCCCTCGCGTCNGAGGCAGAGCAGCCNTAGAGCGCTCGACCAATTGAGGCAAATTTCGGTGTTGTCGACGTTTAGTATCGAGATTTAGGTCGAGTAGGCAGAATTAAACGTCACGTANTCTTCAGTCAAATCGCAGCCCCACGCGGTGGCGACCCCAGTCCCAATGTTCAGCGCGATTCTGAATTGGACTTCAGCGACATTCATGCCGGCGATCACGGCGTCGGNATAGTAGGGNATCGCAATTCCTTCGTGGACGATGTGTATGTCGTTGACAAAAATGTCGATGTTCGGCTCGTTGAGTTCGATGCCGCTCTTTCCCAATGCCATCATCAATCTGCCCCAGTTTGGGTCTTTGCCGTGCACCATNGCCTTAACGAGGTTGGAAGATGCGATTTCCCTAGCTCCTGCGCGAGCATCGGCGCTTGACGCTGCGCGTTCGACCGTCACGGCGAATATGCGCTCTGCGCCTTCGCCGTCTCTTACCAATTCTTTGGCATGGTGAATCGCTATCTGATTCAGCGCTTCTTGGAACACCCCGGCCGATTCGGAGTCTGCGGTTATNTGCGCTCCGCCAGCGGCGCCATTGGAGAACAGCAACACGGTGTCGTTGGTGCTCTGGTCTCCATCGACATCAATCATGTTAAAACTCAAATCCACGGCTGCNGAGAGGGCGTTTTGCAAAAANCCAGCTTCGACNTCTGCGTCAGTGGTCAAGAAACATAGCATCGTCGCCATGTTCGGATGGATCATGCCCACGCCTTTCGCAGCGCCTCCAATGGTGTAAGTAGCCGCTTCGACTTCGAACGATACTGAGGCGTGTTTGGCGCGTGAGTCGGTGGTCATAATGGAGCGAGCGAAGGCTTCGCCGCCCTCTGAAGTTAACTCGACATTGGGGATGGCCTTGCGAATCAGGGCCATCGGCAATTCGACGCCTATCATCCCGGTGCTGCTGACCAGCATGGAGTCTTCATCAACCTCGGCGTGTCCGGCAGCGAGAGCGGACAGGTCTTTGGCATCTGAGAATCCTTGTGGCCCAACAGCGCAATTGGCGCAACCGCTGTTCGCCACGACCCCGCGAGCTGTGGCGTCCGCGGCCTTTTCTTTCGTCACAGTCACCGAAGGTGAAAGTATCTTGTTACTGCTGTATGTGCCAGCTACGAATGCGGGCGACTCAGAGACCAAAATTCCGAGATCAAGCACGCCTTCTCCAGGCGTCTTCAAGCCCGCAAAAGTGCCTCCGGCCAGATATCCTTTGGCTGAGGTTACTGTTCCTTCAGAATTGAACTCGATCTGTTCGCCCATTCTTGACCCTCTAAAGCCCTGACAATGCGATGTTTTTGCTCGTCGCCAAAGCCTGCACACAGGCGTAAATTGGCTACGGCAGTATAACACAAGCCTCTGTGAGTGGAAAACTGCGAATTACTTGAGGGTGTAGGACGTTGTGATACAATATCACCTGTTTGAATACTCATGGCGGGAGGTAGTCATTTCAATGACGTCCAACATCATTTTATCGACTAAAGAATACAATGTGGTAGGCACGCGACCCGTTCGTCACGATGGTTACGACAAGGTGACCGGCAAGGCGCTTTACAGCGCGGACATGAATCTGCCTTCCATGCTATTCGGCAAAGTGCTCAGAAGCCCTCATGCCCACGCCATCATCAAGTCCATCGACACGAGCAAGGCAGAAGCGCACCCAGATGTCAGGGCGGTCGTTACTTCAGCGGACTTCGTGCTTCACGAAAACAAACCGATTCTGCTATCGTCCGGCGGTATCCCCCAGAATATGTTTCAACGCTCCAGCAACTGTCTGGCAAGAGGCAAGGTGTTTTACAAAGGTCACGCCGTCGCTGCGGTTGCTGCCGACACTGTGCACGCTGCCGAAGAAGCTATGAGCCTGATCGAGGTTGAATACGAGGTTCTGCCCGCCGTTACCGATGTCGAAAGCGCAATGGCAGAAGGCGCTCCTCAGCTTCACGACGACATACCTGGAAACGTCGCCAGTCATACTGAGCTCGAACTCGGAGACCTTGAAAAGGGTTTCGCCGAAGCCGACTTGGTGATGGAAAAAGTGTACCGCACCAACACTGTTCATCAGGGTTACATCGAGCCTCACTCGGCAACCGCATGGTGGACTCCTCAAGGCAAGATAACCATCTGGGGGAGTTCCCAGGGTCACTTCCCGGTACGGGACTTGACAGCATCCGTGCTTGGAGTCGACGAGTCGGACATCAAAGTCATCCCGTTGGAGATCGGTGGAGGTTTCGGGGGNAAGACCACNATTTATCTGGAGCCTGTNGCCGCCGNGCTCTCCAAGAAAACCGGAGCGCCGGTNAAGGTCTCTATGAGCCGGACCGATGTTCTGGAAGCATCNGGNCCTACATCTGGCTCGATGATGAAACTCAAAATGGGTGTCACGAACGAAGGCAAAATCACCGCTGGACAAATCGAACTGAACTTCGAAGCCGGCGGATTCCCTGGTTCTCCTGTTGGTGGAGCAGCCCAATGCCTGTTCTCGCCATATGACATCGCGAACCTTCGTGTCGACGGCTACGANGTAGTCGACAACAAGCCCAAGTCAACCGCTTATCGAGCGCCGGGCGCTCCAATCGGCGCNTTTGCGGTCGAATCCATGATCGATGAGATTTGCGAGAAGTTGTCCATCGATCGGTTAGAATTTCGTATCATGAACGCCGCCAAAGAAGGCACTCGGAGGGCCAACGGCGTCGTAAATCCGGCTATCGGCGCGATTGAGACACAGGAAGCGGCCAAGAACCACGACCATTGGTCAACACCTCTAGAAGGAGCGAACCGCGGACGCGGCGTTGCCACTGGGTTCTGGATGAACGGCGCCGGAGCCGCATGCGCCACGGCCAACGTCAACTTCAACGGAACCGTGAACCTGACCATTGGCTCGGTAGACNTCGGCGGAACCCGACCAGGCGCGGCAATGCAGTTCGCAGAAGTCCTGGGGATTCCGGTCGATAGNGTNAANCCNCAGGTCGGTGACACGGACACTATCGGTTGGACCTCCATGACTGGTGGTTCGGGCGCNGCCTTCAAGACCGGCTGGGCGTCCTATGAAGCCGCTCAAGACGTCAAACGCCANATGATNGACAGGGCAGCNATGATCTGGGAGCGGCCTGCCGAAGAAATCGAGTTGNTTGACGGGGTGTTCAGGCATGTNTCNGACAACGAATTGAGCATGACTTTCGCAGAATTGGCTGGTGAGGCATCGGGAACGGGTGGGCCGATNGTTGGCTCCGCGAACCTNAATCCCAGCGGCGCCGGCAGCGCNTTCGCGACTCATATAGTCGACGTNGAAGTCGACCCAGACACAGGCAAGGTCGANGTGTTGCGATACACAGCGNTCCAAGANGCNGGCAAAGCCATCCATCCCAGCTACGTCGAAGGCCAGATTCAAGGTGGCGCCGCACAGGGCATTGGCTGGGCGCTGAACGAAGAATATTACATGGCCGCAGATGGCNNGATGATGAACTCCAGCCTGCTCGACTACCGCATGCCGACCTCTTTGGACCTCCCGATGATCGACACCGTGATCGTCGAAGTCGCCAACCCGATGCACCCTTACGGGGTNCGCGGAGTCGGCGAGGTCTCGATAGTNCCACCATTGGCGGCAATGGCGAACGCGATATATGACGCGATCGGTGTGAGAATGGACACACTGCCNATGAATCCTGCGTCGGTTCGGGCTGCCATAGCCTCNAANAACGGTGACTAACTNAGACGANTGATCNCCNATGAGTTAAAAGAGCCTGAGCNACNNNGNGTNNCTCAGGCTCTTTNTCANTAATATGACNANGGGCNGNACGAGACTACTCTTCTGANACCTTCACCAGCAGCTTCCCGAAGTTCTCGCCTGACATCATGCCNATGAAAGCTCGCGGGGCGTTCTCTATGCCCTCNACAACGTCCTCGCGGTACCGNAGCGTTCCAGANTTGATCCAACNGGCCATTCGCTCGCGGGCGTGTTCGAAGTTNCCTGCGAATTTCCCAACGAGAAACCCCTCCATTTTCGCCTGATTTGTTATTAATAGCCGCATGTTTCTCGGCGCCATCTCAGNCTCGGCAAGGTTGTACTGTGAAATCTGTCCGCANACGGATATCCGAGCGCCAGTGTTTATGTGTTCCATCACTGCGTCGGTGATGTGGCCGCCTACGTTGTCAAAATAGACGTCCACGCCTTCGGGACAGAGGTTNGAAAGNGCCGAATTTACGTCCTCGGTCTTGTAGTTGATTCCGTAGTCGAAACCTAAATCGTTGATAACATANTCCACCTTTTGGGCGGTCCCGGCTATTCCAACGACCTTGCANCCCATGATTCGCGCGATCTGACCGACNACCTGNCCCACAGCGCCNGATGCCGCAGAAACNACGACTGTATCTCCTGGTTCNGGCTGGCCNACATCNAGAAGGCCGAAATACGCAGTCATGCCAGGCATTCCGAGAACCCCCAANGCNGTAGACAGCGGGCCGAGTCCGCGGTCCACTTTTCTGAGGTCTGACCCNTCGGACGTCGCATATTCTCGCCATCCAAGCGAGCCATTGACGATGTCNCCNGCCTGGAACGCAGGCGTCCTAGACTCGATCACCTCTCCGACGATGCCGCCGACCATGACTTCGCCAATCTGNACCGGCGGAGAGTACGAAGGAGCGTCGCGAATGCGGCCCCTCATGTATGGGTCAAGCGAGAGCCACATGGTTCGCACCAAAACCTCACCTTCGGAGGGGGAGGGAATTGGCGATTCNACNGNGCGAAAGTCGGACTCTGATGGAATCTCGTCCGGTCTTGAAGCCAACACGATTTCACGATTTACTNTAGCGGGCAAGGCGGGCGTCTCCTGACTTGCGACCTCACCCGAACCATCGCGTGACGCCGCGTTATTTGAAATTCTTCTCTCCGGCCCTGATTGGAACCTGAATGCGGTTTTCAAAGGGCGTCTGAGGGCAACTCCATTTCTCGATGTAGGCGTAGTATGGATTGTAGGCGCAGTTGAAGTCAACCACGATCTTGCCGTCGTGGGTCTGTTCGACNTCAAGGTAACGTCCTGTGCCGTAAGTCTCCTTCCCGCTGGTCGCATCGACGAACGGCAGAAAGAACTCGCCTCCGTGATCGTCTCGGTACANCGTGAGTTTGGCTGGCGCGCCGTCTAAGTCAAACGAGATTGTGCCCCATCGCTGATATGACGTAACATCGCCGGCGCTTGTCTGCATCTAGATGATGTCGTGACCGTCAATCCGATCAGGTTAGATGACGTATTTCAGATCGTCGCTTTATATATAATAATTCAGTCCATCGAACGTTGCCTGTTGCTCGTGGGTTAACGGCGCTTGATGGTCGTGACCAAAGAAGAGATCCTTGGCCTCGCGGAATTCATTTATCTCGGTCATTTGTTTCTCCCTCCTGTGAAGTGTCTTATTGGCTTAGACGCGAAACCTGCAAGAAGGATACAACGATGCGACTCAGCCTTCGTATACGGCTCGTCCACCGATGACGGTCTGTTCAATCGGGATATCTATGATCCCGAATGGGTCAACCGTCGTGATGTCATGACTGAGGACCACTAGGTCCGCGAGTTTGCCCACCTCTATAGAACCTTTGATGTCTTCTTCAAATGATGCGTATGCGCCGTTCTGAGTGTAGAGTCTCAACGCTTCTTCGACGCTGATGCGCTGACTGGCGCCCCAGAGTTTGCCGTTCATGTCGGTGCGTGTGACGCAGCTTTGAATTCCCATCAACGGCTCAAACGGCCCGGGNGGGTAATCGGTCGCACCTGTGGACACAACGCCGCTGTCGATGAACGACCTCTGGGCGAACATCCACTCCAATCGGTCTTCGCCGTAAAATCCCATTTTTTCGCCGTGGTAGTACACATAAGTGCAAAAGGGCGTCGCCACAGTCCCGAGTTTGTTCATTCGGCTCAAAATATCAGGATTCACAAGGGTGCAATGTTCGATGCGATGCCGGGGATCATTCCTCGGGTTCTCTCGTTGCGCTTTCTCGTAAGCATTCAACACCATGTCGATTGCCAAGTCGCCGTTGGCGTGAATGGCGACTTGGAACCCAGCCTGGTGCATCTCCATAACGGCGGTCTCGGTCTCCTCCGCCGTCATGGTGAGGATGCCGTGATCGTCTGAGTCGACGTATGGCTCCGACAGGTAGGCGGTGCGGGCCGCGATCGCTCCGTCGGAGACCATCTTGATGCCGCCGATTCTCAGACGGTCGTCGCCAAACCCGGTCTTCACCCCCGCGTCTCGTAGGGCCGGGAAGTGNGGGTGTCCCATCAGCATNTAAACGCGCAGGNTGAGGTCTCCGTTGTCANGGCCCTCCTGATAGGTGTTCAACTCCANATTGGAGACACGGGCGTCATGAACGCTGGTGAGNCCGGCGGCGGTAAGCATTCCACAGATGGTTTTGAGGCCGTGCCGACGCACTTCGGCTGTGACCTCCGGCACCATTTCTTGAGCGGGTNCNGCGGCNCGNTCGTAAAGCACCCCGTTCAGTTCGCCTGTGTCGGGCTTCCGGCCCAGCCTGCCGCCAGCGGGGTCNTCGGATTCGTTGTGATANCCCGACAATTCCAGCGCGACGGAGTTCAGATAGTAGACGTGACCNGCCCGATGGGANACCATGATCGGGAGCTCGTCAGACACGGCGTCCAGGTCGTCTTTGTCNAGAAACCGGTTCTCCTGAGTTTTGGTNTCGTCGAACTTGAATCCCTGAATCCACTGACCCCGGCTGGCGGAATCAACTCGCTCTCTCAGGGCNCTCTGGATTTCTGCAATCGAGCGCTGGTCGCAGTCCGCCGCCATGACNTGCCGNGTTCCACTGCTCAAAACGTGAATGTGGGCGTCGATGAAACCAGGAACTATCGTCTTGCCTCGCATGTCTTGAATGTNGGTGCCCGGTCCAATGAGNCCCTCGATGTCGGAATCGCTGCCNACACCGACAAACTTGCCGTCCTTCATCGCCAAAGCCTGAGCGTGTGGGGTGTTCGGATCGACCGTGATTATGTTGGCACCCTTGAACACTGTGTCTGCCTGGAAACTGCCCGCAACCATGTTGTGCTCCCTAAATTTGAATGGGCGATGAACCTGCGCGTATGTTATCAGCGCTTCAATACTTGAACAATCCGCGAACTCGCCGTCTTAACAGGTGAACAGTTGTTGAGATGAAGTCTCACTTGACCGTGCTGCCGGAAGATGATATTTTCAAGTCACCCTGATCGTTGTCCGTTTCGACTTCTGAGCAGTATTGAGACTGAGTATCAATATGGTTGCATCACAATCTCGGCAAGACCTGATGTCCGTGATCGAAGACATGGGATATCGGATAACGCAACCGAGGCGGTACGTGGTTAAGCTGCTGGAAACAAAACCTGATGGGTTTGGCGCTGAGGAGATCAACGCAGCTCTTCCAGAGGTTGGCAGAGCTACCGTGTACCGGACGATACGCCTTCTCCTGGACATCGGAGTGATCTGCAAACTGGTGATGCGGGACGGTTCGACAAAATACAGCCTCGCCAGAGTGGAGCATCATCACCATCTCGTTTGCGTGCGATGCGGCACGGTGGAGGAGTTTCTAGACTCCACCATCGAGCGTCTGGTGAGGGCGATCGGCGCCGAAGTGTCTGGAGAGATTCTGGGCCATCGCATTGAGTTCGACATCATCTGCAAAACCTGCCTGGATTCTGCAAACTGATGATCGTTCACCAACCCTGAGATTGTATGCGGCTTCGATAGCAAATGAGACATAGTATCAAAACAAACCATCAGTTGTTGTTAGAGATAACCGTTGTATCGATGATATCAATTTTGGTTTTGAGTTGTTCGTCGACTTCGAACATAGCCACAATGACCGACGAACCAGTACGACAAAATGAGCCAATTCAACTGGTCACAACCCTTTACCCATTGGAGTACTTCGCCAAGACCATTGGTGGAGACTTGGTTGAAGTGACAAACCTGATCGCACCAGGGGTCGAAGCTCACGACTTCGAGCCATCGCCCCACCACATGCGGCTGATGAAGGAAGCAGACATCATCGTNTACAACGGATCAGGATTCGAGCCCTGGATGGAACGTGCACTCGACGGGCTGAATGGTGAAANCAAAATCGTGGTAGAAGCATCTCTCGGGCTGGTAGATGGAAACGATAACAACAGTACGAACCTCGACTCTGAAGAACGCACGGACCCCCACGTATGGCTCGATCTCGACAACGCCGCGAAGCAGTCCGAAAAGATCAGAGATTCTCTGGNTGAGATAGCGCCAATTGAAGTTGAATCGATTCGGTCCAACGCCAGAAACCTTCTCGATGAACTTGCCGAAATNGACACTGAATTTAGTAAAACGATTCANGGCTGCGCTAAGGACACATTTGTGACCTCACACTCGGCATTCGGACACCTCGCAGATCGATACGGCTTGGTCCAAATTCCTTTGTCTGGATTGTCGCCTGAATCTGAGCCTTCGCCTGGAACATTGGCTGATGTGGTCACGAGGATCAGGGAGTCAGGCGTAGTTTACATTCTTGCAGAGCCGGCCACAAGCAAGCGGTTGTCGGAAACAGTGGCTGCAGAGTTAGGAGCGGAAATCCTGCCGCTGCACCCGTTGGAGTCGCTGACGCCGGATCAAATGGCGGCTGGGGAAGATTTCATGTCCATCATGCTCGTTAACCTGAACACGCTGAAAATCGCTCTGGAGTGCGCTTCATGACTGTCAACGAACGAAACGGCTACAGCGCCAGCGACGTCAATCTTGAATTTCGTAACGCCACTTACGGCTACGAAGCCATAGATGTGGTGCAGGATATCAGTTTCACAGTGGAGCAAGGCGATTTCGTTGCGTTGCTCGGACCAAACGGGAGTGGGAAAACCACGCTGGTGAGGTTGGCTCTTGGCTTGGTCAATCCCACTCGCGGCGAAGTGTTGCTGTTCGGCGCTCAAGCGCATCGATTCAGAGATTGGCATCAAGTTGGCTACGTGCCGCAGACCGTGGAAGGAATCCACACCCAATTCCCGGCCACCGTCGAAGAGATCGTATCGCAAGGATTATATAAAGGCTTCGACCCGACTCGTTTCTGGAAGCTCGGAATCCCAGAGTCCGTGAGAATCAGCATGGAAGCGGTTGGCGTCGCCGATCTGAGGAAGCGTCGGATTTCGGCACTGTCGACCGGACAGCAACAACGCGTGTTGATCGCCCGGAGCCTGGTCAGAGACCCGAAAATCCTATTACTGGACGAACCAGAAGCGGGCGTTGATGCGGCTGGTCAGGAGCAGCTCTACTCGATCCTCAGACGGCTGAACACCGAGGACGGAATTACGATTCTGATGGTGTCCCATGACATTGGCGCCGTGATGCGCGAAGCCAAAACGGTGGCGTGCATTAACCGAACCCTGGTGTTTCATGGGCCGGCTCATCACATTACGCAGCGGGAACTGTCTGACCTATATGGACTGCCGATGGACGTGCTGGTCCACGATCTCATGCACGAGCATAGATAATGCCGGAGATATTCCAGTACGATTTCATGATTCGGGCTTTCGTAGGAGGGGTGCTCGTTGGCGCGTTGGCTCCGGCNCTNGGAGTGTTTCTGGTTCTTCGCCGTTTGGCGTTGATAGCTGANAGCCTGTCGCACGTCGCATTGACAGGGGTGGCCTTCGGNCTGCTGACCAAGACGTTNCCGCCCATCGCTGGGCTTCTNGCCACATCCACCGCGGCGGTGGCAATCGAGACCGTCAGGTTNAANCGACTGATGCCTGGAGACGTCGCCCTNGCAGTAGTNNTGTACTCCGCGCTGGCTGTGGCGGTTGTTGTCATNGGATTGGCAGGCGGATTCAACGTCGATCTGTTTTCATACCTATTCGGGAGCATCTTGACGGTAAACAACACAGACCTNTGGTTGTTGGCGGCTCTGGCNGCGGTCGTCATCACCTTTGTGGTGTCATTTTATCCAGAGTTGGCCCAGAGTTCATTCGACACTGATCTCGCGAGGGTCAGCGGCGTCCGTGTATTCGGCGTGAACCTGGTTCTTGCTATCCTGACCGGCGCGACGATCACGCTGTCCATGNGGGTNGTGGGGGTGCTTCTNGTTGGAGCGCTCATNGTGGTGCCGGTGATGGTGAGCCTTCGTGTCGCCACCGGACTGAGACCNGCCATCGGATTNGCTGTNGCAATTGGAATCGGAAGCTCACTNTTTGGGCTNACCATCGCGTTCTACGCAAACGTTGCNGCCGGCGGCGCTATCGTTCTGACCTCTGTCGGAATTCTGGTTCTGACGNTGGCAACCGANTACGTCGTTGGCAAGGTTCGGGNCTAATNTCGCTATTCCAATTCNTCCAGATATGCCTGAAGNTCAACNGGCAGATCNGANCGAAACTCGACATCCTNCAACGTGACCGGATGCTGAAATCCAAGTCTGTGGGCNTGAAGGAAGTGACGNCCAAGATTCGGGTCNNCCNGGCCGTATGTTTCGTCTCCGATTACTGGATNCCCGATTGANGCAAAATGCACACGTATTTGGTGAGTCCTGCCGGTGACGGGTTTCACGTCGGCCAGAGTCTTGTTCGCGTAGATCGTGACTGCAGAATATGCGGTTTGAGAGGCTCTTCCGTTGTCATCCAGCGCCATGCGTTTTCGATTGGTCGGGTCTCGACCAATTGGTGCGTCGATGAGCGCTTCTNTGGGAGTCAGGATTCCANCGACCAGCGCGGTGTAACGCTTGTCGAATTTCCTGTTTTTGAGCCCCGCAGAAAGAGTGCTGTGTGCGGCATCTGTCTTCGCGACCACCATCAGCCCGGAAGTGTCCATGTCGAGACGGTGAACGAGNCCGGGTCTCATGACACCNCCGACGCCATCAACATTCGGTCGCATGCCTAGCAGTCCATTGACGAGCGTGGTGTCAGGGTGTCCAGGACCNGGATGCACAGGCAATCCGGCAGGTTTGTCCACAACCATAATGTGGTCNTCTTCGTACACCACGTCNATGGGNATGTCCTGAGGAAGCATGTGAGACGGGATNGGANCAGGAACACGGATTTCGACTTCCTGTTCAGNNTTGAGTCGGTATCCNGCGTTGGANGAGCTTCCGTCAACTGTCACTTCTCCGTCAACGATAAGCCGCTTGATCCGCGTGCGCGANAGGTCNCCGCACAGGTCAGCAAGGAACGAGTCGAGGCGAACGCCTGACTCTTTGGATCTGAACTTCCTCAGCGTCACGAGTCTTGTTCGCCGGTTGCTTGCAACGGCCCTGGCTCTTTGGATTCGTCGGGTGTCAAAANCAAAGTGGCGATCATCAGAGTCATGCCNACTACGATAGACGAATCCGCCAGATTGAATATCGGCCATGCGCCTACGTCGATAAAGTCTGTGACTCTGCCAGCAACTAGCCTGTCGATCAAGTTTCCTATCGCTCCGCCTAGCAACAAGCCAATCGTCATTCTGGTGACAAGTTTGCTTTCAGTCTGACTTCGATAGAAGTATATGATGAACCCGATAGCCACGACTGAGGCTATCGTCAGTANGAANGTCTGATCCTGGAATAATCCAAACGCAGAGCCTGTGTTCGTCCCGTGNGTGAANCGAAAAATCCCTTCGGCNGGCCACGATTCGCCNANGCTCAATTTTGCGCGAACGATCGCTTTGGTGATCTGGTCAGACGCGAGCACGATCNCCACTATNAAGGCGAGCANCCAGTCCCTGTAGAAGGGGATCGGCCTCGCGCGACCATCCGACGAGTCGTTTTGTTGATGANTGTCCATCGCTCCATANCTTACGGNTTTNNGCNTATTTGGAGGATAACATACTCAAAGTNAANCGACTCANANAATCGTCAGATCATTCCGGTTNGGAGCCACTTGCCCCGCATGTAGTACCAGGTGAATATGAACAACCGCANCGTCATGCCNACCACGATGGCCCAGGGAANCCCGTATTCCTCCAACGCCGTGTANTGAGANAGGACGAANGCCAACGGCAACTCGACGGCCCACATTGTTGACACCGTCACCACCATGGGGGCAAACGTTGCGCCAGTTGTGTTAAACGACTGAGTGAACACCTGGACGGCATTCATCGAGAAATATCCAATCGCCAAAATTTGAAGCCACAGGGCGGCCTTGTCGACAAATTCCGGGTCGCTGTTGAACAGCGAAGCCACAGGCTCCGACAATATGAGGAACACAGCGGCGATTGAGAGACTGGCAACGCTGGCATAAACCTGAGCCCACATTACGGATTGCTTTGCTCTCTCTGGCAGTTCTGCTCCCAGATTCTGGCCNGCCAACGCGCCGGCCGATCTACCCAANCCTCTGCTTGCATGGTTCACGGTGTTCTCGGCGCGGCGGGAGAGCGCGTAGGCGGCCAGGGCCACGTCACCGAACGGCACGACCAAGCTGACGACGATCAACTGGGAGACAGCCCGTTGCGCGCCNGTCACGGACGCTGGGACTCCGACCTTAACGACTCGCCAGATGAGTGCCCAGTCGATGTAGTACCCTTTGAAAGTAAGGTGAAGCCTCGATGTTCCTGTGACCAGCGCTCGAAAATTCATGCCCACGCCTAGGGCTTGAGCAATCAGGTTTGCAATCGCAGCGCCTGCCAAGCCGAAGGTCGGAAACCACCAGATGCCAAATATGAGGATTGGACTCACCACTAAGTGCGTTACCCGGGTCACAGTGGCGGCCCTCAACGGGGTCATGCTGTCGCCAGATGACTGCAGCGCTCCAGCGGTCAGACGTTGATACCCCATCATCGCCATCGCGAGAAATTGGATCCGCATGTATGGGCCGGCCTCCGAGACGATTTCATCGCTCAGACCCATAATTCGCAAAAGCGGGTAGGTGAGTACCATTCCGATAGCGACCACAAGCGCAGAGTACATAGTGGTCAAAGTCAACGCCTGGAGCATAACGTGGTTGGCGTACTCGATGTTCTTCGCGCCGACTGCCCTGGAGATCATTGACCGCATGCCCGCGTCGAGGCCCATGCGAGCAGTCATGGTCATCATCAAGAAGGTTTGAGCGACGCCCAGGCCTGCGATTGCGTGGAATCCGATACGGCCTGCCCACACAAGATCGGCTAATTGGTCAACTACGCTGAGGAAGCTTTCGGTAATCTGCGGCCATGCTAGAAACCACAAGTTTTTCGGGATGCTGCCTTTAGTGAGGTCTTTTGTCGCGTATTTTGAACGACGTCCGCGTCTCCGGTGTGGCGCCGTTTTTTCGTCGGATTCAGTTGACGATACGGCGGTTGTGGAGGGTGGGGAGGTGTTCGGTTGGTCGGTTGGTTCTTCGGCCATTCGTGCCCTTCCTGCGACACGCTAGCTGGTCGGCCAACGTCTCACAATGCGTAAACCGTACTTCATTAAACTGAGGTCGTCAAACCACTAAATAATTGTCGATACATATTTCGAGAATATATGTGTTAGAATTACATGTAATAACAAACTGCAAGTGTGGGGATTACAAATGACCAACGGCAAAGAAAAACAGGAAGACGCTCAAGATAGTCAGGACAATCAGGATACGCAAGAAACTCGGGAGACCACAGAGCGACACAGGACCATCACGATAGGCCTAGAGAATATGGAAGACGTTGATAGGGTGGTGCGCGATGCTGTGACCCGCAGTATGGACGCGGCAACCACGGTTGGCGACACAATCAAAGAAACGATTCTGAAGGTCAAGACAGCCCGGGATTCGGTCGTGATGGTGAGGGTCAACAAGGACAGCCTCAACAAACTGGATGTGCTTGTCGATTCCGGCTTGAATGCCAGCCGTTCCGAGGCCGCAGCGTTTATGATCGCCGAAGGCATCCAAGCTAAGAAGGACCTGTTCTCCAAGATTTCAGAGAAGACGGAGATGATCCGGAAGACCCGCGAAGATCTGCGAAAATTGCTAGACGAGGATGATCTTCCCCAGGATTCGAAATCCAAAGAGGAATAATCGGTTCTCGGAGAGATCTGACTAGAGGATCGAGGCCAGCATCGCTCTAAGTTGGCTTCGATCCATTTGCTCTGGCAGCGGATCAATACGGGACCAGATTGTGTTTTCTACAATAGTGTCGATGTCTCGCTCGGTAAGGCCCAGGCCGCTCAGAGTGGTTTCCAGGCCGCACCTGCTCATGATCTGACCAATCCGCTCTACAGCGGCACCCAGATCAGACACGCCCAGAGCATTCCACAAGGCATCAGTCTTGTGGGCAATCGCAGGCGCCGCATGTCTAAGGAATCCTCCTAAGGTAATCCCGACCGCCTGACCGTGTTCAATCCCCCAGTAGAGTGTCAGAGGCCCACCGATGGCGTGGCACGCGTTGGGCCGGCTGTTGGAATAGGCGGCGCCCGACATGGATGCGGCAAGCGCGCAGGCGGCCCTAGATTCCATGTCGCCCTGAATAGCCGAGCGTTCGAGGTTGGTCGCGAACGCCCGAATTACGTCTAAATCCAGAGCATCGGATATGGGCTGGGAGTCTCGGTTCCAGTACGACTCGAAAGCGCTGGTGAAGGCGTCCATTCCGGTATTGGCAGCCAACGATGTGGACATCGACATCGTCAAATCCGGGTCAACGATAGCCACTTCCGGGAACATCATTGGCCCACCAATCCCGTAGTGTTTCTTCCCTTCCAAATCCCAGAGGGCTGAGCCTGACGTCACCTCGCTGCTGCTCCCGGAAGTGGTTGGAGCCGCGATGAATGGCAAACCTTTGCGTTGGAACTCGCGCTCGCGTGTCGCGTACTCCAAAGCCGTCCCCTCATGCACCGCGAGGATTGCCACTGCTTTAGCAAGGTCCATTGCGCTTCCGCCGCCGATGGCCACTACGATGTCTGCGCTTGCAGCTTTGCATTCTTCGACAGCTGAATCCACGTTTTCAGGAGACGGGAACGGCCTGACATCGTTGTAAACAGTGACCTCGAACTCGCTCAGTCCGTCGAGGACCTTCTGCAATATTCCTCGCGCTTGCAGGCTGCTGCGGCCTGTGACCAGGAACACAGACGAACCGTGTCCTGTAAGGTTATCGACCTCTGTGGGCAAATCCCGAAGTTTCCCAATGCCGTAGACAATACGAGTAGGGTGATACCACGCGAAGTTGGGAACGAACTGATCCTGCATACAACGGCCTCCAATTTGAATCAGCTCGTATTCTAACACCGCGATAGTGAAACGTCGCCGACCATGAATCCTTGACACCCGCACCCCGCAGGATACAATTGGCGTNGGACNTAATATTAATCAACTCGCAGGAGGGCATCGTGGCCGAGATTTCAGGGGCACAGCTAGTAATAGATTCATTGAAGCGTGAGGGAGTCGATACGATGTATTCTCTACCGGGNGANCCGGTGGGNGACATCGTGAACGGCTGGGCTGANGCAGGCATGAGAATGATCTCTGTCCGCCACGAGCANACGGCAGGGATGGCNGCTCAGGCTCATTCATACTTCACGCGATCGGTAGGNGTGTGCGTCGCCGCATCGGGTGTNGGTCAGACAAACACANTGACCGCAATCGCCAANGCACAGGTCAACTGNTGGCCGCTGTTGGTAATAGGCGGAGCGTCAGAGCTTCGCCGCCGCAACATGGGCGACTTTCAGGAACTCGCTCAGNTNGAGTCCACTGCTCCGCTATGCAAGTGGGCATACNCTGTGGAAAGCACCGAACGTATCCCGANCCTCATCAATATAGCAATGAGAGAGGCGTTGGCTGGTCGGCCCGGTCCCGTTTACCTGGACTTGCCTGCCGACATGATCACCACGAAGGTGGACGAGAGCATTGTCGAAATCCCAGAGCCTCACTCAGAACCCGCTCGACCTCTCGCGGAACCAGACAAAATTAAGCAGGCG